>CAZDLO010000003.1:0-94011 GCA_964506325.1 uncultured Tangfeifania sp.
CAGGTATTTTCCCCTTGAACTGGTCTGCACTCTTCCTGTCTTTAAGAAAATTGTCCACGGCATCGGTAATGTCCACACTCCACTCGTCGTAACCTCCAATATGGCTGCCAACCCGGGTGGTAAAGACATAAACCTCAGTTTTTTGTCCGGCACCCTCGAAATGGAGGAGAGTACGGCCCCCGGGATAAGGATTTCTGATGGCAACCTGGCCGGTGTACCATCCCGGACCCTGGTAATAGTTCACATCAGGATCAACAGCATCGGCCGCGTTGAAGCAATGTGGCAGGGTAACATTTTCCCAAAGAGGAACACTTTCCGGATTCCCTTCCTTTACGGGCCTTACAGCTTCCCAGATACCTCCCAGGTCACTTTTCAGGAATTTCCAGTTGTCGTTGAGCCTGATGCTTTTAGTGGTTTCAGCCTGCGGTTTTCCGGTGAGAGTCAATCCCGCCAGTACCAGGACTAATAAGATAGACCTTCTCATTTTACAGGCTTATTTTTTTTCTTGTTGGCATGCCGTCCGGTTCCGTCCCCGGTATCCCGGATTCCACCAGCCGGATTTAGGCGGTCAAGCTCTGCCTGGAGTGATTTTCTTGCTGAAATGGCATTTGGATCTTTCGAATCTGCAGCCACTGGTATCTCTTCAAACGGTGCTTTGCTCATATCGAACAATTCAGCGGACTGGGTGAGTTTCCAGCCTGAATTTCGAACATACCAGTTATTGGCAAGTTGCACGAATATTGAGGTGCGGGGTGTCCCTTTTTTGCCGTGGAGCTGCGCATTGAAACTCTGGCCATCCAGTATCTTGTCCGCAGGGAGATTTACTCCTGCAATTTCTGCAAATGTGGGAACGAAATCGGTGGCACTGATCAGGTCATTTGATACTTTGCCTTTGGGTGTTACGCCCGGCCAATAAACAATCATAGGTTCAAGACTACCGCCTTCAAGCATAGAGCCTTTCTGTCCGATCAGTCTTCTTCCACCGATTGTTGCCCTGTCGGCACGTCCTCCGGCGGTGCCATTGTCGCCAAAGAAAACAAGAATTGTGTTGTCACTCAGTTTGAGTCGCTCTAATTCTGTAATCAGCTGTCCGACAAGTTTATCCATATATGCTACGTTCTCGGCATAAATATCTTTGCTTCCAGCTTTAGTGTCAGGGGTTGGTAATATCTCAGTGTGAACATGAGACAACGAATAATAGACATAAAACGGATCCTTCTGGTGCTGTTTCATGAAGTTGACAAGGTGCCTGTGCATAACATCGGGCATATATTCCTTGTCAAGTAATTTCTTTTCAGTTCCGTTTACAAGATATGTTTTTCCTTTATCCTGGGTATTCCAGTAAATACCGCTCCCCTGGAACTTGAGATAATCATCGAATCCAAATTCAGAAGGATTTAGCGGCAGCTGACCCCATTTGCCGATTGAGGTGGAAACATAACCGGCCTTTTTCAGGTAAGAAGGCATCATGGTCTCAACGGCAGGCTTCATTAACCCGGTTGCATCCTGGTTTGTTGCCCCGTTGCGGAACAAATGCCGTCCGGTAAGAATGGTTGCCCTTGAAGGACCACACAAAGGTGCCGTGTATGCATTGGTGAAACGCATTCCCATACTTGCCAGCCTGTCAATATTTGGTGTCTTGTAATTATCAGCGCCATAGCATCCTACATCACCAATGCCAAGGTCATCAGCCAGAATGAAAATAATGTTGGGTTTTGTCGGATTTTTGCCCGTGGCATTTTGATTACCTGTTGCCTGAACCTGGTCGGCCCCCGCAAGGAATCCCATGGTAACTAATCCTACAGTGCGAATGAGTTTAATGTTTTTCATGTATGTCATAATTTGTCAATATGTTAATGTTTTCCGTTCACAGATTATCAATTTTTTGGAATCATTCTATTTTTTCCAGGGCCAGGGCTTTGCCATGGTGCGCAATGCCTCAGTCTCCCATTTTGCACCCATTGCCTTCAGTTTTTCCGGGAATTTTAAAGCAAGGTCCATGGTTTCTGACGGATCCTGCTCCAGGTTGTATAACTCCCATTTGTTCTCGTCTTCAGGGGTAAATTTCATCCCGGCTTTGACACGTGCCACCAATTTCCAGTCCCCTTCACGCAAAGCCCTGTTGCCCTGATGTTCCCAGAAAAGAAAGTCACGTTCTATCTTTTTGTTCGAAAAGGCAGGTACCAGGCTCTTACCCTCATAAGGAATAATAGTTCTGCTTTTATATTCATTAGGATAGGAAATTCCGGCTACTTCCAGGCAGGTGGGCATGATATCGATGAGGTGGGAGAGCTGGGTGTTCAAAACTCCCTTGTTTTTAATGCCGGAAGGCCAGTATACAATGAGCGGGGAGGCAATACCGCCTTCATGAACAACCTGCTTGTACAGGCGGAATGGGGTGTTGCTCACGTTGGCCCACTCTTCTCCGTATGCCATCCAGGTATCGGCATCCCCGGCCATGACACCCTTTCCACCCCTTACAAACCTGCCGTCGCGGGTGTAGGTAGGCTTTTTATTTAGGTTAATGGAGTCGTAGGAGGCAGGCTTCAGTATTTTCTGTTCATCTGTGAGCGGCATGGCAGGCTTGTCTGATCCTTGCGGTTCAGCACATCCGCCATTGTCCTGCATGTAGAATACGACAGTATTTTCAAGTTCTCCCTTCTCTTCCAGTGCACCGATGATTCGTCCGATTCCCCGGTCCATCACATCAATCATGGCGGCATAAACTTCCATCCTTCTTAACTGCCATTCTTTCATCGGCTCTTTTTCCCATTCGGGAATGGTGACAGTGCGCTCGGATAAAACACATTTATCGCTGATAATTCCAAGTTTTTTAAGTTTGTTGAAGCGTTGCACACGAAGCGCATCCCATCCAGCATCAAATTTCCCCTTGTATTTGCGAATCTCTTTTTCGGGCGCATGCAGGGGCCAGTGGGCTGCAGTGTAGGCCACGTAGAAAAAGAATGGCTTATCTTTGGGATGCTGCCGGATAAATTTAACAGTGGTGTCGCTGATGGCATCCGTGTAATAGAAATTTTTACCCGGCGGGACAAAAGTATTGTTACTGACCAGCGTACCGGGATCGTAATAATTGGCAGATCCGTTCAGGTTGCCAAAATACCTGTCGAAGCCCCTCTGGCAGGGCCAGTTGCTGTGATCACCATTGACGGTCATATCTTTTGCAAGGTGCCACTTGCCTGTCATATAGGTGGAATAACCCGCTTTTTGGAACAGTTCGGCCATGGTCACAACATTCTTGCTCAGGTCATTGTGGTATCCCGGTTCAGGATAATTGTTGGACGACAAGTGGCCCATTTCAGCCTGGTGCGGGTAAACCCCTGTCAGGAGGGAAGCACGGCTGGGGCTGCACCTTGCAGTATTGTAGAACCGGGTGAATCGTATCCCGTTGTATGCCAGTTTATCAATATTTGGGGTATTGATTTCAGACCCGAAGCAGCCAATATCCGAATAGCCAATATCGTCGCTCAGAATAACAAGGACGTTTGGTTTTTTTGCGGGTTTGACCTGGCCTTCAAGGTTCAGTGAGCCCAAACATAAACCTGCAACTGACAGGCATAGATAACCTGTGGTGCCTCTTGATATTTGTTTGATAGTCATGGTTTTGAAAGTATATTTTAATTATTTGTTGTTGTTTTTTGCCACCCAGATCAGCGGATTTTTCAAGGACTGGGAGATACGGCTTTCATCACGGCTGTTCTTCTCCGCCAGAAATTTCCATAACTTAAACCATTCTATGTCATTACCTGCCAGTGCAGCAAGCAGCATAAATTGCCTTGCATCAGGCTGCTCGTCAAAGTGATTCACATCTTTTCCTCCCTGCCATTTCGTTTTGTCCTTCAAAAAAGGGAGCATGTAATTCAATCCTTTCCACAGTCCGCGCCCATCCCGGAGCTGGTAGTTCCAAACATCCAGTGTCTTGTCTGAGAGGATCCATGTGAGAGAGGCAGTAGCATCGAGGTTGAAAAGGGTATAGGAGTAAGGCTTTGTCCTTGCCAGTTCCTCGGGATAGCTTCCGTTGGAAGCCATCTGTCCGGGCAATAATATCTTCATGTAACGGTCACGGCACAACTGCAGGGTTTTTTCATCGCCTGTCAAGCGTGCATAGGAAGCTATTTGCGCATGCCACCAGGTACCATGGTTGTTTTTTGCATTCATCTCATCGATACCATAAGGATGGGTGGTAAGCCATGAAATAAACTGTCTGAACCATTGCTTTACATTTTCTATGTCCTTTTTGGAGACAGACGAGGATTTTTCAAGTAATACTACGGATTGTGCCACATCCATTAAAGGAACCGCATCAATTATGCCGATTCCGCGCCCGGTATTAACTCCCCGGATTGCCTGAGCATACAGCATGTTTGGGTTCATCATGGTAGCGGTATCCACCAGCCATGCCTTTATTTGTTTCATTGCTGCCAGGGCATATTTTTCGTCCCCGGTAATGAGCCATGCCGAGGTGTGGGTCCCTGCGATCCAGGAGAAAATCCGGAGGTCATTGTCATGGTCATTAAAGCGTCCCGGGAATCTCAAACCATCGTGCCTGATAAACGGGCCATCCGGATTGGCAGGGTCCGGCCACCAGTAAGGACCTTCGGAGTAAAAATCATGTTTCCCCCCCATGCTTCTCGGAGAGGATGCGGATGTAACCGTACGGGGCTCTTCAGTCAGAAATTTGTCTGCTCTTTTTAAAATCTTGTCTTTCTCAATTGCAATTACTTGCCGGACAATGGAATCCCTGAATGTATCTCTTCCGGAATCAGTGACTTTTACCGTTCTCTGTGCATAGTTTAGCCCGGGAAAAGACAGCATGGTCAATAGCGTGAGCAATTTGATAAACATTATCCTGGTCATATAATTTTGGTAATTCACTGCTTATTGTCTTTTGCTGACATTTTTTGCCTGCGAATTCAGAAATACCGTCATTTTGTTGTTAAGATCCCTGGTGACAGAATCATATTTTTTATCATCGACAACATTAACTGTCTCATTGGGATCTTTCTCATAATCATATAGTTCACTGGCAACCACCAATTCTTTTTTGAATGGCTGGGTACTTCTGAAGGTATCTTTGGCCCAAATGGTGTACCTGTATTGTCTTGTGCGGATCGAATAACCCATAAACTCGCCGTCAGACCATCCCAGCCTGGCATTTTCTATTTTATTGGCCGGACGCGGGTACTGGCTGACTGAAAATTCCTTGACTGACGCTTCCGGATCCGTCATCAGTGGTACAAGGCTGGTACCATCTAGGTGTCCAGGGATTTTTATTCCAGTCAAATCACACAATGTAGGGAAAATATCAACAAATTCTGAAGGTGACTTTGTCTTTGAAGGCTTGATTCCTGGGGCAGAAATCAGCAGAGGGGCATGGGTCGCCTGTTCGAAATTGGTGTGTTTGCACCAGAGGTTATGGTCGCCCAGGTGCCAGCCGTGATCACCCCACAGCACAATGATAGTGTTTTGAGAAAGTCCCAGTGAATCTATTGCATCCAGGAGAATTCCCACCTGGGCATCAGTATAGGAGGTGGCAGCATAATAACCATGAATCAGCTCTTTTTGCTTGTTAACCGGCAGATCCATACCGACCTTCTGGTCTGAGAAAGAGGCGATTGGCGGAATATCCGTGTAAGCCAGAAGTTCAGCTGCCGTGTGATAGCCGATTTCCGGACCGTTTTTTGCTTTTTGCTGAAAGGGTGCCAGGGGCATCTCGTCCCTTTTGTAGAGGTCCCAGTACTTTTTCGGGGCAACAAACGGAAGGTGAGGCTTGCTGAATCCTACCGCAAAGAAAAATGGTTTATCTTCTTTGGAAAGGTTAGTCAGGATCTCTTTGGCATACAGCGCATTAGATCCATCGTTGTAAGCATTGTCAGGAACGTCGGCACATTCCACGGATGGTTTGACAAATTTAGCCACAAAGTCATTCAGCTCTTTACCTTTCAAACCCTTTGCTTCTCCCTCGGCCGTGTACCTGATAAACTGTGCCTTTGTCACAGGGTCCTGGTATTGACCTTCCGGCCTTCCTGTTTTTTTGGAAATATAACTATCAGATTTCTTGTAGTAAGGCACACTCCAGGATGGCCGGTCCAAATCCTCATCCACACAACGGGGGTCATAAATTTTACCGATTCCCTGGGTTGAATACCCCTGGCTGATAAGATACTGAGGCAGGCTGAGAATACCGGGATTCACATTGCGCATTTTGGTTTTAAGGTCCCAGACTTTTGTATTATCGGGTCGCATTCCGGTCATTAAACTGGCACGCGTCGGACCGCAAACTGCCTGCTGGCAATAGTTCCCCATGAAAATGGTCCCTCTTTTGGCCAGCCTGTCGATATTAGGGGTTTTGATAATTTTATCTCCGTAGCAGCCCAGGATTGGTTTTAAGTCATCAACAGCGATGAACAGGATGTTGGGTCTGTTAGTCGGAGCATGACTTGTTTGTGCAATAGAAGGCAATGTTGCCAAGCCGGTCATCAAAAGATGCAATCCGGTTATTTTGGCTGATTTTTTCATTTGTTTATATTTTGTCTTTTAACGGCCCAATGGAATCGAGGATCAGCAAAGCCATACCCACATATTCATTCTCGGATGGTTTGAAATTTGTTAATGGGTATTTCATGCTTTATAACTTTGTTTTTTAAATGTCAAATGGTTTTGTCATGATATTATTTTCATCCCGGGAGATGATTTTAAAATCATGCCAATTTTTTGCTGGATACCTGTTTTTTTTGAATCATCCGGTTGACTGCAATCCCTTTTGCTGCAACCGGCACTTTAAACTCTATGACAATATTGAACAAGGGCGTATCCTTGCTTAGATTTTTAACAACATGCACCACCGGCTCTGCAAATCTGACTGTGTTGGGAACCTGTATGCCACCTCCGGGCGATCCGTTAGGTTTGGTACGAGGGTCAGTGAGCTGGACGTTATTGAGCCTGACCACCACCCGTTGGGCGTGGCTATGAAGTTCCCGTGTGTCGCCAGGAGCCAGCCTTTCTTCAAATACCCTGAATTGTTCATCCTCGTAAATGACTGTATTCTTGAGAGGCTCTACCCAATGGTCCGGACCTTTTACAACAGGATGATCCGTTTTGATGGCTATCTCAAAATAGTCACCGGATAACGGCTGATATGCTTCCCTGGCAGAGAATACGGTTACCATGCCCCTTTGAAGAGTCAGGTTCCCTTTGGCACCTGTGATTTTTGTTTCTGACATAGCGACAATCAGTCGGGTCCCGTACCCCGGTGTATTTGCAGAAGAAAAGGCGGACGAATTTCGCAGGACTTTAACATATTCGTTGTCAATTTCCACTGAATCAGTTTTTCCTTTTTCCAGATTTGCCTTTGGCAGATTCAGGGAAAACGGGAAATCAAAAACGGATATGAAAGCTACCAATGTAAGGAATAATATTCTCACCTGTTTCTGTGAATTAATAGGTTAACGTAAAAATCTGCAGCCAGGGATAGTAATGCCCTGCCACAGGGCATTACTATCACCTTTAAACCTGGTATTTGCAAAAGTGCTGTATCTATTTTTCAATTCTAACCTTGATCTTCTTTGCTTTTTTTGTTCCTGCTCCTACCTCGACAGGAGTTTGAAAATCAGCAATTTCTCCATAAACAGCACAGCTCGTATTTTCTTTCTGCATAGTTTCAACAAACAGTTTTTCCATACTTTGCTGTTCGTTCCTGTATTCGGGCTTATCAACAATACTTACAGTCTCCTGCGGGTCTTTTTCATAATCGTACATTTCACGGGCCATGACATATTTCTTGTCGTACGGCATATTTGTTCTGTAGCTGTCCTTCATCCATTCAGTATAACGGAATCGACCGGTGCGGATACTATAACCCATTACCTTGGCATTTTCACGGGGATACTGGCTGAAAGCATATTCCCGAACTGACGAATCCGGATTTTTGATGGCCGGAACAAGGCTGATTCCATCAAGATGCTTCGGAACCGGTACATTTATCAGCTCGCACAGTGTCGGATATATATCGGTGAATTCACACAAGGTGACGGGCCTGATCCCAGGCTTTGAGCCTGGAACACTCATCATGAGCAATGTATGGGTAGCCTGTTCAAAATTGGTGTGTTTGTTCCACAGTCCGTGGTCTCCCAGGTGCCAGCCGTGGTCGCCCCATAAAACAATGATTGTGTTTTCCCTTATTTTCAGCCGGTCAAGCTCTTTTAGCAGCTTCATTATCTGGGCATCGGTGTAGGACATGGCGGCATAGTAACCATGCAGGAGTTCCTTTTGTTTGTCGACTGGCAGATGATCAAGTTCTTTCTCAGAGTAGCTGTCAAACTGCGGAATGTCCGTGTAGCTTTTCAGTTCTCCTGATACATGGTAAGCAATGTCAGGACTGTTGAGTGCCTTTTTCTGAAATGGCGCTACCTGGAAATCATTTCTGTTGTACAGGTCCCAGTATTTTTTTGGTGATACAAAAGGAAGATGTGGTTTCAGGAATCCTACTGCAAGAAAAAATGGTTTATCACCTTTACTCAGGCTGTCCATCAGGTGCATGGCAACACCTGTCATTTTCCCGTCGTGGTAAGTATCATCCGGCACATCAGCGCATTCGGTAGCCTTTCCTTTGCCCCTTTCATTGGTGGCATCAGACAGTACATAGGTCTTGCATTTCGGATCGCGGTAGGGGACACTCCATGAGGGTGCGTCGTGACCCGGTCCGGCACTGCCACTATGGAATATCTTTCCTGTAGCTGCAGTCTCATAGCCCATAGATTTGAAATATTGAGGCATTGTAACAACATTCGGGTTTACCTGCCTGAAATCTGTCACAAGATCCCATATCCTGGTTTTGTCCGGATGCATTCCAATCATAAGACTTGCCCTGGTAGCTGCACAAATAGCCTGCTGACAGTAACTTCTCTGAAAAACGATTCCTTCTTTGCCAAGCCGTTCCATCCCGGGCGTTTTTGCCAATTTGTCGCCGTAAGGTCCTGCAACAGGTTTGAGATCATCTACTGCAATAAAAAGGATATTTGGTCTTGCAGCCTTATCCTTCGGGTTGCCGGCAAAAACAGGGATTGAAGCGAGGCCTATCAATGCCAGGCTCAGGTTCATTTTGGGACTATAAAATTTTCTTAACATAAAAAGATGGTTGTTAACTGAGATACAATTTATAAAATTTTTTATCAGGCTTTTGGGTCGTCAAAAAAATGTCGTAAATATCTTTTTGAAGTAAGTCTTCCTGGTGTTCTGTCTTGTATTGAGCCTGTAAATCTATTTATCACAAGGCTTTTCCGTGTGATTTTGATGTTTTACAGGGAGCTGTCTTTAACAGTATTTTTGCTTTAGCGCAGGATTTATACCCGGGAAACGGGTGAATCATTTAATAATTGCTGAATTAAATGTGGCAGTACTTGCTCTAAGTTTATCAATTGCTTCTGTCACCTGACGATCAATTGTAGTTGTAGTTGCGTCCCTGGTTGTTGTGGCAGTTTTAATGGCAGCTGTATATGCTGTTTTGGCTTCTGCCGGGACATTCCCCGGGGATGTCCCGACTACAACACTTGCATTTAAGGTATTTGCTGCTGTAACAGCATCATTGAGAGGCCGTTTGTCACATAAGTTGATGCCGGTCCAGAATGCTTTGCCAGGTGTTCCAAGGGCCTGGTTTGCTGCCACAATCTGGGGGATTTTAACAGTTGGTGAAATAATCAGTGCCGAATCGGCTTTTAAAACTGTTAAATATGCAGTTTTCACCAATGCCAGGGATGTTGCTGTAACACTGTTCAGGGAGACAGAATAATTGCCTTTGTCGTAACCGACGGTACAATTTCTGACAACAGGTAACTCTGCATTGATGAAAGGTGTTTGTTCAGCAATATACTCAGATAGTGTCTTTGGAATGACAACAATTTCTCCTTCCTTTGTGCAGGAAAAAAACCCGCTACCTATTACGGAGGCAAAGAGAAACAAAAGGAATTTATGTTCGATATTTTTCATATTCTGCATTTTAAAAAATTAATAATCTGCATTTTGTGGAATCTTAATCTTATCGTTCGAATCGATTTCCTGTTGCGGAATCGGTAGCAGAAGCCTGCCTGTTGTGAAGTAATTCTGTGTGGGCGGTACAATCGGGTTGTACAATGAGTACAAAACAGCCCAATCTGTCACGAATACGCTGGTTTTCAGTATTGAAATTGCTTTTTCCGGATCTCCGTATGAGGTATTCATCCTTAAAAGGTCAAACCAGCGCTGATCCTCGAAAGCAAATTCAAGGCGTCTTTCTTTGTATACTGCATCCAAAGCAGCTGTAGGTGAAGTAAATGGAAGTAATTGAGCAATTCCTGCACGTGCCCTTATTTTATTCACATCAATGTGTGCAAGGGCAAAATTGCCATCCTGGGCCATAATTTCTGCATGCAAAAGAATGACATCAGCCAGTCGGAGAACAATCCAGTCATTTTCGGATTGATTTGCCTGGGTCATATTCGGGTCCATGTATTTTGAAGGATAGTAAATCGTTGTCGTTTTGTTCTTTACATAGACTTTAAAGCAAGAACCTGTTCGCGTATCAAGCGGATCTGCCGCATAAAGTTTTGCCAGTTCGGGAGTTGGATTCTGGTGTCCTCCCGGCGTACCAACTTTCAGAAACAAATTTGCCGTACCATCCGGGGCAAATAATGTCCAGAAAGGTGATCCTATCCCTGATGCACCGCCCAAATAGCGTACAGAAAAAATAATCTCCCTGTTCAGCTCAT
Source organism: uncultured Tangfeifania sp. (assembly GCA_964506325.1). Taxonomy (GTDB): domain Bacteria; phylum Bacteroidota; class Bacteroidia; order Bacteroidales; family Prolixibacteraceae; genus CAINVV01. The sequence goes on from CAZDLO010000003.1 coordinate 10,761, forward strand.
TTGTGACATCAAAAATACTTGCATACGGACTCAGGGCGGTCCCTGCCACAGTTATTCCCGTAGTTAGTAAATTGTATTGGCTCGAATTGATGATTTCTTCGAGCAGGCCTTTTGCAAGGGCAAGATTGGATGTTCCGCCGAGTGTCATGTAGGCCTTGGCAAGCATTCCTTTGGCGGCCCATTTGGTGACTCTCCCCAGATCTGAGGATGAGGTGTAGGAAGAAGGCAATTGCGCCGCAGCTTTGATCAGATCGGGAATGATGATGTCTTTGTAAATCTCTGCAACAGGACGGCGATCGTAGGTTTTCGCCTCATCCAGTGTGACAACCTTAGTGATTTTAAACATATCACCCCAAAGATTGACCAGTATAAAATAGTGATATCCTCTCATAAAGGACAGTTCACCTTCATATTGGCTGCGCAATGTTTCAGGTGCAACATAAACCTGTCCTTTTTCAACTGAAGGAAGAATTGAATTGATATTCAGTATGTTCTGGAAATATTTATACCAGAAACTGTATAAAAGCGGCTGACTTGTGGGTGTCCGGAAGAATTTTATATCCGTGAGATCCACACGGGGTTGAGAACCTGTGCCAGTACTGTTCACACATCCGTTGTCACTCCTGTTCTCTGTAAACCTCCATTCATCCATCATAATATTTGCCATGCCTGCATAGCAGCCGAGTATGCCCTCATTGATGGTCATGGTACTGTTAAAAAACCCGTCCTGAATCAGTTTGGACTGCGGTTCATCAGTGATTAATTCCTTGCAGGAAGAGAAGGTGATCATCACAAGCAGGGCGACGATGATTCCAGTTATATTTTTCATAAGATAGCAATTTTGTTTTTTATTAGCCAATTGAAACTCCCTGTATTCTTTTTTGTATGAAATAGAGATATTGTCCATAATTGTTTCATTTTCATTGTGTTCATGTTCTGTACAGGAATTTCTTGAACTTCCGTTATATTTTAAATTTCTAATAATCATCTTTAGAAAGTGATGTCAACGCCTAGTACAAATGACCTGGTAAGCGGGTACGTGCCACGCTGGTATCCGGCAACCAACGGGAAAGCTTCAGAATAAGGTCCGTTTGTAAATCGTGCCTCAGGATTAACACCTTTGTAATCCGATCCCATCAGGTATATCAAATTTATAGCTGAACAATAGGCTCTTACACTGCTCAATTTTATTTTTTTTGTGAACCTGCCGGGAACTTCATACCCAAGGGTAATATCACGGAAAGCTGTGTAGGAAGCATCCTGCAAGACATAATCCGTTAACATCAGATCACCTCCCGAGGTGTTTTTGTCAAACGTTGTTTTCCCGTCACCCGGGAATGAAGGACTTACCCAACGGTTTTTCAGGTAGGAGGCCATGGTACGGAGCGTTTCATTGTAATTCATGTTGCCGTCAATAATTTTACCACCTTGAGATCCCTGGATAAGGAAACTGAAATCAAAGCCGTGATAGGTAAAAGTATTGGTAAGGCCCCAGGTGAAATCAGGGAATGGCGTTCCGAGGATCATACGGTCGTCGGGATTGATGGTATTGTCTCCGTTTATATTTACAACTTTTAAACCGCCTGCAATTGGTGGATATTTAGTGTAAATGAATGGTTTACCGCTTGCATCAGTGATCGCCTTACCGGCGGCGACCTCATCAAAGGTTTTCCATACGCCGTTGCCCTTGTATCCAAAATACTGGATGGCAGGTTGCCCTACTATGGCGCGGTATACTTCGCTTCTTTCACCAAAATTATCCTGGTAAGTTTTGTCACCATAACTTAGCAGCTTGTTATTGTTGGTGGAAAAATTTCCGGTGGTTTTCCAGCTAAAATCCTTTGATTTGATGTTGGTTGTACTCAGCTCTATCTCAATACCCTGGTTATTGACTTTACCGATATTGTTCCAGAATGTCTGGTGCCCTGTAATATACATTGCGGGTTGCTGCAGCAAAAGCTGATTGGTATTTGCTGTATAGTATTCAACAGAGAGGTTAATCCTGCTTTTTAAAAAGCCTAAATCTACCCCGAAATTCAATTCTGAAGTCTGTTCCCATGTGATAGCCGGATTTCCAATGAACGGATCAGAGGCTGCCATCCCGGGTACAAGAGTACCGTTCCCGGTCCCTGTAACATAATTTGATGTGTTAAGTGCATTGAGGTAGGAATACTGCGGAATATTATTGTTTCCGGTCAATCCGTAACTCGCACGTAGTTTCAGGTTGGAAAGCCAGTCATATTTTTTGAGAAAATTTTCTTCAGAAGCGCGCCATCCCACTGATGCAGCAGGGAATGTTCCCCACTTATGTCCTTCAGCAAATTTTGAACTTCCATCCGCACGGAGACTTGCTGAAAGCAGGTACTTTCCTTTGTAGGCATATGTTAGGCGTCCCAGGTAGGAAAGGAGGGCTTCAGTATAATAGAATGATGTTGTGCCTGTTACTGCCGGACTGTCCAGAATCAATGCGGAAGCAAGATTGAATGACAATAAATCATCTGACGGGAAGTTGGTTCCCACAATCTGGTTGAATTTATCCTGTGTTTTCTGGTAAGTTAAGCCAAGTACCCCGCTAAATTCATGATCATTAATTATCCTGGTATAATTCAGTGTGTTTTCGGACAGCATTTCAGAATGGAGGGTAAGCTGGCGGGAAAGCGTATTCGGGTTGCCTGATTTTGAAGCCGATGTCTTTTGTTCGTTGTTGTACTCCTTGTACTGAACGAAGGCTCCTGCAGACGATTTGAATTGTAATCCTTTCAGGATGTTGACAATGATGTAGGCATTGCTTTGTAATCGATAGTCGTCTGTCGAAATGTTTGTTCGTTCATTTATTGAAGAAGGATTCTGAGCTGATGAGCCTGACAGACTGGCGCTTGGTATATTCCAGATTTCTCCGTTCAGTCCCACACCCGAAATGTTTACGGCAGAGAAATCCCCTGCCATGGCATAATCCCCTTCAGTTTTTCCAGTCAGGGCTGCAGTTGCTGCATTGTGACGGACCGGCAACCAGGATGAGCTTCTGGATACCTCGGAAATACCGACAGCCGGTTTGGTCTGCCTGCTGTAAGTAGGAGAAAGGTTAATTCCGATTGTCACAATTTTTGAAAGGTTGATGTCAACTTTTGCAAGGAAATTGTACTTGTCGTAATTGCTGTACCTGGCAATACCATCCTCACGATTGTAGTTGCCTGATATATAATATTTCATTTCTTTATTACCCCCTGATGCGCTCAACTGGTAGTTTTGTATTGACCCTTGGTCTCGCATAACTTCCTTTACCCAGTCTGTTGGCTGGTCTATGTAATTACGGGTCAGCAGCCAGGCAGCCCTGTCGCTGTCTGCAGCCAGGTTGAATTTCATCGTAGCTGTTGTCCCGTCAACTGTCGGATCTTGCATTCGCATTGCCGCTTCATCATACTGGAGTTGAACATATTCGTCCTGATCCAGGATATCAGGAAGTTTCAATGCCGTTTTGGGACCGGCATACATTTTGAAGTTGTATTTTGGTTTGATGGTGTTACCGCTTTTGGTCGTGACCAGTATTACGCCTCCGGAGGCCCGGGAGCCATACATTGCAGCTGAAGCGGCGTCTTTGAGTACTTCAATTGATTCCACATTACCCATACTGATCGATGATAAACCATCAGGTATCGGGAATCCGTCCACAACAATCAAAGGATCTGCTGCAGCACTGATTGATCCCATCCCGCGCACCCGTATTACGGCTGCCTCACCGGCCATCGGGTCAAGCTGCTGCACAGTAACTCCTGCCAGTTTGCCCTGCAGTGCCTGGCTAACTCCGGAAACTGGTATTTCATCCAGCCTTTCATTTTTTAAAGTTGCCACGGATCCTGTCAGGTGTGATTTTTTTTGTGTTCCGTATCCAATTACAACTACCTCGTCGATGCTTTTAACATCTTCGGTCAATACAGCATCCACCATAGTCTTGTTCCCGACCGTGATCTCGGTATTTTTATATCCTATGTAAGAAAAAACCAAAACGTCATTACCTTTTGGAATGCTTATTGAGTAAGTTCCGTCACTGGCCGAAACGACCCCGGTGGTTGTCCCTTTTACCACGATGGTGACACCCGGAAGTGGTGTCCCTTTTTCGTCAGTGACCTTGCCGGTTATCTCCTTTTGCTGGGAGACTCCAACTTGTTCTGATACGGATCCTTTTGTGTAAGCTGCCTGAACTGTTTCGTAATTGATAAGTACAAACAACAGAAGCCAAAGGACATTCAGCCGAAAATTCCTGGCAGGCCGGCTGATTTGATTTTTACATTCTTTTTCTTTTCTGTCCATAATTGAGATGGTTAATTTTTGGTAATTTTCATTGGTGCCTGTAATATGATGTTGTAATTTCTTCCGACTTTTTTTGGATGATTCTATTTGTAATGTTTTTTTTAATCAGGTCTGAATATTATTGGCAGGTCAGGTTGACCGGTAACTGATAAATTTCTGCTGTTGAGATTAAATTTCCTTTCCATCGAACCAGGATGATCTTTGTTTGATTCCATAAATCTTTATAAAGCAATATCTTATTTGTATATTCTCCCATTAGGTAAACGGGTATCACTGAATGTGTGAGCTGACAGGGTGCAGGATGAATTATCTGCAGTAAAATTATAAATGTAAGTTCTCTTTATTAGAGAATCATGTTTGAATTATTCTTTTATTCTTTCACCTAATTCTTAATTAATTTTCTGACAACGCGGTTCTTTGAGCCGGCGATTTGCAGCAGATAGATTCCTTTGGGCAAATCGGATCCCGAATTGTTTTTGCCATCCCAGATGACGCTGTAATTTCCGGCGGCCAGTTCCCCGTTGACCAATATTTTGCACAACTGGCCTGCAGGATTGTAGACAGTTGCCAAAATTTTCTGAGACTGGCTCAAACTGTAATTTATAGTCGTCTGACCAATAAATGGATTTGGAAAGCTGGTGTCAATTTTAATATCCTCGATGGTCAGCGATTTTAGTGGCGCACTTTTTTGAACAACCCCCTGCATCCATTGGGTCTTAAGTGCTGGCCATGCATTCAGGTCCCCGACAGGGTACCCGTTATCGCCAGCCTTGTATGATCTGGAAGTGGTTGAGTAGGAAACATCCCATTCATACGGGTATATCTCAGAGAAATTATTGGGAAATACGGATGCTTTTGGATGAGTAACCCAGTAAGTCAGGTAATTATAAAGCATCAGGGACGAGGAGGTGTTTTTAAAAGCCAGTTCTTCAGCAAAATAGGCTTGTGGCAAACCTGTTCCTACAAACTTTATGATGGCATTATTTATCGGTCTGACATCGCCAATTGAGTCATTTGGTAGCGTAAGGTTAAAGAAATCTACAAATTTTTTCTCATGGTAGATATTGTTGTTTCTCATTTCCACTGCAGCGGAAGTCAGTTTGGATGAGAGACTGTCGTGGGTGATAACCGCAAATGCTTTATCAGGCTGCATCTGTTCAGTTCTCCAGCGTGCCGTGAACCTGTCGCCGTGTGTAAGCGGATTGGCAAAAATATTGTTGGTAATGATAGCTTTTTTAGTTTTCCCCAACTGGATACAACCATGGTAACCCTGGATATTGATTATTGTATTATGATCCATTTTAAAATAGTTGATGACAGGCGCCATATTCCTAAAGACACGGTCGGTCATATTGTACATGGTACAATTCTGAATAACGACTGTATCCACTGTCCCCGTATTGCGGAGGTCTACGGCCCTTCCGTTTCCTCCGAGTGAGATCTGATGTCCCATGTTGCCAATGATACAGTCAATGTAATAGAGCTTTACGCCATCAACCTGTACAGCAAGCGCACCTCCGCGGTCGTTTGTGATCCGGCATCCCCGAAAGGTGCAACGGTAATTTTTTCCGTACATGTTAAGAATCCTGTTGCCAAGTGTTCCGTTGGAATGTTTTCCGTCAATCTCTATGTTTTCAAGAATAAGGTTCTGCCTGGCGGTTATCATTGCAGCCGAATTGCCTGCGCTGTTAAGGGTGTGAAAAATAATGGGCAGAATTCCGGTCCCTGCTTCTGCACGGATATAAAGATCAAAATCAGTACTGTTTATGGTTGAGGTATTAAGATAGACTTGTCCCCGTTTTAACTCATATACCACATTTTTGTTAGTCACGCGGTTGGGAGCATCCGCATTGATTGCATTGAATATCTGGTCGTACACAAGTGGTTGACCGGGAATAATTCCCTGTATTGTTACGACGCGTTGCTGTGCATAAGAAAACTGCATAAGCAGGAAGAATGCACTCAACAGTAATAATTTGTAATATTTTGTTTTCATCTGGTTATATTTTAATGGTAATGAAAGTTGGAAAGTCATTATTGAAGATTAATTTCTACACCAAGATCAAAGGAAAAACCATACATGTTTTCGTACGTCGGGTAGGCAGTAGTATACCTGTAACCTTGTTCAGTAGTATTGGTAATGTTGTTCAAATTCAATAAGATACTGAAGTACTTGTTGATTTTCTGCTTCGCTGTAACATCAAATCTTAAATAGGCATCCGTGTAACGGTTATAACCTGCAGCATCCGTGTTCGGGTTGATGCCGGTCAGCCTGTTCCCCTGGTAGCTCATCGATACCCTTGTAGAGAAACCTTTGTAATCATAGCCAAGAAAACTATTGGCAGTCCAGTCTACCTGTGATGGCATCCTGCTTTCAGTAAGCTGAAAATATGATTTTGTAAAATCGACAACCAGCGTAGGTCTTTCGTCCTTGTACAAAACTATATCCTCAATTTTCTTCCAGACCAGGTAATATGTGCTTGACCACAACCTGGTAAAGTTTAATCCAAAAGCAAAACGGTTAAATGGTTGCGGTAAAAAGTTAAAGTGGGTCTTATAATCGAATTCAATACCGGTAACGTACGAATTCTCGAGGTTGGTGTAGTCTTCATTCAGATCGAATGATTGCGGCGGAAGGCCATTTTTTACAGCATCTTCAGGTGAAAGCGTTCCGCTGATCCCGTAAAACATGTTATTGATTCTCTTGGTATATCCACCTACTGACATGAGTCCGAATTCTCCGGTGTAGAATGTCACGGACGCATCATAGTTCCAGGCAGTGGCATGTTTAAGGTCAGGATTGCCTTTGCTGACGCTGTAATTGCCTGCATTGTACCTGAACCGCGGTAAAAGCCACATGTAGTTTGGTCTTGAAAGTGTTTTGGCGGCCGACAAACGGATGTCCATCCAAGAGGTAGGTTTTATTTTCAGGTGAGCGCTTGGCAGCCATTCTCCATATTTCCGGACCGTTGTATCAGGCTCAAAATACCCGCTCAGGCCCATTGCCCCGTTTACAGTTGAATATATTCCGTGATAGGTATTATTGGAATATTCGTAACGGATACCGGGGATGAAAGTAATCAGGTCTTCATAGTTCAACTTCACCATAAGATAGCCGGCTGCCACGGTTTCGTAAGTGTCGTAATTCAGCTCAGCATTGCTGGGATCCTCAACATATTCAGACATATGGTAGGTATGCCAGTCTTTTACCCGGCTCTCAGGGATGACAGGATACATGTTATAGGCTCCGTTCAAAAGCGGGACATTTGTCTGATCGTTAAAGTTAGACATCTGAATGTTCCTGTTTGCCGTTACCGCAAGGGTTCCGCGTGGGTCATTCTTGATTGCCAGGTCTGTGAGGGCCGGTTTCAGGTAGTATTGCTGGTCAGAGAATAAAACCCCGCTACGTTTGCGTTTTTCTGTCTGGTACTTTCCGCCAAACTTGAAATAGCCGGCTATTTTATCCCCCAGTTTCAGTGGCAGTTCAAAATCAAGCTTTGCAGTGTAATTTGTTTGTTTCAGGGTGTCCGGCGTCCAGGTGGAGGCTCTTAAGAAGGAGAGGGTATCTTTTTTCTGGTTAAGACTGCTAAATGCCAGGCTGTCAGCAAAGACTTTCGGATCGGAAATATTCTTTCCGACTGCGCCAGGTTTAAGGCCATAAGGCGCTCCAAGATCGAAAGTCAGGTTCATGTCATATGGATTGTAATTGGTAGTCTGCACACGTGTCAAGCTCCAGTCTATCTTCAGTTTGCTGAGATTCACCACCCCGCCGAGAGTACTGTTGAATGAGGTTGTCTTGTTCTCGTCTACACTTCCGGTATGTATCAACTGCCCGTTTCTTGTTACGTTTTTTGTTTGTGTAAAGCTGTTTCTGGGGGAGGAATTCAGGATGTTGGTCATATAAATACTTCCAAAATCAAATTGATAATCAAGCAATACCAGTCCGCCATAACGTTTTGTCTGTTGTTTCTTTTCAGTAAGAGTTGTTCCGTCTATATAAAATGAATCCGCTTTTTCCGCATTGGGATTAAAATAAGCGATATCCAGGCTCTGCGCACTGCGGTCCCTGCTCTCATAATTCAGCTGGGCCATAACGCCAAGCTTTTTATCCAAAAATCTCGAGGAATAGTCCCATGAGCCTTTGTAATTGCCAAAAGTCTGATAAAGATCACTATAGCCTCCATATAACCTGATTTGGTTGATTGGTTTGTCGGATGCTTTAGAAATCACAAGGTTGACGGTTCCTGCTATAGCATCTGCATCCATATCAGCGGTTGGTGACTTGAAAACTTCAATGCCGGATAAAAGCTCAGGTGAGATATTACTGAGGTCTACCGAACGGTCGCCGTTAGTGCTGATATCCGTAGACGGCTGCTGGATGCCGTTGATGGTTACATTGCTGAATTTAGGATCCAGACCGCGCAATACTACTTTCGATCCTTCCCCGTTATTACGGACCAGTGAAACTCCGGGAAGCCTGCCAATCGCTTCCGCGGCATTCACATCAGGAAGTTCACGAATAGCATCTTTGGAAACTATGTTGACAAGTGCATTGGATTTCAGTTGCTGGTTGATAGCGGCATTTTGTCCCCTTCGCTGACTGCTTACCACAACCTCCCCAATTGTGACCAATGGTTGGTCAAGGTCGATGGCTACTTTTTTCTTTTCTCCTGCCTTTAGTGACACCTGGACCTCTTTTGTGCTGTAGCCTATGTAGGATATCTGCAAAGTATAGTCGCCAGGCTGGAGATTTCCAAAACGGAATGCTCCGTCAGTATCTGTAACAATGCCTGTTAAAGTACCTTTTATGATTATCGATGCAAAGGGCAGCAATTCTTTTGAAGTCAGGTCCTTCACAACGCCTGAGATTTCTCCCGGTGTAGCTTTTTGAGCAAAGGCATTTTGCCCGGTCCATCCCAATGTAATTAGGAGAACTATAAAACAAGCCAACATTTTTTGATAATTCATAATGAAAAATTTAGTTGATTATTTAGTTTAGTTTGTCCATCTTGTCCATTTGCATGATCATTTTTTACTATGATCATGCATTTAACAGTTCCTTGTTCTCATCATCTTTCCTCATTTTAACGAGAAAGTAAGGGCACCCGGAACCAGAGATATTGATAAAATTATCTTGTCTTTGCTGTTGTCGCACACATTCCTGCATTAGACATCAAATACCGGGCTGCCACAAGTTAAGGTCAAAGAATTTCGTGACAGAAATTTACCGGGAAGGGGCAAAGTTTTCTGTTAATTTTGTTTCAATTATTTGAAACAATCATTCAAACTTGAACTCATCGTTCAACATTGCTGAGAAAATGCAAGTGTCAGCTAAAAAAAAGTTGAAATACCTGCCAATGCGGTTTGCAGAATTTTCCGGGGAGCGTTATAAGTCCCGGGAAATGACATAATAATTGTGCTGCTTTCTGTGCCATATTAAATCATAATCCGAAATTGCCTTAAGAAGGGAACTGCCTGTTTTTATATATATTTGAAAACTCATCAAAAATGCGATGATAATTCTAAGACGGTTCTTTCCTGCTTTTCTGGGGTTTGTGTTCATCTTTAAAGCATTCGGTTTTGCTGCTGAAATACCGAACCTCCCTTTCAGGCGAATCTCGCCTGAAGGTGGATTTACATTGTCCCCGGTAATAGAAATAGCACAGGATAAACTTGGATTTATCTGGTTTATTACGCGCGAAAAGCTATACCAGTTCAATACCCAGGATTTTATAAGTTTTGAACCGAAATACCAGTCAGGCATTTCAAATACAAACAACTATATAACGAGTATGCTGATTGACCGGTCAAATTCCATTTGGATCGGAACAAATGCGGGCATTACAAAGTTTAATAAATATACCTGGCAGATGGAGGCTGTAAGGATATCGGATCCTGAGATTCCTGAGAAGGTGCTCTTTCCTACTGATATCAAACAGAATCAAAAAGGGGAAATCTGGATGGTGGAGAGTAATTACCTGGCCTTGATTGACTCTGCCTCCATGCAATTGAAATATGTCACCAGGAATAATCTGCGGATTCATGTGAATGCCTTTTGTTTTGATGAGAAGGATAACATCTATGCTGTAAGCAACCTGGGAGATATGTTTACAGTAAATACCAAGACACTTGAAGTAAAAAAACTGAATGTAGATGTATCTCCTGTCAAATTGTATGGTATATATTTGATAAATAATATGTTGTGGGTTTCAACCGATGGATTCGGCCTTCGCAGGTATACAACGGAAGGAGTTTCTATTGACAGTTATTTTACCAAAAATAAGAAGAAAGATGATTCCTATTCCAGCAGGATAAGAGATGTCCTGCAAACGTCTGACGGAAAAATATGGATCGCCACCTACAAAGGGTTACTCGAGTGGCAGGAAAATAATGTGAATCAGTATATAACTGATTTTGATAATAGATTTTCCCTGCCGGATAATTCCATCACATCCTTGATGGAGGACAACCAGAAAGGTCTCTGGATAGGAACATGGAGGGGAGGGGTTTGTTACCTGAATTCTTTTGCAAATACCTTTGAGTCATACAGGCACTCACCCAATGAAAATTCAGTCGGCGGCAATATTATCAATTCAATATTCGAAAGCGACAACGGAACAATATGGATCGGTACCGACGGGCAGGGTCTTGATATGTTTAATGAACAGCGAAAAATCTTCAGGCATATTGAGCTGAAAAGTGAGAACAATGACGCAGTAACAAACATTAAATGCATTCTGCAAAACAGGAGCGGGGATATGTGGATTGGCACTTATGGCCAGGGTATTTTCATGAAGGCAAAAACAGAGTCAACTTTCCGGCAATATCTTTTACCTGACAAAAATGTTTATGACATGGCAGAAGATGATAACGGCATCTGGATTGCTACCTATAGCACCGGAATGTATTATTACAGCTATAAAGAAAAATCACTGGTACAACATCCCATCCAGAGCAACAGTACTACAACTCCGCTGTCGAACAACCTAAGAAGGATTTTTTTAGACACTTCAGGTAATCTTTGGGTAATATCCAATTTCGGGGTATTTATCAAATCGAAGGAAAGAAGCAATTTTGAACAACTTTTTCTTGACAATGAATCTGGCAAAGGCTTTACACAGGTATACACAATAACTGGCAGTAAGGACGGCCTGATATGGCTTGGTACAGACAACGGTATCTTTTCCGTTAATTCCTCCCATTCCATGAAGCATTACCCTATCGTATTCAACGGGAAACAGGTATCCGTTTATGGGATTGTTTTTGACAGCACGGGGAAAATGTGGATAAGCACAAACAATGGTATCCTCTCTTACAACCCACTGACCGAAAAGTTCATGAATTACGGAGCTTCTGACGGTCTCCCCGGGAACTTATTTAATGCCAGTGCATTGTGCCAGACTTCATCCGGGAAAATATATTTCGGAAGCACCTCCGGGATGGTGGGATTCAGACCAGTCAGCATAATGATAAATCCTTATAAGCCAAAGGTTTATTTTTCGCGTATATTTATTAACCACAAAGAAATACTACCGGGGCAGGAGAATTCCAGGCTAAGGAAGCCATTGTATGAAACAGATAAAATTAAAATGGATCCGGGCCAGAATTCATTCAGTATTGAATTTTTTGCACAGAACTATTTAAATCCCCAAAAAAATCAGTTTCGCTACAGGTTAAAAGGCTTTGACCCGAACTGGATTGATGCAGGTTCTCTCACCAAGGCAACCTATACCAACATTTCGCCCGGGGATTACGTTTTTGAGGTCATTGCCTGCAACAATGATATGGTTTGGAACATGGATCCGGCAAGACTAAACATATTCATTCCCAGGCATTTTCTTTTGAGCTGGCCGGCATTGGCCATCTATCTGCTGCTGATCGTTTTCACAGTTATAATGGTCAGGCGTACCATCCTTTCGCGTACCAGGCTTGAACACCAGATAGAAATTGAGCGTTTGAAACGATTGGAAGAAGAAAAATCCCACCAGAATAAGCTCAACTTTTTTACCAATATCTCACATGAACTGCGCACTCCGCTTACGCTTATAACTGGTCCGGTCGAATCCCTTCTAAAATCTCCCTCCATGGACCAGGGGTCATTTAACCAATTGACACTTATTAAGCGCAATGCCGGAAGATTGCTGAAATTGATCAATCAGTTACTGGAATTCAGGCAGATAGAAGAAAATAAAACTGAATTGAAAGCTGTCCGCACTGATATTGTAAGTTTTGTGAGGGAGATCTTCGACTATTTTGTTGATGTTGCCAGGCAGAAAAACATCAATTATGTTTTTGTAAGCCTCCAGGATTATGTTTCGATCTCCTTCGATCCTGAAAAACTTGACAAAGCGGTTTTTAACCTGCTGTCAAATGCTTTTAAATTCACCCCGGAAAAAGGTACGATCCAGGTTGAGGTATCCCGGGGACAAAAGAACAAATCATTGCATTCTAATTCTACTGTGGCATTAATTGGACACCTGGAGTCGAACGATTACATCCAGATTTCTGTGATGGATAATGGGTCCGGAATTGCCCACGAGTCCTTTGAAAAGGTGTTTGACCGATTTTATATGGCGGATAATCAGGGTATGCAGCAGGTCGGCACTGGAATTGGACTGCATCTGACCAAACACCTGATTTTACTTCATGGTGGTGAAATTGAACTGGAATCAGAAATAGGAGCTGGTTCAGTATTTCGGATCAGGTTGCCTTATCAAGAAGAAAATAACCAGGAGTCGGGGGATGGAATCAAGGTTTACACCAGGAAGGTTTCTCACCCCACCCATGAAGACAATTTTAACTTCCCCGGAGAAAGCGACCAGTCGGCATTTTCAGAAAACTGGAACAACCTGGAGAAGGGCCATAAAAAAACAGAGAAGTTGATTCTTGTAGTTGAGGATCACCGCGACCTGAGTAATTTTATCTGCCTGATCCTTGCAGATGAATACAGGTTACTTAAGGCATATACTGGATTGGAAGGAATTGAGAAAGCACAGTTATACCTCCCTGATCTCATTATTTCGGATGTTATGATGCCAGATAGGAGTGGCATTGATCTTGTTAATGAATTAAAAAATAACCTTAAAACCAGCCATATTCCCATCGTTTTACTGACAGCACTGACATCGGTGGAGAATAAGATAGTAGGGTATGCATCCGGGGCTGACGATTATATTGAAAAACCATTTGACAGCCAGGTTCTTAAGGCCAGAATAAGGAATATTTTTGCCGGCAGAATCGTACTTCAGGAGTATTTCGCGAAGAAGATAACATTGGGTTTTGAGAATGAAATTCCTGAGACTCCTGACCAGAAAATGATGGCAAAGGCTATCCGGTTTGTCGAGAAAAACCTGATGGATGAGAAACTGGATATTGATTTACTGGCACAGCACCTGAATCTTAGCCAGAGTACACTGTATCGAAAATTAAAATCACTGACAGGCAAGTCTGCCACTGATTTTATACGTACCATCCGATTGGAATACGCTGCGAGGCTGCTCAAAGAGGGCCGTCACAACATCGAAGAAGTCAGCAGTATGGCCGGGTTTAATTCCCACTCCTATTTTACTCGTTCATTCAAGGAGCATTTTGGTAAAACGCCAAGTGACTACATTTCGTTAATATAAGATGGACGTGGTCGATATTCATTACAGATGAGGGGAACAAATCTGCAGGGTATCCAGGAACTCAAACCAAACCAATTATTTAAAATTCAGTAGATTTGCCTTAATACTTATTGGTCGGAAAAAGTTGAGACTATTCAATTTTATAATTGATTGGTTAATTTCACCTGCTTTGTAGAATACAATACCTCCTGCGGATGCATCGGAAGTAATCACAGCCTGCATTTCCGTACTATTTTTCAGGATTCTGAAAGCGGGTTTCCTTTCGATCCTCTGCAGCTCATCCACGTTAGCCCTGGGTTGATGAAAACTGCAGTAAACAGCAGGATGAAAGCTGCTTTTGAAAAGAAGCTTTTCATCTGATTGTAAGGGTTTATATACTTTACCAATTTGAAAGGGGAACAAGGCCGGCAGTGTAAACAGTTGTTCCGGAAGGCCATTGGGGCGACATCAGCACGGTAACCGAAATGGCGCCCACTTGTGCGGCGATTTTGATCACCAGCCGGTTCACTCCGGTGTTTTCTTTTTGCGGCAACGCCTGCCGTGCCGACTCTATGGTGAATCCGGCCGTAACGGGGGCAAGGAGTCTGACAGTCATTTTCTTTCCGCTGATTGTCATTTCTGCTTCCCTTGTGTTAATCAGCTGAATTGAGGCATCGGTGGTCAGTCCAAAGGTCAGTTCAGCAGATTTTGTGAGATCAAATTCATCCTGTACCAGGATAGATCTCCGGTTGTCGACGACCATTATCCCTCTCCTTGCCTTGCTTGCAAAGTCCTTGTAGGCACTGGTGAAATCAAGAACCGCAAATGGCACTGCAACTGATTCCGCATGTTTAATGAAACTTGAAGTTCCGTCTTCCCGCTGATCCAGTCCATTCAGGACCGGCACGCTGTGGCTGACCGACTTCAGCCTGTAGTAGGTGTATCTTTTGGCGCCAAAGTAATCCGGCAGATTGTAGTCGTCCGATCCCAGGTCCCGTATCCACCTGACTCCCAGTGCATCCATCTCAAAATTTCCAAGGTCAAGATGTGCATGGTTCACCTTGTTGTACCCGGCTTTTATCCCGACCCACAAGGCTTCGGTGTCGGACCAGGAACTTCTTGAAAACCAAAGTGCCACACTTCCGTCGAAAAATTTGTCCAGACTTCTTTGATCGGCTGATCCGGCATATGGACGATACCATATTACATCGTAGACATTGGCTGTTTTTCCAACGAGCTGATCATGGACGAAATCCGAAAAATGGTTGTTGTTGTAGATACCGGCCAGCCACATATCAGGATGGGGTGCTCCTAGCCTGGATTTCTCACCTGCATCGGCATAATTGAGCATGTAACCGGTTGGGCCGGCCGAATAGATCGGGAAATAGCCTGTAATGTTCATGCCGGGAAGGAGTGTCAGTCCAAATGTTTCGTTAAGGGCAGATTTTAGGGCTGCAATGCCGTAAGCGGTATAATCTGTGGCATAGCCCCAGTACCCGGGTCCTTCCCCCCAGACGCCATCGGGCCCGTAGGATTTTAGGGCGAATGGCAGGTTTGCAGTTGCCTTGGGAAGGATAAAAAGTGCATAGGCAGGATCGGTTTCAGCAACAGCAAGTGCGCCAATGAGCAATCCGCTGTTGCACACCTGGTTCCAGTTAAATTCCGATTTTGCCCACCAGGCATTAGCATTGTAGGCTTTTTTCCCTTCCTCCAGCCCCAGCAACATCAGCCTTGCTCTTATGTAATCGCGTGAAGGCTGGTCCATCTTATTGTACAGCCAGTCGTAACCGATGGCAACAGCATGCGTCATCTCTGCGACATCCAGGAAATGCGAAGGGTTCCAGTCGTCAAAAGCACATACGGTTTTCAAATTTGACAATGCCGGCAGTAAATATTTTTCATTGCCAGTCCAGCGGTAGGCGAAAGAAAGGTTGTAAACCCGGCCCAGGCATTCCCGGCTTTTGTCCAGCAACCTTGGACCAATCAGGATATGTTCGATGGGAGCCTTAAATATGTCCTTGTCTGCCTGGGCAATCACATTGTCAGCATATTTTTTTAGCCTGGCATCGGTAAGGCTCATGGTTTTAAGCTCCTGCAGCCGGGTGTCGGAAAGCAACAGCCTCGGGTGTTGCTTTTGAAGGGTACTCAATATGCCGGTCAGCCGGATCTCTCCCGGAGTGCCTGTTGCCTCTGTTTTTTTGCAGGAGGTACCAATCATGCAAAATAAAAAAAACAGGAGCAGGACTACCTTGCTGGACAGATTTATTTTCGTCTGCATAAAAATTTACCAGCTGTTTAATGGTCGATTAAATTTGGTTTTACTTTTTGATGCGGACCCCGGTATGAGAAGGACCTGGACAGATTGCTTCTGGCCTGGTTTCAGTTTCATCTCAAAGCCTATAAATATTTTCCCGGGATTGGGAGCGTCATAACTGGTGGAAGGCTCTGCACTCCATGTTTTCATGCTGATGCCTGACGGCGAGCTGACTACCACCTCAAGTGAGTGTCCTTCCTTGCTCAGCATGACTTTGTTTCCCTTTATTTCAGGAGTTGCCGAGGTCAGCATGGTCCACCTGATTGTTGCAGGCTGATCGGTTGCAGCCATTTCGTCCCGTATGACAACAAATTGTTTGTTCACGATGGCCACCCCCCGGGTTAGGGAGGCCAGTTGATCTTCGTAAACCGATGACAAATCTGAGATGGCGTACATGAATTCGGGCTGATCCGAGAATTTGTCGATTTTGGCATATCCTATTACCTGTTGGAGCCGGTCGTTGATGGTAAGTGTATTATGTGCCCTGTTGTTGATTCGGAAGATGCTCCAGCGCTGGGCATCCTGGGTGCGGCCAAACACCTGAATACCTTTTGATTCCAGTGATTCATAACCCTGCATTCCAAAATCTGTTGCCCAACGGCTTCCATCCGCCTCCATAACGAATGATCCAATGTCCATGTGGCCATGATTGACAGAAGGAGAGCCGGCTTTGAACCCCAGGTAAATGGCATTCCGGTCGCTCCAGGAGGTGCGCATCAGGCAGACAGGATTGGCTCCCTGTCCACTCCAGAACAAAGATTCCGGAGTTTTTATATTACTGACGGGCAATTCTTTACCCCATATCATAACGGCCGGAAGCAGGCGGTTTCCAGTAAATTCCGAGTAATCATCCTTCTGAAGAAAGGATTTTTCAATCCACAATTGTGAGGGATTGTTGTTTTTTTGTGCGAGCCAGAACATTGCAGGGCTAAGTCCACCACCTTGACCGCTGTCGCCCCAGTTGAAAGCAAGCCCGGTTACGCCAGTCATGTTTTGATAAAAACCTGCAGTACTCAAAAAACCCGGAGCGCTGTTCAATCCAAAGTCTGTCCCAAAGATTTTTTCAATGACACTTAGGAACATGACATTGAAAGAGGTGCCATAGCCCCAGTAATTATAACCTTCAGGGTATGCCCCGCCCGGATTGTATTCTCCCATGGACAGGGGGATGGAATTTAGGGCTCGTTCAATGGTTTTTCCGGCAAGATCCGGGTGATCTTCATATACTGCCAGCGCACCGTAGGTGATTCCTGCATTGCACACCTGGTTCCAGTTGTTGGTGGAGCCCAGCCAGCTGTTGTATTTTGGATCGAGAGAAGGGTAAATCCCCAACGTCAGAATCGCATTGCGTATGGTATTCCTTGAGGCATCCGAAAGATTCGGGTATAGCCAGTCATAACCAATGGCGACAGCCATTGTCATTTCTGCAACATCCAGAAAATGAGAGGGATTCCAGTCTGAAAACCTGGAAACAGTGAGCATTTCCTTCTCTGCCCTGTTGAAGTATTTCGCTTCTCCTGTCATTCTCCAGGCATAGGAAAGCTGGAAAATTCTACGCAAGGCTTCTCTTGATTTGTCGAGGAGGCGACGTCCTATCTGAATCCTTTCCAGTGGAGGCACCTCCAGCATCAGGTCGCAGGAATGTAAAATGGCCTCATGCATCTTCCTCCATTCGGCGTTGGTTGCTATCGACTGCCGGATCTGCCCCTCCTCTTTGCCCAAAAGCAGCAATCTTGGATGTGATGGTATTTTGGATACATCGCAATGGATCTCCTTCTGAGCCAGTGAAATACCTCCGGCCACCGTGAAAATCAAAAGGAAAACAAGTTTTCTCAGGGTTATTGATTTGCTCATAAATTTCTGTTTTTTAGTCTCACAAACGTCTGCGCACAAGAGTCTCCCGGGAATTTCCCCAACTCCTAATTCATAATTCCTAACTCATAACTCATAACTCCTTACTCCTAACTCCTAACTCAGTCCCTGCTTTCACGTTGTCTTACAAGTGCTTCGAGGAAGTAATACTCCGCATAAATAATCGGTACATCTACTTCCGTCTTTTGCGGCATGGAACCGGTAGAGTGTCCCAGCAAAAAGCCATTGTTTTCTCCGGGTTTAGACAAATATACCCTTTTCAGGTTCTCCAGAATCAGTGCAGCCCATCCCTGGTAAAGATCCTTTTTCGAGGGTACAAACCGGGCCAGTTCGATTAATGCTGAAGCGGTGACAGCTGCTGCTGATACATCCCTTGGGGCCTGGTCCCTGTCAGGGGCGTCAAAATCCCAGCAGGGAATCTTATCGGATGGCAGATTTGGATGGTTCATGATGAAGCCGGCAATTTTTTCTGCCTGGTCAAGGTATCTGACCAGTTTGGTTTCCCTGTAGCACATGGTATAGCCATAAAGACCCCAGGCCTGGCCACGGGCCCAAGCCGAAGCATCCGAATATCCCTGGTGTGTGGTTTTTTTGAGGACACTGCCTGAAATAGTATCATAATCCACGACATGAAATGAGCTGTTGTCAGCACGAAAATGGTTGGCAAGCGTTATATCTGCATGTTTTACCGCAATATTGTAATATTCCTGGTCTCCGGTAAGTTGAGAAGCCCGGAAAAGTAGCTCCAGATTCATCATGTTGTCAATAATGACTGGATATCGCCACTTGTCTTTGTTGTGGTCCCACGAACGTATCACCCCGGCTTTTTTACTGAAGCGGGTAGCGAGAGTCTTTGCCGATTCTATCAGAATATCCCGGTAAAGAGGATCCCGGGTGATTTTGTAACCCTGTCCAAAGCTGCACATGATTTTAAATCCCATGTCATGAGTCCTGCCATTGAATTTCTCCTGCTCCAGCGGGAGGGTATATTCAGCGGCGAGTCGTTTCAGTTCCTTGTCGCCGGTTAAAACGGATCCCAGCCAGAGGGATCCTGCGAAGAAACCGCTGCACCAGTCTTTTGAAGGGATCAGGTTCAGGGTCCCGTCGCTGTTCATGCTCCGGACTGTTACCACATCGGTGCGTCCCGACATGGACTTTGCTTTTTCATAACTTGCAGCCAAAAGCTTGAGCTGATCTGGTACGAGATGCCTGGTTGTTTTGTCTCTTTTCTCACTTCCAATGCCTGCATTGATGATGATCAGCATGAAAGCAGCAAAACTGAGAATTTGCCTCAGGTACATTTTTTTCATTACAAATCCGGTTAGTTTTGAAGATGATTCCAGTTGATATTTCAAACGGTAAGGTCTGAAAACCGATGGTTTTAATACTGCAATTATTCGCTGCAAATTATAATTTTTTTTTCGATTGCTGTCATCACAAAAAAAACTGTTGACCATCCAGCCTGTCGAAGAGATTGTTAAATTTGCAAGTGTATAGCTCATTTCTGCTCACATTGGAAGACAGGTCCGGGAGGAGTTCGCCCTTATTGAACCGGCTCCCTGCCATGGATTGCATGGTGAAAACGCATTGGTGCTCAGCAAACCTTCTTCCGGAAAAGAATTACAGCAAATGGAAGGTTTGTACCGGAGCAAAAGTTATTTTGATTGTCAACTGAATTTTTCATTTCTGAAATCTTTAATAAAAATGGATACCATGAAAAAAAGAGAAGGAATTTTCCCCGGATTAAAAGCAGGACTAACATTGGGTTTGGTTTTTTTTGTATTCGCCCAGGTTTGTTTTTCCCAGGTTGTGGGATTGGATAACTGGTACAACCGCGAAACGAATGCAAAAACCGGACAGCCGTTTCACTATTTGTGGACCGATACCGAGAACAGCGGTTACTCGCAGTGGGGAGATCTTTTTAAGAAGCATGGAGCGTCCCTTACAACTGTTGAACAGGCTGCTGATGCAGAAAATCTCAGTAAACTGAATGTTTATATTATCGTCGATCCTGATACGACTACAGAATCCAAATCACCCAATTACATCAAGCCTGCTGACATCAAAGCGATAAAAGGCTGGGTTGAAAAAGGTGGGGTACTGGTTTTAATGGCCAATGATGCACCTAATTGCGAGTTTACCCACCTGAATATGCTTGCCGGAGAGTTTGGCATACATTTTAACCACGTGTCCCTTCATCCGGTGCTCAACCGCGACTGGAACATGGGAGCATTTACTTCGCTCCCTGATCATCCTGTTTTCAAGGGTGTTGCAAAAATATATATGAAGGAGATCTCTTCCTTTAATCTTAAGAAGCCGGCAATTCCTGTTCTTGCTGAAAAAGGCATTGTATATATGGCCGAAAGTAAAGTTGGCAAAGGACTGGTCATCGCCATCGGTGATCCGTGGATTTATAACGAATACATTGACCATAAAATGCTTCCGGCGGATTTTGAAAACCTGAAGGCAGCTGAAAATCTGACAAATTACATAGTCGGCAATTCCCGCAAAGGCCAATAAAATTTTGTTGTATGTCTGGTGTCCGCAAGATGCCCCTTCCCAGATGATAAAATTGTAATTTTGAATCAATTTATTTGAATCTCTTTTGGATGTCAGGTTTTGCGCAAGATAACAGGATGAAAAGCAGGTTTTTCGGAAAGAAGCGATTTCTTCCCGTTTTCCTGTTTTGCATACTCTCTCTACTTCTCCTTTATTCCCCCAAAGCCGGTGCCATCGAGTATGTCAACAACCTCAGCTTTGACTTGTACTCACAGGAACATGGGCTTTCCAACAATCAGATTCATAGTGTCTTGCAGGATAAAAAGGGATGGTTGTGGATTGGAACATCACAAGGAGTTTGCCGGTTCGACGGTTATCGTTTCACTGTTTTCAAAAATGATCCGGATGATTCTACCAGCTTGAAAGGCAGCCTGGTAAGGGTGGTGTTTGAGGATCACAAAGGACAGGTATGGGTCGGAACCGAAAATGGCGGACTCAATAAATTTGACAGGGGCAAGGAGACTTTTGAACATCTTTTTTACCATGGAGATTCGGCGCCCCTGAGAAATGTCTCTGTTACTGCCATACAGGAAGATAACAACGGATGCCTGTGGGTAGGTACTGTAAACAGCCTTTACAAGATTGATGGGAAAGGGAACCTGACGAATATCTAACCTTCTAATTTACAGGGTTTTACTGAATTTTTCAGGGTAATTCGTCCTGATCAGTCAGGCAGGATATGGCTTGGAACCAACAGCGGTGTCATGATTTATGATCCGGCCACCAATACTGCTGAAAAGGTGAAAATTGAGGGGACTCTCACAAATGAGGAGATATGGGAGATTCTTCCTGAGTCGGACGGCAGGATCTGGATCGGAACCTATTCAAACGGCATGTTTACCGTTGATCCCCTTACTTTGCAATCAAAGCACATTGAGATAGACCCCGACAATGAGAGATGCAGAACCGTTCGTGCAATTTCAAGGGATCCGAATGGCAAATACTGGATCGGAACACGTGGTGGCCTTTATGTTTACGATGTTATCAAGGGAATTACCTCAAAATATTACCACGATGACAGGGAACCCAAAAGTTTGGTAAATAATTCGGTCCTGTGCCTGTCAAGGGATGCAAAGGGCAATATCTGGATCGGAACCAGGCAGGGACTTAACCTGTTGATCGAGGAGAAAATAAACATCCAGGGATTCAAGTCGATGCAGGATGACAACCGTTACATGAATAACAGCGAGATTTATGCATTCTGGCTGAACCGCAATGGTAATATCTGGATCGGTACAGAGAATGGAGGAATCAACATTCTTGACAGGAAAACCGGGCGATTTAGTTACATGCTCCCTCAGAAAAACAATCCAAATTCCCTGTCAAGCACTTGCATCAAGGCTTTGGAGAGTGACGGGGAAAATAATCTGTGGATTGGAACTTTCCTCGGCGGTCTCGATCTCTTCAACCAGCAGACCGGCACTTTCAGGCACTACAGGAATGATCCCGCAAATTCCAACAGCCTGTCCGACAATAGAGTGTGGTCCCTGTTGTATGACAGCAAACACAACCTGTGGGTTGGTACTACCGGGGGACTGGACAAATATGATCCGCAAACAGGGGGATTCATTCACAATAACAACCTGGTAAACGGACAGGCTGTAAACTGGATCAAGGAGGACAGTGATCATTGTTTATGGATCGGGACAACGGAGGTTGTTTTAATATATAATCCTGAAAATCAAAAAATAACAAAAATAAGTGAGCCGTCCCGGGATATGCTGGAAGATTCAAAGAATCGATTTTGGTTAGCATCATTAAGTCATGGAATGGTACTTTACTCAAAAGAAAAAGGAATTGTCAGATATTACAACGAAAAAAACGGGTTAGCCAATAACCAGGCCCTGGCCATCCTTGAGGACGAGGAGCATTTTTTGTGGATCAGCACCACAAATGGCCTTTCCAAATTTGATCCTGAGCGGGAACGATTTCATAATTTCTCAACAAAGAATGGCCTTCAGAATGATCAGTTTACTTATGGAGCGGCTTTTAAACTCCCTTCAGGGGAGTTGATGTTCGGGGGGATATCCGGTTTCAATATTTTTGATCCTGCCAAAATCAAGTCGGGAGATTATTTTGCACCGATCGTTTATACTGATTTACGGATCCTGAATAAAAGTGTACGAATTACTCCTGACGGGAGCGGTGTGCTGACCAAAAGCATCTCCGAAACGGAAGAGATCGAACTGAAATATGAACAAAATTCTGTAGAGCTGGAGTTTGCCTCCTTCGATTATGCCAACATCATGGGTATCCAGTATTCCCATTTTCTGGAAGGATTTGACAAAGACTGGAATGAGCCATCCGACAAGCGGCAGGCAACTTATACCAACCTGAATCCCGGCACCTACACTTTTAGGGTCAAGACTGTCTCAATCGACCGGCAGGAGAGCAACATGGGTCCGGTGATAAGGATTGTGGTCCATCCCCCATACTGGCAAACCTGGTGGTTCCGGATCCTGATTTTCCTGACCATTCTGTTGTTGTTTTTCTGGCTGCTTTTCTTTTTGCAGAACAGGGAAAAACTGAAGCACAACCTGGTCTTTGAGAAGATAAAAGCCAAAAAGCTGCATGAACTTGACATGATGAAACTCCGGTTTTACACCAATATTTCACACGAAATCCGTACTCCTCTTACCCTCATTCTCGGCCCGCTGGAGAAACTCCGGAATGATACGATCCCACAGGCTGACATTAAAGGGCATCTTGAGGTTATGCACCGGAATGCTAATCAACTGAACGAACTTATCAACCAGTTGCTTGATTTCAGGAAAATGGAAAGCGGCAACCTGAAGTTGACATTGA
Organism: uncultured Tangfeifania sp.; assembly: GCA_964506325.1. Lineage (GTDB taxonomy): Bacteria > Bacteroidota > Bacteroidia > Bacteroidales > Prolixibacteraceae > CAINVV01. Next base: position 34,224 of record CAZDLO010000003.1, read on the forward strand.
AACGTGGTGACCTTGTAGCTTTTCTCTCCGGAATTGTCAGCTCTTTTGGCAAGTTTGCCGAAGACAAGGAGATAGATCTCAGATTCAATTCCCTGAGGAAGGAGATTGTAACCAGTTTTGATGAAGACAAAATTGGCAAGATCATGAACAACCTTTTATCCAATGCTTTCAAATTTACTGCCAAAGGTGGGAAGATAGTTGTTAATATCTCACTGGTTTTTGACACAGAGGACCACGATTCGGCCAATGAATCAGTTGAAAGGAGGCTTATAGAAATTACTGTTAAGGATACCGGTATTGGAATCGCCGAATCCAATATTGAGAAGATTTTCAACCGTTTTTTCCAGGTGGATGAAAATCCGGCACAGACCGGAACCGGGATTGGCCTTGCCCTTACCAGGGAACTCGTTAAACTGCACAACGGTAAGATCTTTGTTGCAAGTAAGCCAGGGAAGAGTTCGAAATTCACAATTCATCTCCCCTATGAAGAGGGGAAGGCAGCAGTCCAGTCGACGGTTGCTGCAAAAAATGAGCATGTTAAGGCGGAGGAAAAACAAGCGCTGAACGATGAATTGACCAACGAGAAAAATCTGACAGGAGAGAAAATCATGTTACTGGTGGATGACAACGCTGATGTCCGCTATTTCATCAGGTCGCATTTTGCCTCCGGATACCATATTTTTGAAGCCAATAACGGGGTTGAGGGGTGGAATATTGCACTCAAGACAATTCCCAATATCATTATCAGTGATGTACTGATGCCCGATATGGATGGATTTGAGTTTTGCCGGAAAATCAGGAAGGATGAACGTACCTCTCATATACCGATCCTGTTGCTCACTGCTTTGGGGTCGCGCGAACATGAAATTGAAGGTCTGAGTAAAGGTGCCGACGATTATATCACCAAACCATTCGACCTGGTAGTACTTCAGACTAAAATCGAGAATATACTGTCAGTCAGGCAATCCCTGAAACAAAAGTACTCGGGAGAGGTTTTTCTGCAACCCAGGAATATTATTTTGAGTTCGCCGGACGAGCGATTCCTGCAGAAAGCCATCAGCGTGGTTGAAAACAACATCTCTGATGCTGAACTGGATATTGACCGGTTAGCCACTGAAATCGGTGTGAGCAGGATGCAGTTGTACCGTAAGCTTAATGCATTGACAGAAATGACCGTCAAAGAGTTTGTACGTGATATCAGGTTGAAAAGGGCGGCCCAGATGTTGATACAGAAAAAAATGAATGTTTCAGAGGTTGCCTACGCTGTTGGATTTAAAGACCTTTCACATTTCCGCAAATGCTTTAAACAAGAGTTTAGCATGAGCGCGTCTGAGTACGCAGAAAAGCATTCCAAGACCCGGGACTGACCTTTATAAAGTTTCGCAGGACCCCAATACCAAAAATCACAAAAAAGGCATTTAAGTATCTGTAATACTGTAGAATGATGGTTTTCTCATTTTACAGGCGATACGTTTTTACCCTGTTTTTGGGAAATATTGCCCGCTGCTGTTACGCCTGTCCCTCCTTATTGATATGAATTTCGTGACCATTGGGAGGTTGTTGGCCTAACTTTACACGACCAAACAACTCACTTCAAATGAAAGAAACCAGCAGAAAATTGAAAATAGTCAACTGGACTATCGTGGCAATGACTGTCGTACTGACGATCATCCTGACTTTCCTGGTAATCTCCAGTTTGTAAGTGCAGCGTAGCATTAAATATACTAACAGACATACAACAGATTGAAATGGGAAAGAATGTATTCCTCTCTTTGATTTTTCTTTTGATCATTTTTTGCGGAACAGTCAGTTCGCAGGATGTGAAATTGGACGGAACTGAGATTGCCGTAAGAATGGCCGATTCAGAAATGAAACAATTCCCTGATCCCTGGACTGTGGATTTTAATCCCAAACCCGTCTGGAATTACACCCAGGGTTTGATAGCCCAGTCAATGATCCGGCTTTGGTCTGTTAGCCGGAAGGAAAGCTATTTCCGCTATGCTGAAAAATACGCACTTCATTTTATCGATTCTACTGGTTCAATCATGGGTTATAAACCTGATGAATTCAATATTGATGCGGTAAATTCCGGTAAATTCCTGTTTGCGCTCTACGATCATACGAAAGATGAAAAGTACCTGAAGGCCATTAAACTCCTGAGGGAACAACTGAAGAATCAGCCACGTACCGGCGAGGGTGGTTTCTGGCATAAACTAAGGTATCCGAACCAGATGTGGCTCGATGGTTTGTATATGGGATCTCCTTTTTATGCCCAATATGCCATGTTCTTTCAGGAGCCTGAATTATTTGACGATGTTGTAAAACAATTTCTGGTGGTGCACAGTCACACCTATGACCCTAAAACAGGTCTGAATTACCATGCATGGGATGAAAAAAGAATACAGAAATGGGCGGATCCCAATACAGGATGTTCACCGAATTTCTGGGGCAGGGCAGAAGGCTGGTATGCGATGGCACTGGTGGATGTTCTTGATTATCTTCCTCTGAACCATGCAGGGCGGCCAAAATTGATTGCCATACTGAACCAGGTTGCTGCAGGGATTAAGAAGTACCAGGATCCTGTCACCGGGTTGTGGTACCAGGTCCTCGACATGGGTGGCAAAGAAGGAAACTACCTCGAGGCGACCGCCTCTTCCATGTTTTCCTACGCTCTGCTGAAAGCTGTTCAGAAAGGGTATGTCAGCAAGGACTACCTGAATACTGCCAGGAAAGGGTACGAGGGTATTGTAAAGCATCTTGTAAAGGAAAATACCGATGGTACTATAAGTCTGACCAAATGCTGTTCGGTAGCGGGATTGGGTGGAAATCCCTACCGCAGCGGAACTTTTGAATATTACATCAGCGAGCCGGTACGGGACAATGATCCCAAGGGTGTCGGACCTTTCATCATGGCCTCGCTTTTATACAATGACTAAAATCCGTTCTTAAATTAAAATAAACTTAATAATTATTTATGATGAAAATGAAGCAAGTTTTTCTTGGAAAGGTTTGCATGCTGGCACTTCTGTTAATTTGCTCGGGCGCTCAGTTGTATGCCCAGAAAGTAACCGGTGTAGTTGTTGATGAAACCAATGTTCCAATACCAGGTGCAAACGTTGTTGTAAAAGGGACAACAAATGGTGTTGTCACCGACATAGATGGAAAATTTTCGATTGGACCCGTTGACCTTGCAAAAGATATCCTGGTTTTTTCTTTTATCGGATACGATGCCAAAGAGGTAAAGATCAACGGACTGAATCAGGTCAACGTCCAGATGTCAAGCTCTACGCTTCAGATTGAAGAGGTTGTTGCCATTGGTTATGGTACTGTCAAAAAGCGCGATGTAACTGGATCTGTGGCCTCAGTCACCGGAAAGCAAATTACAGCCATTCCTGTTTCCAACGTGGCACAGGCGCTCCAGGGACGTCTTCCGGGTGTGAACGTAACCTCCCAGGATGGACGGCCTGACGCAAAAATTTCTATTCGTGTACGTGGAGGGGGCTCCATCTCACAGAGCAACGACCCACTGACGTTGATAGACGGTATCCCGGGAAATATCAGCGATATCCCATCTGAAATGGTTGAAAGCATTGACGTATTGAAGGATGCCTCTTCTACTGCCATTTTTGGAGCTCGCGGTGCCAACGGGGTTATCCTTGTTACAACCAAAAGGGGTAAATCCGGCGAAGTAAAGGTTAGTTATAGCGGATATGCCAAATTCAATACCCCAACAGGATATCTTGGCACTTTAAGTCCGTATGATTACCTGTCCTTCAAATGGGGACTGCTGGATGTTTATTTTGGAGCAACCTATACAACACCATTCCAGAAACTGTTTGGTATTGGTGCCTACACCGGCAACAACACGGCAGGTATTGACGCTTACAAGAATGTATCTCCGTACAACGTACAAAAGGAGGTATATTTTGGTTCTTTCTCCCATAACCATGACCTGACACTTACAGGCGGAACTGATAAAACCAGGGTTATTCTTGGTTTAAGTTACCTGGATGAAGATGGTATGAAGCAGAATTCCTATGCCAAACGAGGTTCAGTATCCTTCAAGTTGGATCAAAAAATGAGTGATAAACTGGACTTCAACCTGGACGTGCAATACACCGATAAGAATACGATGGGTAACGAAGGCACGACCAGTGGTTATGGTTCTTCCCTTTCCGGATCCTATCGTTTCCGTCCTATCTCAAAAATCGATATCAAAGGTGACCAGGCCTTCCTGGGTGATGCCTCCCTGGGGGAGGAGATGTTTGTAATGGATGACATGTACAACCCGGTAAATGTGATCAGGGACCGTGAGGACATGACCTTGTCTCAATCGCTTCGCGGTACTGCCGGTCTGAACTGGAAAGTTGTCAAAGGCCTCAATTATCATTCAGAACTGACCTTGACACGCGGTTATACGCAGGTGAAAAACTGGAGAGGTCCGACCCCTGCCAGCGGTAATGAGGTTAACTACCTCAACAGCAATGGAACCCTTCAATATGCGGGTGATGCAGATTACAGGAAAAATGATGCCAAATCCATGCGTTGGTCAAACACGCTGGGTTATGAAATCAAAGTAAATGATATTCACAGGATCAATGTTTTGGCCGGTCAGGAAGTATCCAACTCAGGCGGCACAAACATGCGCATCTACGGCAAAAAGTATCCGGCCAACTTTACCAGGGACAATGCTTTTGCCATGATCTCCCAATATGGTTCAGACCTGTCAATTTCTTCAGGTGTCAATACGCCAGGTCGTCTTCTTTCCTATTTTGGAAGAGCAAACTATTCTCTGATGGACAAGTACATGTTTGCAGCAACCTTCCGTGCTGACGGTTCTTCCAACTTCTCTCCTGAGCATCGTTGGGGATATTTTCCGGCCGGTTCCATTGCATGGCGCATGTCTGAAGAATCATTCATGAAAGGTATCAAGGGACTGGATGATTTGAAGCTTCGGGTTTCTTACGGCGAGGTTGGTAATGATGCCATCAGTGCCGACCAATGGTCTCAGTTGTGGGCTGCCGAAACGGATACACGCTGGCAATACGGACTTAATAAGGTACTTCAGCCCTCTTATGACCTTGCCTCCGACCAATTGTCAAACCGTAATCTGAAATGGGAAACCACTATTACCCGCAACATTGGTCTTGACTTCTCCCTCTTTAACCATCGTTTGTCCGGAACTGTCGATGTATACAAGAACAGTACAAAAGACTTGCTGATGCTGGCAGATATTCCTTCTATTACCGGATTCACAACCAGTTATGCCAATATCGGACAAACCAGTAACAAAGGTGTTGAAATCTCTCTTACAGGAACCATTTACAGAAGCAAGGATTGGAACATAACAGCCAGCGGCAACATCAACTTCAACCAGGGAAACATCGACAAACTGGCAGACGGGATGCAAAGTGCCTATGGAACACAATTCCTGCAATCAGGAATTCCGAATGCCGACTACAAATTATTGGTTGGCAAACCGGTTGGTATTGTGATGGGTTACAAAATGGATGGAAAAGGATACTATACTCCCGACGATTTCAATTTTGACGCTACCACCAATGTATACACTTTGAAAACCGGTGTAGCTGATCTTTCAAAGGCGTTTGTAGCTTATCGTGGCGGATTGGTCACAGGTGCACAACAAGCCTATCCCGGATTGCCAAAATTTGTGGATAATGTCAAGGATGGTGTGATTGACGACAAGGACATCGTTGAAATCGGAAACATGAATCCCAAACATACGGGAGGTTTCAACCTTAATGCTTCCTTTAAGAGTTTCGACCTTGGCATGTATTTCAACTGGAGCTATGGCAATGATATCTACAATGCCAATAAGCTTGCTTCACTCTTCAACGGTAACAAAGGTGGTGGTTTGTACGGTAACAAACTGGCAATTGTGAAGGATTCCTATACCCTTTACGAAATCCAGAATGGCAGTCTTGTGAAACTTACAACTCCTGACAGGTTGAATGCTGCCAATGCAAATGCCAACTTGCCTTCAACCTACCTGCAACAAGGTTATGTTTCCGATCTTGGCATAGAAGATGGTTCATACCTGCGCCTCAACACGGTGACACTGGGCTATACCTTGCCAATTAAACTGCTGGCAAAGGCCAAAATATCCAACATCCGCTTGTATGGATCTGTCTATAACGCATTTACACTAACAGGTTATTCGGGATTGGATCCTGACGTGAATACGAATCAAAATAGCGCCCGTTATCCGACTCCCGGACTGGATTGGGGAACCTATCCTCGTGCCCGTCAGTTTGTAATTGGATTAAATGCTACTTTCTAAATCTTAAAATGGTAATTAATCGTAAAAGAATATCAATTATGAAAAAACTAGTACTATATATATGCCTGGCATTAATGCCATCTATGTTTACCGGGTGCAAAGATTATTTGGATGTTTCCAATGCGGGACAATCCGACGATAATTTTGTCATGTCGAGTCCCGGCGAAGCCTTTAAAGCTTTGTCCTGGGCCTATGCCGAATACCGGACCAACGCAGCGCACGGAGGAAACTACAACTGGCAGGATCCACTCGGATCTGATGCCGAATACATGAGTGAATATCCTTCTGCCAACAATGTCATTGCCAGGTTGCAACCAGGGGCCGCAGCCATCAATAGTTCAATGGTCTTTTTCAATAGTTTAAATGTTACCCTTGCCCGTGCCTCGCGAGTTGCTGACCTTATTGCGGAAAAGGCTGAATACAAGACAGATGCTGCCGGTAGTGTGCCAACACCATGGACCCATATATACGGTGAAGCAATAACCCTGAGGGCATTCTGTGCCTGGGAATTGGTCCGTCACTTTGGGGATTTTCCTTTTGGCTATGAAAACAAAGTGGTGACAGAGTTTGAACTCTCTTCCCGATTCGCAATTATGGATAAGGTTATCTCAGAACTTAAGGCTGCAGAGAGCAAAATGTTCGTTTTAGGTCAGGGTGGTATCACTGCTGAAAGGATGAGCCGAACCTTTGCCAATGCCCTGATTGGAGAAATTGCGCTCTATGCCGGTAGCTGGCAGACCATCCGTACTGATGTGAAAGGATTGTATGGCACTGTCCAGTTCACCAATAAGGGAGCTGCCGACGAATCCTGTGTTTATGCTCGCCGTACAGATTATCTTGATTATATCAGGATGGCAGAACAATACCTGACCGCGGCTGTTGGCACCCAGAGCGGAACTGCCAGGCTGATAACAACCGATTCCAGGGCTGTCAACAATCCGTTCCAAAAACATTGGCAGGAAACCAATTCACGTCGGATTAGTACTGAATCGCTTTTTGAAGTTGGTTGCGTGGCCGGTATCGGCAACAGTGAGTACGGATATAGTATGGCTCGTCCCGGCTCCAATAGCTCTGTGAATTCTTACCTGAATACTTTTGCAGCCATCCGCATTATTCCTTCTTTCTTCTACAATGCTTATGAAACCGGAGACATGAGACGTGACGTAAGTATGGTGGTTACCGGCAGCAATGCTGCGACAGGACAGGAAAACCTCATCCCGCTGGGTGTGGGAACCCGTATTGGCGGTGGCGGACCAAGTACCAACAAATGGGATAAAAACAGGGGAGATGTGCCTCTGTTCCTGAATGCTACATTCCGGTCCTCCGGTATCAATTACATCGTTCTGAGAATGGCCGATGTGATGCTTCAGCTTGCCGAAGCCAAAGCTGTTGCCGGTACAGACAATGCTGGTGCTCTCGCACTGGTCAACCAAATTCGTGCCAGGGCATTTGGCAATACTGGCAAGAACCTTACCGCACTGGCCGGGGATGCCTTGCTGGATGCTATTTACAATGAGCGCAAATTGGAACTTCTGGGTGAAGGTACTATCCGTTGGGACATGATTCGTTCCGGAAAATTCAATGAGAGAGCCCTCGCGATACGCAAGGAAATGGCCGATATGACAGCAGGTCTCCAGGCCAACGGATTCTACACTTTCCCAAGCGGAAGAACCATCAGCAACTACGTTTGGACGAAATATGTTCAAATTGGCGGCAATGTGGCAACAGTTACCCAATCGCCTGTCGAATCTGATCCTGCACTTTACCCGGGATGGCGTGGAATTTACAATTGGGGAATCGCAACCTATACTGCAACAGCCAGGAATTTGGCCATTAAGGGATTGTATAACTATATTGACCCTGCAGGAGCAGAAGCTTCAGCGCTGGTTACCAGTGGTTACACCAGAGTGAACTGGGGTATAACAGTATGGAGTGATGCCAATGCCAAAGCGATGTTTAATGCTGCCATTCTGGACGGGGTAGTCGGCCGTGAAACCAGTGCTCCCCGCTATTTCCACCCAATGCCCCTGACAGTTATTGATCAGTCAAAGGGTAAGGTAACCAATGGTTATGGATTGCCTAACAAGTAAGCCCTGTTTGATATTAAAAAATAGCCACCTGCAATTTTCAGCAGGTGGTTATTTTTGATAAGTAAAGGGAATAGAATAATGTCCTTTTTTTTGCACATTGCCCTTCTAAATCTCCCCGGAGATAGACTTTTAAATTGCGTCATTTCAACACAGGAGCATTCTCCCTTTTGGAAGGACAGGCGAGGTTCAAATAATTGCAGATGGCGACATTTTATGGCTCTCCCTGCTTAATTCTTCTTTTCTGAAATGTTTTTCTGGAAACGGGAAAGTTTGTTCCTGGTACAGTTCGGGAGTTCATGGTTAATATTGGTTCCACAAAAAGTAACGGTAATCAAATAAATTCTGAGGAGCATGGCAGGCATATTTCGGTTATTCAGGGTGATTGTTCTTTTATTGAGTGGGTTGGTTGCCGTCAGTCAAGTCGTTGCTCAACCCGGCAACAATGCGCTTTCCTGGAAAATGAACACGGCATTCAACAGTTACCTGCTCAGGGATGTCCACCAACAATACGGGGAACGAAATACCCGAATTTCCGCTGCTTTCCAATCCAAGGAGTCGATGATCCGTTACCGGGATGAGTGCATCCGCCGTTACAAAAAAATAGCAGGAGACTTTCCTTCACCCTCAGAATTGAATGCCAGTGTCCTTGGCGTTTCTAACCAGGATGGTTTCCGTGTGGAACGAATAATGTTCGAGAGTGTTCCCAAACGCTATGTCACGGCAAACCTCTATCTTCCCAACGGCAATGGGCCATTTCCAGTGGCTGTAGAATTGTGCGGCCATGGACAGGGAGGTAAAATGCCTTCCTCCAGGGCTGCCATCCTTTTTGCCCTCAACGGAATAGCAGTTCTTGTGGTTGATCCCATTGGCCAGGGTGAGCGAATTCAGTATGCCGACAAAAACAGTCAGTCTCTCACCCGGGGGGCCACCACAGAACATACCCTTCTCAATGCCGGTGCAAACCTTGTTGGCAGTAGTCTGGCGGCCTATGAATACTGGGACAATCACCGTGCGGTAGATTACCTGGTAACACGTTCCGATATTGATCAATCAAGAATTGGCGTGTACGGAAGCTCCGGGGGTGGGACACAGACTGCCTATCTTGTCGGTTTTGAACCCCGGATTAAAGTGGCCTCAGTTTGCAGCTACTTTTCAACGCGCGAAAGGGTTTTGGAACTCAGCGGACCATCAGACGGATGCCAGCATATACCTGGCGAGGGAAGCGAACAACTTGAAATATCAGATTTTGTTCTGATGATGGCGCCTAAACCTGTTCTCATCATGTCAGGACTGTACGACTTTGTCGACTACCAGGGCGCATTACAGGGGTTCAAGGAACTGGAACAGGTTTATAAAGTGATGGGCAATCCTGAAAAGGTCAGCATGTTCACCATTGAGGGAGGCCATGGAATGCCAAAACCCAAACGGGAGGCATTGGTAACCTGGTTCCGCAGATGGCTGACCGGCGACGACAGGCCAATCCGGGAGACCATGGATGTTACTGTTCCATTGATTAATCTTCAATGTACTTCAACAGGGCAGGTGGCGACATCAATGAATGACCAGGTTGCTATTCCGGATCATAACCTTGCAGTTTCAGAACGGTTAAAATCAAACCGGGATGAGTTTATTAAGAATGATTCTAAGGTAATTGTATCACAAGTCAGGGAAATGCTGGGCATCACATTCCCCAAGGCAAAAATCATCGCTGAAAAGACAGGTTTTCTTAAGATGCGCAATTATGACATCATCAAATACCAGGTAATGTGCAAGGGGGAATTACCGGTACCGGCAGTTGTCTGCTATCCTGAAATTACCAGTGCCCAAAGTAAGGTTGTCCTATATTTAAACGAAGGTGGAAAGGACGAAATTCTTGCGGATGAAAGTACAGTCGGGAAGTTCATCAGCCAGGGAGATATACTGGTGGTTGCAGACTTGCGTGGTTTTGGCGAAACTTTGGACCCGCTGTACCTCAACGATGCGAAATACTGGAACAGGGAATACCGCAACGCAATGATAAGCATGCATATAGGTAAACCCATCATGGGTCAGCGGGTAACAGATATCCAAAGTCTGCTTGATTTCACCACCGGTGATTCCGTTCTGAAAGGCTATCCCGTACAGATTATTGCGAATGGGGATTACGGTCCGGCAGTTGTTCATGCAACCTTCCTGGACAAGAGGATTCAGAAGGTGGAAATATCCGGATCCATCAGAAGCTTCAACGATTTCCTTAGGAATACCATGCAGAAGGATGTTTATTCCAATGTCTTGTATGGTGTTCTTAAATATTATGATTTACCTGACCTGGCCAGTTTATCCGGGAAGGGCAGGATACAGTATACTGATTAATGAACAGAAATATACCATGAAAATTTTCACCTGGATTTCAGAAATTCTCCTTATGGTCCTGATTTTGTTGCAAACAGGAAGTCTGTCTGCCCAGGACAGCCTTCCGGCGAAGACATTTACACCCATCGATCTCAGCCCGTTTTCAGACAGCAGGGGACATTGGTACAATATTTATGATGCCCGGAATATCATTTTCCCCAAGGTAAATCAACCCAAATTCAAAGAATCTGAAATCCTTGAGATAGCTGACAATATATTGCTTTACCAGAGAAACAACGGAGGTTGGCCAAAAAATTACGACATGCAGGCTATTCTGACCGATGGTCAGTCTGACAGTTTGATTCGGACGAAGGATCAGCAGCATACCACCTTCGACAATTCAACAACCTACACCCATGTAGAGTATCTGGCACAGGTCTATACTCAGGCACCGGTCGAAAAATACAGGGAGGCTGCATTGCGGGGCCTACAGTTTATGCTGAAGGCGCAGTACGCCAACGGAGGCTGGCCCCAGTATTTCCCGTTGGAGAAAAACAATTACAGCAGCCATATAACTTTCAATGATGGTGCTTTTCTCGGTGTGATGAATACATTGAAAAAGATAAGGGACAACCATCCGGTATTTTCATTTGTAGGTCCTGAATTAAGGAAGAAGTCAGAAATAGCCTATGAGAAGGGATTGGAATGTATCCTAAAAACACAGATTATTAGCAAGGGCCGATTAACAGCATGGTGCCAGCAACATGATGAAGTTACGTTGAAACCTGCCTGGGCAAGGGCTTACGAAATGCCCTCCATCTGCAATGGTGAAAGCGTCCAGGTTGTATTATTCCTGATGAAAATTGATAATCCGGGTAATGATGTAGTGGTATCGGTGCAGTCTGCAGTAAAATGGTTCAGTGATTCCAGGATTTTATTTACAAGGGTTAAGACCGTTCAGGCACCTCCGGAGAAATCCCAATGGAGGGTCAACAGTACCGACAGGATTGTTGTTGCTGATTCACTGGCACCTCCCATCTGGACCCGTTTCTACGAACTTGAAACTGAAAGACCGTTGTTCAGTGACAGGAAAAGCAAAGTCCTGTACACCCTGGCTGAAGTTGAGAGGGAACGCCGCAGCGGCTATTCATGGTATACTTATGCCCCGCAGGATGTCCTTGACAGGTACCCCGGATGGCAGAAAAAATGGGCTCCCGGTAAGAATGTACTGGCTAAATAATACAAGCTATGAAGCATAAATTCAGATTGATATTTTCATTTTTGCTCATGCTGGCCTTCATCTCCCCTGCCGCAAAAAACAATTGCCCGAAACTGGCGGTGTCAGCCGGTAAACGTTTCCTGACAGCGGATGGTAAACCTTTTTTCTGGTTGGGAGATACCGGTTGGCTTCTGCTTGGTAAACTGAACAGGGAGGAGACTGAAAAATACCTTGAAAATCGCAGGGAGAAGGGGTTTAATGTGATTCAGGTCATGTTGCTGCATACCCTTTCTGTCACTGATTCGGATGGCGATTCGGCCCTGATCGGGAAAAATCCGGCCACACCAAAGGTTGCAGTTTCGAATTCATCCGGAACAATGGGGAAGGGTGGTTATTGGGAACACGTGGATTTTGTCGTTGATCTGGCGGCAGAAAAGGGCATTTACCTGGCCCTGGTGCCGGTTTGGGGTCCGAACGTCAGGGCCGGCCATGTGAGCCTGGCACAGGCGGAGTCTTATGCCAGGTTCCTTGCCGGGAGATACAGGGACAAAAGCAATATTATCTGGATGAACGGCGGCGATGTCCGTGGCGATGATTCCATACGGATTTGGAATAAGATCGGGAATACCCTGAAGGAGGAGGCCCCCGGTCACCTGGTAACCTTTCATCCTTTTGGCAGGACACAGTCCTCCAGGTGGTTTCATGAGGAGCCCTGGCTTGATTTCAATATGTTTCAGTCGGGTCACAGGAATTACGATCAGGACACCTCCCGCACAGACCTGAATTATGGTGAGGATAACTGGAGGTATGCAGAGGCCGATTATCATAAAATGCCTCTTAAGCCCACGCTTGATGGCGAGCCTTCCTACGAGGGCATTCCCCATGGATTGCATGACACACTGCAGCCGCGCTGGACGGACAGCGATTTGCGCAGGTATGCCTACTGGTCTCTCTTCTCAGGGGCCTGCGGTTTTACCTATGGGAACAATTCTGTCATGCAGATGCACAAAAGGGGAGAAAAGACCGGAAGCTACGGTGCCGTGGAAATATGGGAAGAAGCTGTCAATGCCCCGGGTGCAGGACAAATGATTCACCTGAAAAACCTGATGTTGAGATATCATTTTGAGTCACTTGTGCCGGATCAGTCCCTGCTGGCAGAGCCGGGAATCCGCTACAATCACCAGGTCGCCCTCAGGGGAACCAAATGTTTGATGGTTTACACCTGGAATGGAAGGCCAATCAGGTTAAAGACAGATAAGATCATTGGAGAAATATTCAGGATATGCTGGTATTCCCCCAAAAACGGGAAGTATTTGTATGAAAGCCAGGTGAAAAAGGAAAATTTGCAGGAGCTGGATCCTCCTGGTGTCACTGAAAACGGAAATGACTGGGTGCTGATTGTGGAAAGCCTCAACAACAGGCTGTTTGCTCCGGGAACTAGTTTCCGGCAAATCCCACGTGATACAACTTTCACTCCCTATCTTGCCTGGGTCAAACTGAGGAATGAATTTCCACAGGCCAAAATTGTCGATGCCACTCTTCCACAAGGAGTGATAGCAGATTATGGTGTTGTTTATAAAACCCTGACGGACACTCCCTTCGGGAAACGGGATTTGCATCTGGATATCTTCCGGCCGGAGCAATCCGGGATTCATCCTGTCCTTCTCCTGATACACGGCGGTGGCTGGAGATCAGGTGACAGGACCATGGAAAATCCTATGGCAATGGCGATTGCCTCTCATGGTTATGTCACGGCTTCCGCCGAATACCGGCTCTCCCCCGAGGCGCTTTATCCTGCAGCTGTATACGATATCAAAGATGCCATTCGTTTTCTGCGTGCCAATGCCAAAAAATTTCACATTGACCCGGACCGCATGTCTGTCTCCGGAACTTCGGCAGGTGGTCAGCTCGCGGCGCTGTCAGGTATGACGGCAGATGTCCGGAAATTTGAGGGAGATATTGGAAATGCAGGCATTTCAACAAGCATACAGGCAATTATTGACATCGATGGCATTCTCGATTTTACAGACCCGAATGAGAGTGCCAAAGATAATGACCCCTCCCGGCCTTCTGCCGGAGCCTGGTGGTTTGGAGGAAATATCAGGCAGCTTCCTGAAAAATGGAAAGAGGCATCCCCGATGAACTATGCGGGAAAGTCAACCCCACCCGTTTTGTTTGTCAACAGCGCACTTCCCAGGTTTCATGCCGGACGCGATACTGTGATAAGCATTTTGAACAGGTTCAATATCTACACGGAAGTTCACACCATTCCAAACACTCCTCATCCTTTCTGGTTGTTTGATCCCTGGTTTGGACCCACAGTTGATTATGTTGTTGCATTTTTGGATAAGGTACTTAAAAAGAAGCAGCCATGAAATTTTTGGTAATAAGCTGGATCATGGTACTGATAATTTCCACCGCCTTTGCACAGGATAAGCTAACCATGGTTGTTGCCATGGATGGATCCGGGGATTTTGTGTCAATACAGAAAGCCATCGATGCATCCAAGGCATTCCCCGACAAAAGGGTCACCATATTTGTCAGGAATGGGATATACAGGGAGAAACTTGTGGTTCCTTCCTGCAATGCCAGGCTTTCACTGGTTGGCGAAAGTCCGGAAAAAACAGTGGTAACTTTCGATGACTATTTTGATAAAATTAACAGGGGCAGGAACAGTACTTTTTTCACCTATACTTTACTGGTTCAGGCCAATGATTTCAGGATGGAAAACATAACAGTTGAGAATACTGCCGGTCCGGTTGGTCAGGCCGTGGCATTGCACGTGGAAGGCGACCGGTCTGTAATTGTCAATTGCCGGATACTTGGCAACCAGGATACTTTGTATGCTGCCGGACGGTTCAGTCGACAGTATTTCCTGAATTGTACGGTTGAGGGAACCACGGATTTCATTTTTGGGGAAGCGACTGTTCTGTTTGAAAGTTGTACGATTGTCTGTAAAAGTGATTCCTACCTTACTGCAGCAAGTACGCCGGAAGGAAAACCATTCGGGTTTGTATTCGTGAATTGCAGGATTACCGGTTTGGAAAATGTGAAGAAGGTGTACCTGGGTCGCCCATGGAGGAATTTTGCCAAAGTGGCCTACCTGAATTGCGAAATGGGATCCTTTATTTGCAAGGAGGGCTGGCACAACTGGTCGAAGCCTGATAGTGAGAAGAGTGCTTTTTTCGGTGAGTATGGAAATACCGGCGCCGGGGCTGAAACAGCAGGAAGGGTACCATGGGCGCATCAACTTAGCAGGGAAGAAGCATCAGGATATATGAAGGAAAATATTTTTGCCCCAATAGGCTGGGAGGTTCCGCCAGGTGAAGAATGGTACGATTATATTTCAAATTAAATAATTCATTATGAATAAGATACCTGGAATTATTTTGACTTTTGTATGGTTTTTTCAACTGCCCTCCGCTGTTGTTGCACAGCAGACTGACAGGATTTCAAAAGTCTGGGTGGCTGATAAAGGAGACGGCACTTACAGGAATCCTGTCTTGTATGCCGACTACTCTGACCCGGATGCCATCCGGGTAAATGATGATTATTACATGGTCGCCTCCTCCTTCAACTGTATTCCCGGACTTCCAATTTTGCATTCCCGCGACCTTGTGAACTGGGAACTGATCAGTTATGCCCTTTCCAGGCAGCCGCCTTTCGACGTGTTCGACAAGGCACAGCATGGGAATGGGGTATGGGCACCTTGTATTCGCTATCACAAGAGTGAATTTTACATCTACTATCCTGATCCTGATTATGGCATTTACCTGGTAAAATCGGGTTCGCCCGCCGGGCCATGGTCTGAGCCTCTGCTTGTGCAGCCGGGCAAAGGGCTCATCGATCCTTCCCCCTTGTGGGACGATGATGGCAGGGCTTATATGGTTTATGCCCTGGCGGGAAGCCGCGCCGGAGTAAAAAGCGTTGTAATGGTGAGCAGGATGAACAGCGAAGGGACGAAACTTACCGGGAATAGTGTAATGGTTTTTGACGGGCACAAGGATAATCCGACGGTGGAAGGACCAAAATTCTACAAACGTAACGGCTATTACTACATTTTCGCTCCGGCTGGCGGCGTTTCAACCGGCTGGCAGCTTGTACTCCGGTCGCGCGAGGTTTTCGGCCCTTATGAATCAAAAATTGTCATGGAGCAGGGAAAGACGGATATCAACGGTCCGCACCAGGGTGCCTGGGTGGATACAAAAAGCGGGGAGGACTGGTTTCTAAATTTCCAGGACCTTGGAGCTTATGGCAGGGTGGTACACCTCAACCCGATGAAATGGATCAACGGCTGGCCGGTAATCGGGACAGATGAGGACGGAGACGGAAAGGGCAATCCCGTGCGAAACTATAGAAAACCGAATGTTGGAAAGGGTTACCCGGTGAAAACCCCTCCGGAGAGCGATGAATTCAATAGGGCAGAATTGGGACTGCAGTGGCAATGGCACGCCAATTACCAGGCTTGCTGGGGCTATCCGACAGGAAACCTGGGTTTCTTCAGGTTGAACTGCATGCCGAGGCCGCTGGATGCAACCAGCCTCTGGGATATACCAAACCTGTTGTTGCAAAAATTTCCCGCACCAGAGTTTACAGCTACAGCCAGGCTTACATTTGATGCCCGTTTTGATGGGGAAGAAGCAGGGCTGGTGGTAATGGGACTGGATTACGGAGCAATCTCGCTCATTAGGAACAATGGAAAACCGGAGATAAGATCCACCTATTGCTCACAGGCCGATAAGACAGGAAAGGAAGAGGTCGTTGACCAGCTATCTTATGATTCCGGCACAATCTATTTCAGGGTCAGGGTTGAAACTGGGGCGGCATGTTCTTTCAGCTACAGCCTGGATGGAAATTCTTTCACAGCCTTTGGGAAACCATTCAAGGCTAAGCCTGGCAAATGGATTGGGGCAAAGATTGGTTTCTATGCTTTGCGCAATGGAATTATCAACGATGCCGGATCCGCTGATATTGATTGGTTTCGGATTGAAAAATAGATTTGATTGGAATTTATGTTCCTGTAATACAATGATATATATAAAGATATGAATTTACTGAAATCGTTCCTGTTGCTGCCGGGTTTTGTTGTCCTTTCATCACTGGCTGACGCTCAGAATGTACCCCAAACAATGTCAGATGATGTATTGTACCAGGGTATTGAATTTGAAATGCCTAAAGTGAAGGAGCCAGTCATTCCTTCCAATACAGTCTCGATAGTTGATTTTGGGGCTGTTGGGGACGGTCAGACGCTTTGTTCGGAGGCGTTTGGTAAAGCCATCGATGCCTTAGCAAGTCGTGGCGGAGGTCGCGTAGTTGTTCCCCGCGGGACCTGGCTTACCGGGCCTGTCACCCTGAAAAGCAACATTGAATTGTACACCGAATCGGGAGCCCTGGTACTTTTCAGTCCGGACAAAAACCTGTATCCATTGGTTGAAACTAATTTTGAAGGATTCAATACATTCCGTTGCATCTCTCCATTGAATGGAAAAAACCTCGAAAATATTGCGATTAGGGGAAAAGGAATTTTTGATGGCTCCGGCGACGCATGGAGGGCGGTAAAGAAGGAGAAGCTGACCGAATCTCAATGGAAGAAGCTGTTGGCTTCGGGGGGCGAAGTGAGTGATAATGGTAAGACTTGGTATCCCTCTGCCCAGTTCAGGGCAGGAGAAAAGATGGCAGATATGAATGTTCCGCGGCAGCTGCGAACCAGGGAGGAGTTTGAAGGGATACGTGATTTTCTGCGGCCGGTTATGGTGAGCCTGGTGTCCTGTAAAAAGGTACTGATTGATGGACCGACCTTCCAGAATTCACCTGCCTGGTGTATTCACCCTTTGCTATGTGAAGATCTGATTGTTAGGAATACAACGGTTAAAAATCCGTGGTATTCACAGAACGGCGACGGACTTGATATTGAATCCTGTAAAAACAGCGTAGTTTATGATTCGAATTTTGACGTGGGGGATGATGCTATCTGCATAAAATCAGGAAAGGACAAGGAAGGCCGCGACCGGGGAGTACCTACAGAAAACCTGATCATAAAAAACTGTATTGTCTACCATGGACATGGAGGAGTCACTGTAGGCAGTGAAATGTCCGGAGGAGTGCGTAATATGCACGTTTCCAACTGTACCTTCATCGGGACGGATGTCGGTTTGCGTTTCAAGAGCAACCGCGGCAGGGGAGGAGTGGTTGAGAATATTTATATCAACTCCATAGAAATGATCAGTATTCCCTCCCAGGCTATATCCTTCAACCTTTTTTACAGCGGAAAATCCGTCGCTGAAGATATGGAAGAGGGTTCCTCCGGCCAGGCTCCCAAACTATTGGCTGTTACTGAAGAGACGCCCCAGTTCAGGAATATTTTTATCCGGAACGTGAATTGCAAAGGATCTTTCCAGGGTATTTTCCTGCAGGGATTGCCTGAACTTAACCTGGAAAATGTCCTGTTGGAGAATATCAGTATGGAAGCGGAATGGGGGTTGATTTGCAGTGATGCCTCAGGGATTATGCTAAAGAATATTTCGTTGAAAACCAAGAAGATGCCTGTTGTGGATATCAGGAACTGCAAGTCTGTCACATTGGATCGGTTAACCACTTCATCCGGGGAATCAACAATAATCCGTTTGACAGGTTCGAGAACTGAAAATGTGATCCTTAAAAATTCGGGGATTACCAGAGACGGGAAAAGAGTTGTTGTTGGGAAAGAAGTACCTGCCGGGGCGGTTAAAGTAGAATAACCGGGTTACTGCTTTATCCGCAGAGACGATTCCCTGATAATTAATTCGGTAGGAAGCACAAGGGTCTGAAACGTTTTATCCTTGTTCTCAATCTGTCTGAGAATCAGCTCAGCAGCTTTTTGTCCCATTAAAAATCCAGGCTGGGCAATAGTTGAGATTGAAGGGGAAACCACTCTTGAAAAGGGTTCATTGCTAAAGCCTACTATCCCAACCTCTTCGGGGATCCTTACCCCCTTGTCACGCAGGTAAATCATGGAGGTCAGCGCTGTGGTATCATTGCCACAAAAGATTGCATCAGGAGGAAATGGCAGGCTCATAAGTTGTCTGACGGCATTTACCCCATCTTCAGAAGTGAGCGAGTTGGTAATCACCAAAGTTTCATCGTAGGTGATTCTATTTTTTTCCAGTGCGTCCCTGTATCCTTTTTTGCGGTCGATATAGGTTTGCAGGTTTTGTGGACCTGCCATATGTCCAATACGATTGTAACCCTGGTCGACCAGGTGTTGGGTAACCCGAAAGGCGCCCATGTAATCATCCACAACAATCTTGTCTGTTTCAATTTCGGCTACTGCACGGTCAAAGAAAACCAGGGGTATATTCTTTTTACGAAAAATTTTCAGGTGTTCGTAATTGGTTGGCTGCATCGCTATGGATATTATCAATCCGTCAACCCTGTTGGAAAACATAGACTGAACAATGGATATCTCCTTGTTTGCCAAGTCATTGGATTGCGATATTACGACTGTATAACCGGCCTTGAAGGCCACATCTTCCACTCCGCTGATTACTGCAGAAAAGAAATATCGGTTGATTAGCGGTACCACTATTCCAATGGTATTGGACTTTTTATTTCTCAGGTTGGAGGCAAGAGTGTTGGGCCTGTACCCCATTGCATCAGCAATAAGCTTAATCTTTTCCTTCGTTTTCTGGCTGATCCGCGGATTATCCTGCAGTGCCCTGGAAACTGTGGAGGCCGAGATTTTTAATTCTCTGGCTATGTCATGAATGGTTGGTTCTGATTTTCGATGCATGATTAAAGCGTTGCGAAGCACAAAGATGTAAATAAATATATTTTTTACAGCAAAATTATAGAATTATTATGCAATCGATTGCACAATTGTTATAATCTAATTATATTTGCATGAGAGTTAATGCTGAAATTGTCAAAGGCCGGCAGGCGGCATTTATCCTCAGCTTCTTTGGCAAGAACTTGTAGCGTGCGAATTCAGTCATATTTATTAGTTTTGAATATCTAACAACTTAATCATGGCAATTCATTTTGAAGAACGTTTCGCCTCCCATCCGTCTGATGTAAAAAATTATGACACAAAACAACTCAGGGAGCATTTTCTGATTGAAAAAGTGATGGAAGCAGACAGGGTCAACCTGGTTTATTCTCATTTCGACCGGTATATTGCCGGTGGGGCAGTACCGGTAAACGGGCCACTTGAACTTACTTCAATTGAACCACTTAAATCACAGTTTTTTTGTTCGCGCAGGGAACTTGGCATCATCAATGTCGGTGGCAAGGGCCGGGTTAGTGTGGACGGGAAAATATTTGTCCTGGATTTTAAAGAAGCCTTGTATATTGGGAAAGGTGCTGAAGAAATAATTTTTACTTCCGACAATCAGGCTCATCCATCCCGGTTCTACCTGAATTCCACACCTGCTCACAAAGAGTTCCCTACCAGGCATATTACCCTCAGGGATGCCAATGTTCTCCAAATGGGATCGCCTCAAACATCCAACGAAAGACAAATCAATCAGCTTCTTATTAGCAAAGTCATCGAAACCTGCCAGCTACAGATGGGAATGACTGAATTGCGTCCGGGCAGCGTCTGGAATACCATGCCGGCCCATACGCACAGCAGGAGGATGGAAGTGTATTTCTATTTTAATGTACCCGACGGACAGGCGGTATGCCATTTTATGGGTCAGCCCCAGGAAACAAGGCATCTCTGGATGAGCAACGAACAGGCGGTTATTTCACCAGACTGGTCTATCCACTCGGCTGCCGGTACTAGTAACTACATCTTTATATGGGGAATGGCCGGGGAAAACCTGGATTATAGTGATATGGATGTTGTTCAGCCAAATCAGCTCAGGTAGAAAGCAGGATGCCGGTAGTTAAGTTCAATATATTTGGAATCTATTTGTAAATGACCTTGACTGTGAAAAGTTGTTGACCTAACGTTAGTTATAAGAATTAGTTTTGAAGCAGTTGAAGATTCCAGGTTTAAGTTGGTTTGCAAAGGAGTAGTTTTGTTTTTGATTAATACTAATCAAGTAATTTGAATTGTTATGAATGAACTTTTTGATTTAACAGGGCAGGTCGCTCTGATTACCGGGGGAACTCATGGCATCGGAATGGCAATCGCCAAGGCCCTAGGTGCTGCCGGGGCGAAGATCTGTGTCAATGATTTGTCGGATGATAAACTTGCTGCCTGTAAGATCGAATATGCCTTGGCAGGCCTTGACGTTTTTACCCTTAATTTTGATGTTACCAGTGAAGAGGCTGTCGACAAGGGTATTTCTGCCATTGAGAAGGAAGTCGGACCGGTTGATATCCTGGTTAACAATGCCGGAATTATCAAGCGTATTCCAATTCTGAATATGGCTGTCAGCGACTTTAAACAAGTACTTGACATCGATTTGGTTGCCCCGCTTATTCTGGCCAAGCGAGTTGCACCTGGAATGATTTCACGCCGTTCAGGTAAAATTATAAACATGTGCTCCATGATGAGCGTATACGGCCGTAATTCTGTGTCTGCCTATGCGGCTGCCAAAGGGGGACTGAAGCTTCTGACCGCCAACATGTGCTGCGAATGGGCTAAATACAATATTCAGATTAACGGTATCGGACCCGGTTATATTGCCACTTCACAGACAGCAGATATCCGTTTGAATGGCCATCCCTTCAACGACCTGGTCATGACACGAACACCTGCCGGCCGGTGGGGAGAGCCCGAAGATGTTGGCAACGCAGCGCTTTTCCTGGCCTCCCGGGCAAGCAATTTTGTCAACGGCCATGTGCTATATGTGGATGGAGGAATTTTAGCTAATTTCGGTTACGTCAAGGGCGAAAATGAATTGCCTGAATAAGCGGATCCGCGCCTTCTTATTATTAAATAATGCATTCAATGGAAAAAGTTATCACATTTGGAGAGGTGATGCTTCGGCTTGCAACCCCGGGGTTCGAGCGGTTCGGACAATCCGGGAACCTCAGTGCAACATTCGGAGGCGGTGAGGCCAATGTTGCGGTATCCCTGGCAAATTTCGGAATACCTGTCCGGTTTATTACCAGGTTGCCCGGGAATGAAATCGCCGATGCCTGTATTCGTGAGTTGAGGGGTTTTGGTATTGACACCTCCCTGGTTGCCAGGGGAGGGAGCCGAATGGGGATCTATTTTCTTGAATCCGGTGCTGTTAGCAGGGCCAGTAAGGTAATTTATGATCGAGCCGGTTCGTCCATCGCTGAAATAAAAACTGGAATGATAGATTGGGACGAGGTGTTCAGGGGAGCAACCTGGTTTCACTGGACCGGCATAACTCCCGCCATTTCCCAGGGTGCTGCCGATGTGTGCCTGGAAGCTATTAAAGCCGCGAATCAGCGTGGCATTACCGTGTCAACCGATCTCAACTACCGAAAGAATCTCTGGAAATATGGAAGGGAAGCAACTGAAGTAATGCCCCTGCTCGCGGAAGGCTGCGATATTATCCTGGGTAACGAAGAAGATGCCGCTATGACCCTTAATATCCATCCTGACGGGGTGGATGTAAAGGCTGGTCACGTGGAGGCAGATGCATATTTGTCTGTGTCACAAAAAATCATGAAATCATTTCCCCGTTGTAAAAAAGTGATTACGACATTGCGGGGTTCGGTCAATGCCAACCATAACTCCTGGAGCGGAGTGCTGTATGACGGAAAGAAACTGTACAAGGCCCCAACCTACCAGATCACCCATATTGTTGACCGCGTCGGCGGAGGGGATTCATTTATGGGCGGGTTGATTTACGGACTTATCACTTACGGCGATGATCTGCAGTCGGCCCTGGATTTCGCTGTAGCAGCTTCCTGCCTTAAGCACACCATTTATGGCGACTACAACAGGGTATCTGTTTCTGAGGTAGAAAAACTGATGGGAGGGGATTCCTCCGGAAGGGTTTCAAGATAAACCAATAGTTTTGAATTTAACATTTTCAATATTTCATCATGGCTCGATTCAAAAGGTTGAATGTTCTGCAAACCCTGGTTGGAACTGGGATTGTTCCTCTTTATTATCACAAGGATGCCTCCGTTGTGAAGAATGTTGTCAGGGCCTGTTATGCCGGTGGCGCACGCGTTTTCGAGTTTACGAACCGGGGCGACTTTGCCCATGAGGTTTTTGCTGAAGTTAACAAATGGTGTGCTGCCGAATGCCCGGAGATGATCATGGGCGTGGGATCTGTCGTGGATTCGTCAACTGCGGCACTTTACATACAGCTTGGTGCCAATTTTATTGTTTCCCCAAGCCTCAACCCGGATATGGCAAAGGTATGCAACAGGAGAAAAATAGCATGGATGCCTGGCTGTGGAACCCTTTCCGAAATCAACCAGGCAGAAGAGCTTGGATGCGAGATAGTTAAGATTTTTCCAGGGAAAGAAGTCGGCGGTCCGGCCTTTGTGAAGGCTGTCCTTGCTCCCTGCCCCTGGACCAGCATCATGCCTTCGGGTGGAGTATCTCCGGACAGGGAGAACCTGACAGCATGGTTTAGCGCTGGAGTTGCCTGTGTTGGACTTGGATCACAACTTACTCCTCCGGAAGTTATTTCAAATGGTGATTATGGATATATCGAACAAAAGGTTAGGGAGGCGATTGAGATTGTAACAGAGTTGAGAGGCCGTTAGGTTTGATGCAACCACATTAATTCGAACAAAGACCCTCAAGGTTGTGGTAACCTTGAGGGTCTTTGTTCGAATTATCATTACTACTTATTTCCCGTTTTCAGCACCATCTTTTCATACATGCCTCTGAGTTGCACTGTAACAATTCCATAAATCATACCAATCGCACAATAGAGCAGGATCACGAGGGCAGAACTTCCCATTGTAGCGTTGGGAATATAGTTCATGAAGGCGAAGAATACAGCCGAAGAGACAAATAAAGCAGGCACAAAATCAAGCAAAGAATGGGCTCTTTCCATGGAACACATGGGTATCACAACGATGAATACTGCCAGAGGGACAGCCCAGAAGCCGGTAGAACCCAAATATCCTGCAAGTTTGATGATTAAAACAGCAGAGATAATGCCCATTACATAACCAAGAAATGTTCTCATACCTCCTTTTAAGGTGCATCCGGCCATGAAATACATGGCCCATGCCTGAAAAGTCACCCAGCCAAAACCCTTGTTGGCTGCAATAGGCAGAAGTGGACTGATTAATTGATCAAGTGCAACAAATGTGCATGCCAGAAAACCGATAAAAACCGGAATTACGATAAATTTTTTGAAATCCATAAGTTTAGATGTTTTGGAGTGAAGTTAAATACTTATTAGTTGGTCTGTCAGGAACAAAAAGAATCATTTTTTTTGATGTTTCCTAACGTATCTGCCATGAAATTTGTACGTGAATTTTTTTTTGCCTCAATTTGTGTTTTGAATACATCCGAAAATAGAACCTATGGAAAGTAAATTCTTTATTCTCAACAGCAATACTCCCGTTACTGACCTTGGAGAAGGTGTTTCCCGCCAGGTACTGGGTTACAACAGTCAGTTGATGACAGTGAAAGTTAATTTCAAAAAAGGCGCCATTGGGACCTTGCATGCTCATGCGCATTCTCAGACCTCCTATTGTGCATCTGGTAAGTTTGAATTCCAGGTGGGAGACGAGTTGCAGATATTACTTCCCGGAGATGGTGTTTATATACCCTCCGGAATACTTCATGGTGTGGTTTGCCTCGAAGAAGGAATTCTTCTCGATAGTTTTAATCCGGCAAGGAAAGATTTCCTCTGAGCATCTTTTTATTTTATCAGAATTATGATCAGGAGGAGTTTAGAGTCCCTTCCCGGGATGGATAAGA
The DNA here is from genome assembly GCA_964506325.1 of uncultured Tangfeifania sp. Taxonomy (GTDB): domain Bacteria; phylum Bacteroidota; class Bacteroidia; order Bacteroidales; family Prolixibacteraceae; genus CAINVV01. The sequence goes on from CAZDLO010000003.1 coordinate 58,964, forward strand.
ATGACTTAACCCTAAAGCTAAAACAGACTTTTTCTCCAATCAATCATTATGTTAATTATTGATATTCAGATTATTGTGCTTTAAAAGAATATTCTCCGGGCGACTGTTTTTTTTTAATTTCAGGGGTTACCTAATTGTCTGTTCCGAGATAAACAGGTGGATTCAGGAGTGCGGAATTTGATCTAATTCTGCAAATCTTAATCTGAAATCTTTACATGTTTTCTTATTTTTTTAACCTGACGAACATGACAACCTACCGTATTCCCGGAATCTATCAGGAAGAAATACTGAGTATTCCCCCATCAGTCGAAGAAGTTGAAACTGCTATTCCTTCTTTTGTTGGTTACACCTCAAAGGCTGTTAGAAAAGATGACAATGATCTCTTGATGGTGCCCGTCAAGGTCGGGTCAATGCGTGAATTCGAATCCTTCTTTGGGTTTCCTTATGAAAATGAAATCAGATTGACAATTTCTTCAGATAGGTCAAATGGATTCACAATCAATGAAATAAATGAAAAAGCGTTGAAGTATTTGCTTTATTACGCCGTGAAGATCTATTTTGAGAACGGAGGTGGATCCTGTTATATTGTTTCAGTGGGCTTTTTTTCGAATCCACAGATTGTGTTGTTGAAAGGCAGTTATGGCTCCGGATGTCTGGGATTGCTGGATGGATTAAACAAGGTGGCTGAAGTTCCGGATGTGACACTGATTGTAATTCCTGAAGCAGTCCATCTGTCTGCCGGAGATTATTCTGTTTTAATGCAGTCTGTTTTGTTGCAATGCAGTTCTCTTGGAAACCGCTTCGCCATCCTGGACCTATATGAAGGCAATAGCCCCAGCCCGGATTTAAAGCTTAACAGGTCGCTGTTTGGCAACAAATTCCTGAGTTATGGAAGTGCCTATTATCCATTTCTCAGGACCAAAATGACTCAATTCGTCAGCCCTGACTGTCACAACGTTTCCATCGAATATGGAGGTGAAGTTGTGCAACTTGGATTTCTGAGGGCGAAAAATTCCCTTTTGTACAAATTCGTAAGGAGAGTGTTGAATAGCAGGTTTGTGGTTCTTCCACCTTCAGGAGCTGTCGCAGGGGTCTATGTCACTACAGACAAAAACAGGGGGCCCTGGAAATCTCCGGCAAACATCGCACTAAAAGGTGTCGTCGAGCCAGTTTTGGCAATTGATAATCAGTTGTATGATTTGTTTAATGCAGGGACGGAGCCAGGAAAATCCATCAACAATATAAGGTCATTTCCAGGCAAGGGAATCCTTGTGCTGGGATCAAGAACATTGGCTTCAAATGACCACGAGGGTAAGTATATCCCTGTCAGCAGGTTTATTATCATGGTGAAGGAGACGCTCAAAAGATCTACAAGCTGGGTTGTTTTTGAACCCAATGATGCTGTTACCTGGACCAAAATACGTACGATAATAGAAAATTACCTCATTCAGAAATGGCAGGAGGGAGCATTGGCAGGAGTCAGTCAGCAATCTTCTTTTTATGTGAGATGCGGTCTTGGTGAAACCATGACCGACCAGGATATCGTTACAGGCAAAACCAATATTGAAGTAGGTCTGGCAATGCTCCGTCCTTCTGAATTCACCGTATTTTCCTATTCACACCAATCCAGGGCAGCTGCAACTTCGTTGCAAATTGCCTGATCCTTTTGACAGGCTTTTCAATTTGGACTGCCTGAAGGATGATTTTCTGAAAGGCATAAAAATAGCCGGGTTCTGATGAGCTTACTCTCAGAACCCGGCTATTTTTATGCCACTAATCTTCTGTAATTATTCGTTAGCCGGTGTTGCCGGTTTTTCCTCCGGCTTGTTGCTTTTTATTTTCCTGGTGTAATAGAAGGAAACTCCAAGTATCGTTAGCCCAACGAAAATAAAGGCAATGATCCTGTATCCGACTCCCATTTTAGAGATGTCAAACATAAAGAGGTTGACTACTGCAGCAACCAGTGTCAGAAAGGCAAGCCACCTGTATTTGACATTTTTAAGGATGACGCTCATAATCATGTATGCAACAGCTGCCAAACCCCATGAAATGGTTACATAGTCTTTGCTCACTGCATTGTAAAGGGTATAGAGCATGATAAAGAATGTGATGACCAGGTAAAAATTCCGTATGGAATCAGTCTTCAGGTCAAGCCTGTTCTGTTGCCAGTTCAGTATCCTTGCAGAAGCGATCGCGATGAAAGTAAACGAAAAGTTGTAGGTGTCTATTGAAGGCGATGTAATAAGGTAAGCCAGCAGAATTACAATGTACAGCATTGTGTTCATAAGTACTATGAGATTGGATCTGAACCATATGGCAATGGCTAGTACCACGAGGCTCTGCCATGCCAGGAAGATGAATGATCCGGGGAGGTCTGAATAACCGTAAACGGAGATGCTTAAGGCCATAAAACCGAAGTTGACATAGAAAAAGGAATCAAAGCGGCTTGTAATCCGGTAGTTCAGGATAATGGCATAACCCAGGCAGAGGATAGAAATGGCCAGGAAGATCCAGATATAGCTTTTGCTGTAAAAAGTTAACACATTTAATATCAAAAGAACAGAAAAGGCCAGGCTGTTCAGTATGACAGCAGAATTGCTGACCTCCGGCCCGATTTTCCCCATTTGCTTTAAAAATGGGGCCATGGAATAAATTATGCCATAAAGGATAAGGAATACCAGGTTGTTTTGAGGATTTGTAACAGCAATCATGGGATGTCCCATTAAGGGATTTCCGATCAGCCAGAGAATATGCCCTGAATATACCACCAGGATTGACAGGATAAGCATGGTATCCCACCGGTTTTTGTACAGCAGGAAAATGACTGCACAGGTGGCTAGGACAAACAGCGATAGAGTGACCTGGGTTTGATCGGCAAAAATGGCGGTCATGATAAGCAGGAGATAGGCAATAAATCCCATCAGCTGGGATTTGGCGAGATCTGCCCGGTAAAAGAGAAATGCCACAGATGCCAGCACAATGATTACAACCGGCCATTTACTGGCGAATACAGGATTTTCTGTAAAGAAATGTAGTCGCATCAGCGTGTAAAACAACAGCAGATGAGCACTTATGGTGAACATGAATGCCATGTAGCTCAGTGTTTTGCTCAAAAATTTTGACAATATAAATGTAAGGATCGTTGAAGCTATACCTAAGGCAAATGCTGCAACACCGCCAAAGGAGTTGTTGATAAATGACATGGTGAATATCATTCCAAGCAGTAAAACTGCACTGCCAATCCAGGCAAGCCCGTGTTCGAAGACTTTGGATTCGGAAAGAGGATTCGTGAATTCTTCCTCCTTTGCACCGGCATCCGGATGAGCCATGGAACCGGCATACTGTGATGCCCTCGCCCCCTGGCTGAGCAGGGTTTCCATCCTGCTGATTCTCTCTTCAAAAGAGTTGAGACGTTCTGTCATCTCCTTCTGCGTCATTTTAAGTTCAGCCATGATTTTTACTTATAATGTTAAACAACAATGATTGGTAAAATAATGGGCATTAACGAATGTTCTGAGCCAGTGTGGTCAAAATACCATTTATGTGGCATGAAGTGTGTTTCACCACTATTCTGCCTCGTAAAAGCTTGAACAGTAGGATTATGTCGCATTTTTTAATGTTCAACAGTGGTTTTTTTCCAGGGGGGGAAAAGCCAAAGAAGAAAGGCAAGTATAAAGAAAGGTACAACCAGCCAAATGCTTGCCATCAGGAATCCTTCCGGACCAATCAGTGAAAGCTTGAAACTGGTGAACCCCAGGAAGCTTTTGGAGAAAAGTTGTCCGCCTATCACCACATTCCATCGCATGAAGAAAATGCCAATAAGCACCAGTATGCCGATTACCAGGTAAAGCACCTTCCTGAGATTCTCTGCAGGTTTGTAAAACTGCAGGATTCCCAGCGTTATGAGAGGAAGAAGCATACCAACTCCCACCTGAATTATCAGCAACGTAAAATTGAGGTGTCCGGATATCAGCAGTGAAATAATTTCGAAGGACTCTTCAGCCTCATAAAAACGATGGATCTGGTCGAGCGATTCCATCGTGAAATCGATGATGATAATGTAAAACAGGTACTTGGCAATAGTGTCGAGACACAACATGTCAATTTTCTGTTTGCGGATGTAATTGATGACAATGAATAGCACCATCACCAGGGCGATACCTGAAACCATTGCGGAGAAAAGGAAAATAATGGGCATCATTACAGTTGACCACCATGGATTGGCTTTGATCGAACCGAAGATAAATCCTACATATCCATGAAGTAAAAAGGCGGAAGGGATACCAATAACAGTTACGATATATCCCAGTTTCTCGTCAAGTTTTACTGATTTTGGAGAAATGTCATCGCTGCCAAGGGCCAGAGCCTTGTACATCCATTTTTTTATACCGGAGGATTCACGGGCCCAGATTACGAGGTCGTACCGGTAATCGAACCAGATTTCGAGCAATAATACAATCATCAGATACCACAGGTACACAAACCCGAAAATGGCCATGGCAGAGGTGAGATGGGGTGTTATCATGATCTCCCAGGCCCTTAGTGGCTGTCCGAGGTGAAACACCAGCGGCATTGTCGCTACAAGTAAAAATGCAAATGATGTCAGCAGGGCAATCACATAGGTGGGCTTTAATGACTTGACATTAAAAACCCGCTCCAATGATGCCAGGATAAAAGCCCCGGCTACCAGTCCGGTTATGAAAGGATACAATACAATAAGGACTGACCAGCTTAGCTCAATTTCATTCGGGTAGATAAATCCGTCTACCTTGGAAAGGGCCTGATACAAATGTTCATATTCCGGGTTCATATTATCTTACCTCCTGATTTAGTGCGTTGTAATACAATTTGCTGCCTGTATTTAAATGTGGTTTTAGGACATACACATTTTTTGTGCGGATAAATTTTGATATTTCACTTTCAGGATCGTTGAGATCCCCAGAAATGCGGGCCTTGGTCGGACAGTTGTCCATACAGGCAGGATTCAATCCTTTTTTTACCCTGTGAAAACATAGGGTGCATTTATCCACGACGTGCTTCTCAGGATGAAAATAGCGGCATCCGTAAGGACAAGCCTGTACACAATACTTACATCCGATACAGTATTTCTCGTCAACCAGGACAATACCTTCCTCTGTTTCGTAGGTTGCCCCAACCGGGCAGACTTGCACGCAAGGTGATTTGGCACAATGGTTGCACATTTTCGGAACAAAAAAGCTTTTTTCAATCTCTTCTGCCGGAACTGACTGGGTAAATCCGTCGATTCCACCGTTGGGTGCTTCAACCTTGAGGGTACCATCTTTTTTGATGGTGTATTGTTCAACCCAGCTTCTGAAGAAGAAAGGCTCCTGCGGAACATTGTTTTCAATTTTGCAGGTCTTTGCACAAATGCCGCATCCGATACATTTCTCAATGTCAATCGCAATGCCATACCAAGGACCTTTGGTGTTACGCTTTACAGCCGCCACCAAAACCGCGTTGAAAGAGGGGAGTGTGGAGGCAACCACAAGGGTCCCCGCTGTGATCCCGGCATTCTTAAAGAAATTGCGGCGGGATAAGCTTGTTTTAGGATCTGTCATGGCTGATGAGGGTTATGACATTTTACACATTTATCTTCAATATGGTGTTCTTTGATGTCTTGCTGGATTATGGCCTTCTCCTGACGGGCCAGGTTCTTTGAATGGCACTTTGCGCAAAACTCCCTCGAATCAGGCTTGAAAAGCTTCTCCGTTTTGGGACTGTCAATGTGTTTATAGCCGGCTCCGTGGCAGCCTTCACAAGAAAGGTCGCTGTGGTAGCCCTCACTCTTCATGGTGACAATGGTGTCGTGGCAGGAGACACAACTGTTGTTGCCGGTAAAATGAACTGGAAGAGCTGCAATCTCACCCATCGAATTACCCCTGTAGTGACCATACTGGCCAAAGGATTCAGGTGTCAGTGCGTGTTTCAGAAGCAAAAAAAGCGACACGATCACTACTCCCGTCATTAATAAACGTTTTAGATGTAGAGGCATACACTTTAGATTTGTTGGGTAGTTTGGATATAATATTCCAAATATATAAATATATCAATACAAAACAAATAAAGTGCTGATTATCAGGATTTAAATAGAATCTTTCTGAATAGTATTTGTGAATTATTGTGACGAAAATTCCAATTGCTACCAGGTGGTGACAATAGAATCTGTACGCAATAAAACCGGAATTCCCCAGCTTTTGACCAGGCCAGATCCTTCTCTGATCTACATTAGTTTTTTGATTTTTTTCTTGTGCGGTCTTTCAATGAATCAAAGGAATTCTCCTGTTTAACCTTTTTGATTTTTTCATTTTCGGGTTTCCACTTTATCGCTGATTGTTGGAAATTTCAATCCGCAAGGGCTCTGGTGCCTTATTTGTCTCATTTAAAGCACCGGGATGTTTAGCAACGGTTCAGGTAATTAGGGAATAGTAATACTCAATCTCCTTTTTATTGGAAGATTTAATACTGTCATTGCTATTTTTCTTTAAGTTCTCCGAGTTTTCAGGGTGTTCCGGTCATCCGTTTTTACCAAAAAGGACTTTGTCGGCAGATTTCATGAAAGTTGGAATCAGTTTACACGGGATTGTTTTTGCCTCCCGAATGGAATAGTAATGCCCAGCCATGGAATTCCATACGTCCCGGTTTCTGTACTGACAGGCAGGACAATACCATAATCCAGTCCGGCATTTTTGATGATAGTCCGGCCGCCTAAGGATAGAATTACTGTGGTTGAATTTGAATTGCTGAACAAATAGTTTTCTGTGACCAGGTATCCCCGCTGACTGATTCTGCACATTCCGCTAAGGTTGACCATAGGGGACCGGGAAACTGATCCTCCGGCGAAACCATAACCTAGTCCAAGACTGGCATTGACATCTCTGGATCCTGCGGTGGCAATGCCGTAAAAAATTCCATACCCGGTGTCAGGTTCACCCAAAACCGTTCCTGCCAGAACTCCCGCACCCAGGTTAAATTTGTCTTTTACGACAGGAAGAGAGACCTTGGCCGTGATCCATGCAGGTGTAGGTGATCCGTCAAACAGGAAAGCCGGGACTAATCCTCCCCCGACAGAGAGGTAATCAGTTAATCCGACCGCAAAGGAATTGAACAATACCCAGACATTCTGGTAATACCCTTCGCCTTTTTTTAATCCGTATCCGTTCGGCGAGAAAAAATACCGTGTAGACTGCGGATTCACAAACCAATATTTGCCATTTTTAATTCTTTCAGCATCAACCGGTTCCATGCTTTTGATTTCCTTGCGGAGAATTGTAATCTCACCCAGTTTGTCTGCCTTGAAAATAACCCTGGCAGTGTCACTGGTTAGAATTACCCCTGTATACCCGTTTCCATCCTTGGTTTCGAGGAGGAAAACCTTTGAGCCGGAATTATCCTGGGCCGCACCATAGTTTAGAATGAATAGCAGGAACAGAGCCATGCTGATTACCCGGAGCGTGATATTTTTCATGTTATCGTTACCTGATGGATTAAACAATAGTAACAGTTGAATCATTTCCCATTTTTCATACTTTGTATCATTGTTCTTATTCCCTCTTGCGGAGAAGTTGCCTGCCAGCCAAACCTTTTTTCAAATTTGCTGCTGTCAAAAACGTAATCCTGTTCAAATTGATACATCATCTCAGGAAATTCACGCATAACCGCAACGAATAGTCCGATTAGCCTGAGCATCCAGTTCGCGACTTTCTGTTGGCGCGGTTTGACATTTAGTTCCCCGGCAATCATTTCTATCCATTGATATCCTGTTACAGGGGCATTGGTCGTCGGAAGATGCCAAACCTGGTTATAAGCATCCGGGGTGTTCCCCAAAAGCGCCGTGGCTTTCGCTGCATCCGGTGTATAGGTATACGTGTGAATTCTGGACGGATCGCCAAAGACCTGCGCTTTTTTTCCGTTCATAAAATTTTTGGCAACCATCAGTGCCAGAGCACTGTTCTTGTTTTCCGGGCCGTAAAAGTCTGCCGCTCTTGCAATTAATGCTGTAAGTTCATTCTTTTCCACAGCGCCTGTTATCATTTCACAAAGCTCTTTGCGTAAAACGCCCTTCCTGCTGGAAGGCTGAACTGCCGATTGTTCGGTCATATGGGGGATGGCACTGTCTGCATACATATAAACATTGTCAAAAAAGACAAGTTTTGATCCATGTTCTCTGCAGGCATCTATGACTGACTTCAAAAATGGTGGCCAGGTTTTTTGCCAGACTCTGGTATTGTATTCAAAACCGATGGTGACATAAACTATTCCACTTCCGCGAATTGCGTCAGACAACTTCCCTTTGTTATTTACATCAAGGGGAAAAAGTTCATCCGTCACATTCACTTTCAACGGATTCCTGCTAACAAGCCGGATTTCTTCGGTATATTTTTTTAATTCCCTGGCCAGTGGAATTCCAATGGCTCCGCCGGATCCCAGTATGGTCTGTTTCATTTCGGACTGATTGGTTTATGGAAGGATCAAGATAACTATTGCAATTATTATGTATACGATTTTCAAATGAAGTCGTTTCGTAACTGTATCTCCAGCTGATCATTCAAAGAATTTCTCCGTTCACATTTTTGCTGTTCAATTTGCCTGAAACAACAGGACGGGATCTTAATCCTTGATTAGAAGTTCTCTTTTCTTTCCTTTAAATGCCTTATCTTTGCCTAAATGAGTTCCATGGCCAATTTACATACCCCTAAATTTGAAAGCAATCCGCAGCTGGATCTGGCTTTTGACTTTGTCCAGTATACTGGTCAGAACCTTTTCCTTACAGGGAAGGCCGGTACAGGGAAAACAACATTTCTTAAGAATCTTAAACTCCAGTCCCCAAAACGGATGGTTGTTGTTGCTCCAACCGGGGTAGCAGCCATTAATGCAGGAGGAGTTACCATCCACTCCTTCTTTCAGCTGTCATTCGGTCCGCAGATTCCTTCGGATCCCGACCGGTCCGGGTCTGGCCGGGTGGCTGCCGAGGGCACTCCAAGTGTTGGAGTAAAGCGTTTCAGCAAGGAGAAGATCAATATTATCAGAAGCCTTGATCTGCTCGTTATCGATGAGATCAGCATGGTTAGGGCGGATGTGCTGGATGCCATTGACGAAGTATTGCGGCGGTTCCGCAACCGTTATAAACCATTCGGGGGAGTTCAGCTTCTCATGATAGGTGATCTTCAACAGCTCGCTCCCATTGTGAAGGAGGAAGAATGGGAATTATTGAGGCCATATTACGATACTGCATTTTTCTTCAGCAGCAGGGCTTTGAGCAGGTCAAAATTTACAAGTTTGGAATTAAAGCACATATTTCGCCAGAGTGATCAGCTATTCATAGGTCTCCTCAATAAAATCCGCGATAACCAATTGGATGTGCCTACTTTGCAGGAGCTTAACAGGCGGTATATTCCCGGGTTCAGTCCTGACGACAAGGAAGGTTATATTACGCTTACCACACACAATTACCAGTCTCAGCAGATCAACATTACCAGGCTAGGTTTACTTGGGAGTGCTGTATTTCGTTTTTCTGCTGAAGTTTCGGGTGAATTCCCCGAATATTCCTACCCCACTGACTTCGAACTGGAATTAAAGGTGGGAGCGCAAGTGATGTTTGTTAAGAATGATCCTACTTCAGAAAAGCGGTTTTACAACGGGAAAATAGGAAAGATAAAGAATCTGGATGAAAATAGGATTGAAGTAATTTGTCCCGGCGATGATTCCGTGATTGATGTCTCAAAAGTTGTGTGGCACAACACTAAGTATGCAATCAATGATGCTACGCAGGAGATCGAGGAAGAGATCATTGGCACGTACAGCCAGTTCCCGCTCAAACTTGCCTGGGCCATTACCATTCATAAAAGCCAGGGACTGACTTTTGACAAGGCCATCATCGACGCACGGGCCTCTTTTGCCCATGGACAGGTATATGTGGCGCTCAGTCGCTGCAGAACTTTTGAAGGATTGGTGCTCAGTACCCCCATTTCTTTGAATAGTATAAAGAATGATTCGACAGTTTCGCAGTTCAGCGAAGAAGTGGAACAGAATCAGCCTGGTCCTGCAGAACTGGAGCAATCCAGGAAGGAATACCTGCAGCAATTGCTGGCTGAACTTTTCGATTTCAGGCCGATACTTCGCCAGGTGCAGTACCTGTTGAGACTATGGGATGAACATTCGGTCCAGCTGCTTGGATCCCTTAATTTTGTACTGAAGGGCATGACATCGCCGGTTAAGGCGGAGATGATTGAAGTGGCTGCAAGGTTCGATAACCAGGTAAGACAAATACTTCTGACAGGAGAGAGCGCTGAAGAGAACCCCCTGTTGCAGGAGCGTGTAAGTAAGGCATCAGGCTTTTTCTATGAGAGGCTTGAACAACTCCTGGAACAACCTTTTTCAGCTGCGACTTATGAGAGCGACAACAAAGCCGTCCGCAAAATTTTTTTGGAGGCCACCGGTAAACTGCACATGGAGATAAGGCTTAAAAAGATCTGCCTGGATCACTGTAAAAATGGATTCAGCATTAAGTCATTCCTTGAAACCCGTTCAAAGGCTTCCATAGAGGTTGAAGAGTCAGTGCACACACGGAGGAGAGCTGATAATAATGTTGCGATTTCCTCCAATCCGGATTTTTATTCAAGGCTCAAACAATGGCGTTCTGACAAGGCTGATCTTATGCAGGTGGAGATTGCCAGGGTCTTGTCACAGAAAACCTTGCTTGAGATAGCTCAGACCCTGCCATTGTCCGGGAAAGAGTTGAAGGAGGTCAAAGGGATGGGTGGCGTCCGGATGAAGCAGTTTGGAAGGGAGATTCTTGAAATGATCCTTTCCTACCGCAGTCAGAACGGCATGGATGTGCCGGCTGAAGCACAAAGGGAGGTTGAGAAAGCAGGAATGGATTCACGGCAACTCACCTACGACCTCTTTAAAAACGGCCTTTCTGTCCAGGATATAGCAAGAAACCGGCAAATGGCAGTATCAACCATTGAGACACATCTGCTGGATTTTGTGGAAAGCGGTGCTATTCCAATTGATCGCCTGGTAGAAAAAAACAGGGTAAAAGCCATTGAAGAGTGCATTGAACTAAATAACATCAGCCGTTTGGGCGATTTGAAAGCAAAATTGGGAAATTCATTCAGTTATTCTGAAATCAGGTTTGTCCTGAAGCACCTTGAGGTGAATAATTAGAATCTGCAACCTCCCTTTCAGGATCGTGCAATTTTTCCCTCAAAATGATTTGGGGTAATCGATGTAATGGAGAGGTTGCCTGCCTCCCAAAATTTCAGGCCTGCCTCCGGCCATCTAACCCTGAGACAGGCAGCAGGAATGAGGATCGGCTGGTGTGCCGGTTCTGAGAACCTCTGTTTCCTTCCCCATTGTTTTTTGTCAAAATTTTGTAATTTGGTACTCGAACTAATGAAATTATTGACTGAACTTGTTTTCCTTTTCAGCTAATATCAAAACTAACGTATGAGAAAATACATCCTGTCGCTCGATCAGGGTACAACCAGTTCGCGCGCTATTGTGTTCGGTCACGATGGTCTGCCAGTATCCACAGCACAAAGGGAGTTCACACAAATTTATCCCAGGCCCGGTTGGGTTGAGCATGATCCTGAAGAGATTTGGTCAACCCAGGCTGGCGTCATTGTTGAGGCGATGACTAAAGCAGGACTGACGGGCGCTAATATTGCAGGAATAGGTATCACGAATCAACGGGAAACGACTGTCGTATGGGATAGAAACACAGGTAAACCTGTTTACAATGCGATTGTATGGCAGGATCGCAGAACGGCAGATTACTGTGACCATTTGAAAAGGGATGGTTTGGACAAGATGATTCTGGATAAAACAGGACTGATCCCGGATGCCTACTTTTCCGCGACAAAGATTCGGTGGATACTTGAAAATGTTGATGGAGCCAGGGAGTCGGCCCAAAAGGGTACCCTGGTTTTTGGCACCATTGATTCCTGGCTGGTTTGGAAGCTTACCGGTGGTGATTTGCACATTACAGATGTCTCCAATGCCTCGCGTACCATGCTTTTCAATATTCATACCCTTCAGTGGGACAATGAGTTGCTTGAACTGTTCGGTATACCGGCTGCCATGCTTCCACAGGTGAAATCATCCAGTGAAATTTATGGTATGACTGCCGGTGATTTTGGAAAACCCAGTCCGATTTCAGGAATAGCAGGCGATCAGCAGTCGGCACTTTTTGGCCAGATGTGCATTGATCCGGGCATGGTTAAAAACACTTATGGAACCGGTTGTTTCATGATGATGAACATTGGGGATAAACCCATCGAATCCAGGAACAGATTGCTAACGACAGTTGCCTGGCAAATCGGAGGGAAGACAACCTATGCACTGGAAGGAAGTATTTTCATCGGGGGTGCGGTGGTCCAGTGGCTTCGCGACAGTCTTGGGATCATCCGAAAATCTTCGGATGTTGAAAAGCTGGCTGCAAAGGTGATATGCAGTGACGGGGTCTATTTTGTTCCCGCATTTGCCGGGCTGGGTGCCCCCTACTGGAATCAGCATGCCCGTGGTACAATAGTGGGGATAACGAGGGGGACTACTTCCGCCCATATTGCAAGGGCAGCTGTTGACAGCATTGCTTACCAGACCCTGGAGGTGTTGCAGGCCATGCAGATAGACTCAGGCGTAGATATCCGGGAGTTAAGAGTGGACGGAGGGGCAACAGTTAACAACAGTCTGCTTCAGTTTCAGTCGGATATTTTGCAGACCAGTGTTGTCAGGCCGGTGATTACAGAAACAACAGCCCTCGGAGCAGCATACCTGGCCGGACTGGCCGTAAATTACTGGAGCGATATCCAGGAGATACGCACCCAATGGCAGATCGACAGAATCTTCACCCCGGGTATTCCTGCAAGTGAAACGACCTCCCTGGTAAAGGGATGGAAACGGGCTGTTAAAGCAGCCAATGCATGGTCAGAGGAAGATTGAGGGATAAATGATTCACAGATAAATAAAACAGAAGAATATGAGTCCATTTTTTGGAGAATTTTTCGGGACAGCAATTGTCCTGCTGCTTGGAGGAGGTGTGTGTGCCAATGTATCACTCGATAAAACCCTTGGAAACAAAAGTGGATGGATCGTTGTCACTTTTGGATGGTCTATTGGTGTCTTTACCGGAGTGCTTATTGCCGCACCCTTAAGTGGTGCGCATCTTAATCCTGCTGTGACACTTGCCTTGGTCCTGGCACATAAGTTCTCCCCAACACTGATGCCCCTGTATATTCTGGCCCAGATGCTGGGAGCCATGTTCGGGGCCGGCCTGGTCTGGCTGGCTTACAAAAAGCATTTCGATGCTACTGCCGATCAAAATGCTAAACTCGGGGTGTTTTGCACAGGGCCGTGCATCCGGAATTACCGCTACAACCTGTTAACAGAGCTGATCGGAACCCATATGCTGGTCATGGCTGTTCTTTACATGGCAGTCCCCGAAGTTGGACTGGGAGCCTTGAATGCCTTGCCTATTGCTTTGGTTGTTCTTGGAATTGGGTTATCGTTGGGTGGAGCTACAGGATATGCCATCAATCCTGCACGTGATCTGGGTCCGCGTATTATGCATTATTTCCTTCCCATTCCGAATAAACGGGACAGCGACTGGAAATATGCATGGGTACCTGTTCTAGGCCCGCTGTTGGGTGCACTCAGCGCATCATTGTTGTTCCTGTTGTTCAAGAATATATGAGAAGGGGTTGCCAATGTGAAATTTTCGGGAAGGCAGCAAAAAGGAGCAGGTGAGACTTGCCTGATCCTCAGTTTTTTGCCGGGGGAATAAGCTGCCCCGATTTTGATTCCATGTAATTCGCACGGAAACAGATTGTTGCAGAAACATGACAACCGCAAAGGTTGCAAAGTAGCCATAAGGAAAACAGGGCAATAAATGTATTTCCGGCCCTTTGCGACCTTCGCGGTTTTTTGTCACTTGAAAAATCTCAATTCTACTTCAGAATCACCTCCAGTACAGGGATTTCCATCGGTGGCTTCAGTACCGGTAGTTGCAGGTTGACAGACTGACTGTCTTCATCTTTACCGGTGCGGTATTTCACCTCTGAGGCATCATGGAGAAACTGAACATACTTGATCTTATTCGCTATGTTTTTCATTTTCAGGTTGCCCATTGGATAGGCAAGTAGGTGGATGTACAATCTTCCTGTTTTTTCGTTGTAGGTAAGAATTGTATTGTCCGGTGCGGTAAATTCGGCAGGAGCCTCAGTGCAACCATATACTGAACGGCTGTTGTACTTCATCCATTCTCCCATCGATTTCAGGCGGTCCTGAGCCCGGTAGTCGAATAATCCCCTGGCTGTCGGACCGACATTAAGCAACAGATTACCTCCTTTGCTTACCGATTCTATCAACAGTTCAAGCAACTGGGCAGGGCTTTTCCAGCTTGTTTCATCCCTGAAATATCCCCATGATCCGGAAAAAGTCTGGCAGGTTTCCCAATATATTTTCTTACCGTTGCGCTCCGGCCATTTTTCAACTTTGTATTGTTCAGGGGATTCAAAATCCCATCCATAATCCTTGTCCTTGAGATCAAGGCGGTCGTCGATGATGATATCGGGCTGAATTTGGCGAACCATTTTAAGCAGGCCTTCAGAATCCCAATCGTCATGCCCCTTTCCGTTTTTTCCCGGGAATGAAAAGTCAAACCAGATCACGTCAATCTTGCCATAGTTGGTGAGCAACTCGCGAACCTGATTTTTGAGGTATTCGCGATATTTGCCCATATCTTTACCTTTATTCAGCCTTGCATAAGCCGAGTCTGATTCCTGGCGCTGCGGATGCACCCGGTCAACGGTGTAATCCGGGTGATGCCAGTCGATCAGGGAGTAGTAAAAACCCACTTTCAAACCTTCCGCCCTCAATGCCTCGACATACTCTTTGACGACATCCCGGCCAAACTTTGTGTTTGTTGACTTGTAATCAGTGTATTTGGAATCGAAATTGCAGAATCCTTCGTGGTGTTTGGCTGTCAGTACAACATATTTCATCCCGGCTTCCCTGGCCATACGTGCCCATTCTTTTGGATTGTAAAGATCAGGATTGTATTCTTCAAAGTACTTCAGGTACTGTTCATTTGTCATTTTTTCATAGTTCTTTACCCATTCATGCCTGGCAGGTAAAGCGTACAAGCCCCAATGTATAAACATGCCGAAACGGGCGTCTGTCCACCATGCCATCCGTTTCGTCTTTTGTTCAGGAGTTTCTGTTTTGTAATTGTCCTGTGCCTGGACAATACCCTGAAAAAGTAGCAGCAGCATCATTGCCAGGGTGATAATTGTGTTTTTTAGTTTTCCTTTCATAAGCTTAAATAATTGTTTAATTGTTGTTTATATAATTGTGTTTGAGTTTTACTCGAGAAGTGCAGACAATTCCCTGCTTTTGATCAGTTGCTTTTCCCTCCTGAAATCATCCTGATTTCTGGTTTCCCAATAGCATTTGGCCAGCACATAATGCATGAGATCTTCAATTCTTTCATTTACTGGTGCCAAGCGGGACTTTTCTATCTTTTTTAGTGCTTTTTCCGGTTTTCCGTTGTAAAGTATGTTTAATACTGAGTAAAGGTCAACTTCCTGGCTAAGGTCGGTACCAGGGGATAATTTTTTTATTTTGACTAACAGGTAATCGCTTCGCTCCAGGAATTTGCTTTTCAGGTTGTCATTTTTGATCCCTTTTCCCGTATTCTGCAGTGCAAGTGCCAGCTTCAGATTTGTCTTCAGGTCTTTCTTGTTCTTTTCAAAGTCAATTGAGGATTCATTCAGCTCTCCTGTATCAACAGGGATCGAACGCAAGACAGCGAGCAACGGTTCTGCGGTACTAAATCCTACCGACATCCAGACAGGAAATCCGGAGGCGGTAGCTATTACTACTTTGGGTATTTCGGAGACAGAATAGAGGCCGGGTGTAACCCGGTCGTGGTCAACATTTATCTTCAGTGCTACAAAATTCTTTGCGATGGTCTCCATTTCCGAACTTTCCCAAACCAATTGGTCCATATACCGGCAGGGGGCACACCAGTTGGCCCCAAAATCTATCACAATTAATTTATTCAATTCATTGGCCACTTCTTTTGCCTTGTCGAAATTGCTGAGCCACAAAATTTGAGCATCCAGGCTGAAAGCAATCAGAAGGGTAACCAGTGAAAGGGTAATTTTCTTCACAGAAAGTGATTTAGCATGTTCCAGATCAATAAATTGAAGTACCCGGATGGTTGTGTACCCAGGTAATGCAATGGTATTATTTGCCAAGGGGAGTTATACCCAATGTGACAATTTCATGAGCCCTAAGTTTAACCTGCACTGAATTACCTTTTGCGATTGGTTTAGTTGTTGTCTCGAGAGGTAGTTCAATGATGTTTAATCTCCTTACGCTGGCAACTTTAACAGGAAGCTTCAGGTTGGCAGTAGTCTCTTTGCCTTCGGTTTCTGCCAGTCGGACAACCAGTTCCCTGCCATCTTCGGCCTGTTTAATGCCGCTAAGTGCAACACCCTTTGAATCCAGGGAGAAAAAAGAGTCCTCTTCCGGAGCCGTAGCATGTTCCCTGGTTAGTGCCAGGGAAGGAGGTTCAGCTGCGTATACAGGAACATTAAAATCTTCACCCTCCGCCCAAACGCCTGACTTCCAATTTCCAAGATGAGGAAACAGGGAATAGCTGATATTGAATTTGCCCAGATTCGGATAGATATCAGGTTCGCCGCCAGACCGCATCAATGTGATCCTCAGGTTTCCATTTGAGTATGAATGTCCGTACTTTGTTTTGTTCAGCAAGGCGATGCCGGCATTGCCATTGCTGATATCCACCCACTTCTGTGCAGGGACCTCCTGCGCGTCATTGTTGAGGGCACTGCTGCCAGTTGCAGAAGAGTGTTTGAGCCAGTCGGGCGCAGGTTTACCGTTCAGGGTACCATCGACAGCTCTTTCCACTACATCGAAGGGAACCTGTGAGAAAAAGCGGCCATTCTCGATTGCCAGCGGGAATTCAGCCCTGAGCATGGGGGAATCGGTTGAGTCACTGCCGGTTTCAAGCCAGTGAACTTCCATGTCATAGTCGATTCTTGGGTACGATTTGTAAAGAAAAGTGCGCTCTATGAAGCGGGATTTGCCCCAGGTCCTGACTGTTTCAACGCATGCCCTAACAGGTCCTGTCTCTGTTATCTTTACGCTTACCACCTTGCTGACATCTTCCTGCTGAACGATTTTATTGAGTGTCCAGGATTTCATGCCACCTTTTTTGTCTTCGAGATACATTTTAAGATGGTTTAGCTGTCCCCCTTCCCTGACAAACTCCTTTTTTATCCTTTTGTCGTAAAGACTGATGATGCCTCCGGTCTTTAAGTCAAAACTTACCGTAAAGTAATCTGTTTCAAAAGTGTTGTCCTTAAAGGGTATCGCCTCATTGGAACTTCCCGGACTGGTCATGTCGATGTAAAATGTTTTGTAACCCCCGGCCGGCATGTCATTCACAATAAACTGCACTTTGGAAGTATATCCCGGAGGAGTAGACTTTGCCCAAACTATCTGTGCCGGGTAGGTTTTCCCTGATGCATCCTGAACCATTACGGTAGGGACGTTTCCCTGGCCTTTGTTGATAGGTTTGATGTTTTTGGAACCGTAATAATTTCCCCAGCTTGCAATTTTGGCAGTGGCTGGTTCGTCATGTGAATAGACACTTGCTTCTACAATCTTTTTGCCGGGGAAAGGCTGCAGGTTATAGGCTACTACCGGCTGCCCTTTCCCGGCCTGGAATTTTATTTCATCAGCCATTTTGCGAAACGCATTGCTGCTGAGTTCGGTAGTCTTGCGCAAGACTTCGCTGTAACGGGCTACAGCTTCCTTGTTTGCCTCATTGATGGCGGAACCCGGAAGAATATCGTGAAATTCATTGAATGTCACAGTGGACCACAAATCGTGAAACTCACCGGCAGGGTATTTTTCACCTTTCAGCCAACGGAGTGTATTGAAAAATTCACTGGCATAAAGCGCATTTTCACTGTTCCGGTTGCCCTCCTTGATCCCCGCAACACTGGTGTAACATCCTTCAAAGATAAATTGCATCTCACCCCTGTGTGTTGGCCTTCCTGCCATTTCACGTGATGACCTGTTGAAGAAATCTGTGGCAGTGGTGAATTTTGTGGCCGGAAAATCCGGTGTCTTGTCAAGTTGGTGAACCATATCAATGTTGGCTCTTGTCGGGCCTCCTCCGTGATCTCCCACACCTGTGATCTGCAGGATTCTGCCTTTTTCCGGGGAATACTTCCCAATGTCTTTTTTCAGATCAGTGCTGATGTTGCCATTGTACCCGTCATTGGCGTAACATAACACCCTGGATGAATCAGGGGCAATCCACCAGAAGGTACCAATGTAAGGTTTACACCGGTGGAAATAAAAATAGTCACATCCGGCAAGTTTAAGTATCTGAGGCATTTGTGATATGTGTCCGAAATTATCAGGCAACCATCCAACCCTGGCCATTTTTCCAAGTTTATTCCGGAAATAGCGTTGCCCAAGCAAAAATGACCGGGCAATAGCTTCACCGGAAGTCAGATTCATATCACCTTCCGTCCACATGCCTCCAACCGGTTCGAGCCGTCCTTCTTTCACATATTTTTTGATCTGGTCCATCAGCGGAGGATCGACCATTTCAACGAAATTGAACACGGCACCCTGGCTCTGCACCATGGTATAATCCGGAAATTCTTTCATGAAGGCAACAACCTGGCGCAAATTGTCATTGCACATCTGCATGGTCTCAGAGTAGGTCCATAGCCAGTTCATGTCCATATGAGCGTGCCCGACCACCTGGATGGTGTCTTTTTTCTGAGCGCTGGAAGTAAACAGTGTACCTTGGATAATTACCAGGATCAGAAGAAATTTGGTGATGTTTTTCATGGTACATTATTGGTAGTTATGTAATATAGTAACCCGGGTTTGCAAGGTGAAGCCGTGACTTAAAGTTAATGCAATTAATCATAAACGATCAAACAATCCAGTACAATTCGTCCTTTTATTCCTTTAATTACCAATGCGTTGTTTTTCTGAGGTAAATTGCGCACCGAGTGGATGATGGAACTTTTGCGGGGAGAATCGGAATGTAAGTCAATATCAGCCAGATGCTTTCCGTTCAGGATGACCTGAATTGTTCCGGCTTCCTTCATTCCTGGTGCCCAAAGATCAAAACCTGATCCTTTGAAGCTCCATTTTGCCCTCGCCGAATCCCTTTTTGCCAAAGCACCCGTTCCGAATCTGAAAAGTGAATCCTTGTTCACAATGGTCCAGTTATCGGGGTTATTGCCTGCATTGAGCAGTCCCTCGGAATAGAGCCAGGGTGAAAAACCTTGCATGGGCAGGCCCGTCACAATGAAATTTTTCACATCCATGCCAGAGTGGGGTAGGGCCAGTAGTCCAACTCTTCCCGGTAGCCGGTCTTTAAATTTTCCCCTCCATACAAGTTTGCCATCTATGGAAAGTGCTGTTTCGTTATCCGTGGAGTGGACTTTCAGATTTGTGGTCTCACTTTTTTCAAATTGTCCGCCTCCCAGGGTGTCGGTCCCGCCTGCCTGGTCGGACTGAATCAAAAGCCACTGATTATCCGATAGTTGTACTCTTGTCTGATCGTTGTACACAAGCGGATGAAGTGTTGCATCTGCCTTAGGAGTATTGGGACCCATAGGAGGCCTGGCATTCATTAATATGGCTATTGTGCCGTAGTAAGTGAAAGTTGCATCGATCTCAGGCCGGAGGTAGAAATTCGGAATAGTTGAAATGGAGGCCCCCTTGTTTCCAGCTAAAACAAACCCGGTTTTGCGGTAAAAATCTTCCCAGAAAACCGACGCCAGGTTTATGGTCCCTGTCCTGGTTGAATCCAGCGAAGGAAAGATAACCCTGAACTGCCCCTTTTCATTAACATAGCCGCCAAATGTCTGTCCCCAGATCCCTGCATACTCATTTTCCTTATTCTCACTATGCCACAAGGAGCCTTCCTTCTGTAATTTCCATTTTTCCGGATTCATCACTTCTTCCGCAGGAACTGACAGAATTGTCTGGAAATTCCGGTTCAGCGCGACAGAAGTTGCCGGCGCGTAGATGGTATCATGGTGCATGAATGCCGGAAAAAACTCCATCAGGGAGGGATAATAGCCGGGGTCCTCCACACTTTTTATCAATACAGGCAGTGACCATGGTCCGGCAGGTGTCGGAGCCGATACGGCTGCCAGTGCCCAGCTGTAATTGGGACCTGAATCCAGCATGAAAAGCATGATCCATTTGCTTTTTGTTTTAAGCAAGGTTCCTGCATAGCAGCGGTTATATTTGCCAAAAACGGGGTTGTCAAAAAAATAGCTGCCTGCCATGGCCGGTTTTTTGAAAATGCGGAATGGTCCTTCAGGGGAATCAGCAACAGCAACAGCCAGTCCGCTGTGTATTAGGTTATTGCCTGACCATGAAAACTCAGATGTTACATAGTCAAACCCAGCGTAATACTTGCCTTCATGATAAACAACAGATACATCCGGAGCAAATGAGATTGGTTTATGCTCACCGTCCAGCATGAAATTCGTGTCTGCAAAAATGGGTCCTTGGTTCTTCCAGGTCTTCCCCTGATCCCGGGAGCAGAATGCTACACAACCATTTGTAATGTCCAACGGCTGATCCTTCCCGGCAATAGCATAATTCCGGGGATACTGTCCTGCATACACATATTCGTATCCTGTTGCCGGGTCCTCGAAACGGGATCCGTTGACAGGCCATTCCAGCGGGGGAGCCCCTCTCTGCAACGGATTGTTTTCGTAGCGTTTGAACTGGTCAAAAGAGGGATCACCCAGGACAGGGTGGTGTTGCCAGCTATCTTTCATCGAAAGGGCACCAAAGTCGGTTCTGGTTGAAACTTCTCCTTGGCAGGCTATAAAAACGGAAAAGATCAGGGTAAAAATCTCGTTTCTCACCTTATGGCTATAAATTGCGTTTCAAGGAATATACGAAAAAACTCACAGAGCCATAAAGGGATATTCTTTACAACTCTGTGAATTTCATTACGATACGGGCGTTTTGCTCACCCTGCGCCGGAGTCTATTCCTCCAGCAGGTTTACCTCTTTTATACTGCCGGATTTAATGCTTACTCTCAGGGTCTTAATTTCATAAGGCCGGAAGTTGCCGCTCCATCCGCGTTTGGCAAATCCAAGGTCAAGGCTGGCTGCCCCTGCAATTCCGTTTGTCTCAACGCAACGAAGGATGAGATCATCACCGTTCTCCGATTTCTTCACTGCTGATACAACAACATTTTTTGCGTCGACCGAAAGAAAGGAGCCTGATTTAGGCATGGTACCTTTGTGAATTCCCTGGTAAATAGAGACCGGAGGTGCGATAAATTCTTCTGCTATTCTGGCGATGTTTCCTTGCTGCCAGCTGTCTTTGTGAGGAGCCAGCAGGAGACGGAATGTCTGAATTCCCTGGTCCATCCATTTGTATTCGTTCTTATGATCCAGTACTTTGGGGTTGTGATGTGCATAAACTGCAGAACGGGCAACAGAAATACGCATATCGCTTCCGGAGATGCTGTAACCGTATTTGGCATCGTTGAAAACGGTAAGACCGGAGGCAGATGAACCATTCTTGCCTGTGACATCAATCCACCTCTGACCGGGATCTTCATCCCCATTGGTGGCACGGACGATGGTGGCATACGATGTTTCATAGGTGGCTACGGGTGATTCCACATCCACAGGGAAGGAGAACTTAACCATTTTCAAATGCTCATGCCAGTCGAGTGTTACATTTGCTTCCGGGTTTTTTGAGCCGGCATACAGGATCCAGTCGATGGTGAGAGTGGACTTTCCGTAGGTTGAGACCGACCGGATTTTACCGCGCAGCGGACCTTCTTCCAAAACTTTTAAGGTAGCATTCCCGAAGGCGCCGATCTCTTTGTCAAAAGTTTTGATATCGTGGCTCCATGTGTCGCTTGGGTCGTCAATGATGATAGCCCTGCAACCGGTATCTTTTCCAGCAAAAACCTCTTTACCGCTGGCTTTGTCTAAGATGCCGATTGTGCCGTTGTAAGAAAAATGAAGTTTGATGAATTCGTTTTCCATACTGTTCCCGGTGACCTTGACAACCTTAGCAGGGGCAGGGTTCTCGAAGTCCCTCAGGCGGATCTGGCGGTATCCCATTGGTGGAATATTCATGTTCACTACCAGTTTCTTTCGGCTGCCTGTTTCAGACGATCCCGATGCCCATTGGTGTGGAAGCGCCTGCCCGGTTTCATCGTCAACCCTGGAGGATTTATGCATGGAACCCCAGTTGAAATCGTATTCCACATGACTGTTTACTTCCCAGGCGTGCGGATTGAATACAACCAGGTACTGGGATTCAGGGTCTTCTGCTGCAATTTGCCATTCAAGTTTCTGAGCCGACATATAGGTTGCCTGGTTGGCAATATCCAGTGCATAACCGTAGCCTTCCCGGGCATTTTGGGAATGATCCAGAAGGGATGAGCCTGCCAGGCTGTCGTGAAATTGTAAAAACAGCACTTTGTGCCATGCCGAGGTCAGTTCCTTCTTTGGATAATTGGCTCCCCAGGAAACAGAACCGATGGCTGCAATTTTTTCGGCGGTACCAAGTGCTGCCTCTGACAGCCGGTTTCCTTTCTTGATTTCAGATTCAGCAGTATAACATCCTACAGCATGGTGTTGCAGGTCATCACTGATAACGGGGAGTTTCGGGTTATTCTCCTCCCTGGCCTCCTTGAAATAGATGTCAGGCGTGCTGTAGACGACTTTGGGAGCACCTTTTTCTACCTTAAGTTCATTGATGGAATTGATATTGATTTTAGTCGGTCCGCCACCATGGTCGCCGGCACCGTAATAGGCCATAAAATTTTTGAAAGGCTGGTTGGCGTATTGGTTCACAATGGTCTCGACGCGGTTTCGTACAGATGCACTGTCGTTGTAGCTCATCTGGATCCTGTAGGTCAGAACTTTGGTGCCATCGGAACCTTCCCACCAGAACAGGTCGGAAGGTATCGTTTTTTCCCTGATGCCCGGGCGCATGAAAATGTAATTTTCCATTCCCTGGGATTTGATAATCTGGGGCAGGTTACCCGTATGTCCGAATGAATCGGGATTGAAAGCTACTTTTGAACGATGACCCAGCAAACGCTGCAATGTCAGCTGGCCATAAAGGCCCTGTCTGACCATGGCTTCACCTGAAGGAATGTTCATGTCCGGTTCTACCCACCATCCGCTGACAACGCTCCATCTTCCTTCATCCACCCGCTTGCGGATCTCTTTAAGCATAGCCGGATCATTTTCTGAAACCCATTGGTAAAACTGTGCAGAGCTGGCGGTAAATTTGAAATCCGGAGTCTCATTCATACGGTCAAGCGCCGACTGGAACGTGCTGTGCACTACAGAGAGGCCTTCAGTCCAGCTCCAAAGCCAAACCGGATCGATATGTGCCTGACCGATCATATGAATTTTAAACATGGTAGCATCCGCTTTCCATTCTGTTCCGGCAGGGAAGCTGGCAAAAAGATTGGTTGCAGGGGCCAGGGCGAGAAGGGCAGTTCCGGAGGCCGCGTTTTTAAGAAAGTTTCTTCGGGAAAGCTGATTTTTTGATTTGTTTTCCATTGGTCAATTGTTATTATTATTTGACAAAATTTTGATAAGGAGACTTCGGAATCCGGTTAGTCCCGGATTGACTTTTGTCGTGTTAAAGTTAATTTATCTCTTTAATAAAACAGTAGCCGGAATGATTTGTTTTTCAATTCCGGGCCCGGAATATTTTAGATTCAGGAACATTCCGCCACCTGCCTGGAAATAGTGCAGCCTAATCGGGTGCATTCCCCTGCTGAGCGTTACTTTGCCGGTTTTCTCCACATCTGCACCGTGCATGCCATTGTGATCGATGACAATCATATTGTCCAGGAAGAGTTGACTGCCATCGTTCGATAACAATGAAAAGTCGTAGGTCCCATCTTTTTCGATCCTGATTTTTCCACTGAATACAAGGGCGAACTGGTCCTGGGGGGCAGAAATCTTCTCCAGGGTAAAATTCGTGGCGCTTCCTGTCTTTACTACCTTCAGCGTGCTGAAATCGGGTAATTTTTTCCAGGATCCGCTGTAATAGTCCAGGTCTAATCCATTGATGTTGATATCAATAAATTCAATTTTGCTGGTAGTGGTAAAGCTGGGTTTAAAGCCTTGGAAGAAGGTCTTTGCTTTGACGCTGACCGATTTATTAATGTAAAACCTGTTTTTATACTGATCAGACAGGGTATCAGGTTCAGTCCCGTCCAGGGTGTAATGTATTTTTGATCCGGGGACATCGGTGAAAATGGACAGAGGCACCGAGTCGTTGATGTTGATCAGGGTATCTCCGGGGTGGATGACAGGTGTTGGCAGTATGGTCTTTTTCAGCATCATCCTGGCGCCTTTCGATACAAACCTGTAACTTCCTGAACCGATCGTGTAGATCGTGAACTGACCGTCATTTCCCTCTTTTTTGATGGTATTGTCAGCAGAAGAGCCGTCCGCAGTAACTGCTTCAGTTTTTTCGCCGAATACATATACGGAGGCAGTTGTGTTGCAGGGAATAGTCACCTCCATCAGGAAGTCATCGCCCTCAAACTTCCAGTTGGAAACAATGTTTCCGTAAGGGGAGGGATAGGAGCATTTCACAAACGAAAGTGCGCTTACAGGGTAGGGTTTGATGATGATCTTTTTGAATCCTGGTAAAAGTGGATCAGGAGATATACCTCCAAGGCTCTGGTAAAACCAGGCACAAACGCTGCCAAACATGGGATGACTGTGGGATGCATCGCCCAACCACGTTTCCCAGATGGTTGTTGCTCCTTTTTCAATCATGTAGCCGAAGCCAGGGTAATCACGCTGGTTCATAAGGGTATAGGCGAGGTCGATACGGCCGAGCTCGGTGAGTACCTCCAGCAGCAGGGGGGTACCCAGGATACCTGTATCAAAATGGGCTTTATTGTCGGTAATAACTCTTTTGACCAGATCTTCAAAAACTGCATTCACCTCACTTTTTTCTGCAATTCCAAATCCCAGCGGGAAGGCATTAGCCCCTTGTTTTCCAACGGAATAACTGGAGGTGGCGTTGTTGAAGTATGCCTTATTGATGTCTGTTTTTGCTTTCCCTGCCAGCGCCAGGAAGTATTCTTCGTCCGCAGCATGGCCCAGTGTTCTGCTGATGGCCGACATCAGTGTGCAGCAATGAGAATAGTAGCAGCTATTGACAAAATCGGCAGGAAGTTCCACCAGTTCAGGAGGAACCCATTCTCCAAGTCCCTGGTTCCTTAAGAGGCCGTCCTTATCCAACCGGCTCTTCATAAATTCAATCCAGTGCTTCATCCCGGCATAGTGGTCGGTCAGTATCCGGACATCACCGTAATACTGGTACATATACCAGGGTATGATGACATAGGCAGCACCCCAGGCTGTCCCTCCTCCACCACCCTGGTAAGGTGTGGTGTTAGGTACATAGCCTGTTTCGTGATTTTGTGCATCATGGATATCGTTCAGCCATTTGGTGTAGAATTGTGAGAGGTCAAAATTGTAAATGGCTGCCCTGGCAGAAATCTGCCCGTCTCCTGTATATCCCAGTCGTTCACGATGGGGGCAATCGCTGGGCAATCCTCCGTGGACATTTCCCAGCTGTGTACGACGGTAGTTGTCCAGGATCTTATTCAGCAATTTATTCGAAGATTCAAAATATCCGGCAGAAGGTATGTCAGTGTTTACAACCTTTCCTTCCAGGTTTTCGGCTGTCAGTACTGCCGGAGAGCCGAAAACATCGACATACCGGAACCCATGAAAGGTAAACCGGGGTTCCCAGGTTTCCACTCCGTCTCCCTTCAATATGTAAGTGTCTGTCTGGTTGTAGCCCGGACCGAGCTCTTCGATGAAACGGAGGTTTATGGATGTACCCTTCGTTCCGGAAATTTTGAGCCTGGCCCACCCTGTGATCATTTCTCCCATGTCGAAACGGTATGCTCCATTCGGTCTCTCAGTTACTGAAACAGGCTGGATGGTCCTGGTTACCCTGTCGGGAGGAGAGACCTGCGACTGCAGCTTTCCGGCAGGAGCTTTCACATCTTCCGCGTTGGTCCATTTGGAGTCGTCAAAACCGGCTCCTGACCAGTTTTTTTGTTCCATCCTGGCATCATAGATCTCCCCGGTATACAATCCGTTGTAAATAATTGGGCTTACATCGGTTTTCCAACTATTGTCGGTCGTGATTAACTCACCGGTGCCATCTTCGTATTCAATGGCAAACTGGGCTGCCAGGCGCGGTGTGTTGTACGACAGCATGGGATCATTGGGGCGGTCAGCCTGGAAGTACCACCCGTTTCCGAGCAAAACTCCGAAGACATTGGCACCGGTTGAAAGTGCGGAGGTGATGTCATGTGTTTCGTACAAGACCGTGGAGGTCATATTGCCAATTCTTGATTCATCCCATTTCTCACTTTTCCGGAGGTCATAATTGGTCTGATTGGGGGAAAGGACGTGATCCCCGATTTTTTTTCCGTTGATGTAAAGCTCATAATAACCGAGTCCGCAGATGTAAGCCCTTGCCTTAATGATCTTTTTGGTCAGGGCCACCTCTTTCCTGAACTGGGGAGCCGGATTTTTCCAGTTACCGTTGTTAATGGATTCAGGAGCGCCGATCCACTTAGCCTGCCAGTCCGACTCTTTTATCAGTCCCATCTCCCAATATGCGGCAGGACTCCACGCTGATGATGCTGACTTATCATCCCAGACTTTGACTTTCCAGAATACTTTCATTCCAGTGGCCAGTGGTTTTCCCTGGTACTCAATTTGTATCGACCGACCGGATTCTGTCTTACCGGAGTCCCACAGGTCTGGCGTTCCATCCAGTAATTTGGATTCAGAAGTGGCCACCATCACCTGGTAGGCTGTTTGCCGGGCTCCCTGCCTGGCTTGGTTCATTTGCCACGACAGGCGTGGTTTCGGTACGTCGAGCCCAAGCGGCGACTCCAGGTATTCGCAACGGAGAGTGCCTGCCTCAAAATGGATCTTTTCCCTGGTCTGACAGCCTGAAAGAAATATAAGCAGAAGGATGAAAAAGTAGTTTAGGTTCTTCATGATTTGGAGTGATTCACTTTTTATTGGGTATAACATTAAATTCCTGTCTGAGCGGTAGGTTTCGGGAGGAGCCGCCTGCAAAAACCTCAAAACGTCCTGCCTCCAGGACCCATTTCTCGGCTTTTGGATCGAAATAATTCAAATGACTTTGATCAATTTTGAAAGTAACATCCCGGGTCTCTCCCGCTTTCAGACTAACACGTTCAAAGCCTTTCAGGGAACGTACTTCCCGCTCTATCCGGGCATCAACGTCATGGACATAGAGCTGTACGATTTCATCGCCATCGGTCTTTCCATTGTTTTGAACTTTAAGCCGGATCGTCAGCGTATCCTTCATCTCCATTTGCGGTTTATCAATCATAAGGCCGGAGTATGCGAAAGTAGTATAGGAGAGCCCAAAACCAAAGGGGAACTGGGGTTCAATATTTTGTTTGTCGAAATGACGGTAGCCGACAAAAATTCCTTCGCTGTAATCGGCGACCTGCTTGGTCCCGGGGTAGGTGCCGAATGCGGGATGGTCTTCCCACCGTTTCATCAGTGTAACAGGCAGTTTGCCTGAGGGACATACCTCTCCGAACAGGATTTCTGCCAGGGCCCGACCTCCCTCCTGTCCAGGATAGAAAGCTTCCACAACAGCCGGTACCTGGCTGATCCAATCATTCATCAGAATTGGATTTGCGTTGTTGAGCACTACCACCGTCCTTGGATTGACCCTGGTAACCTCCTTCAGTAATTCGAGCTGGTTGTCGGGGAGCGACAGGGTTTCACGGTCTGTGGATTCACCCTCCATCTCCTTGTTCAGTCCAAGGCACAGCACCACCAGATCACTCTCTTTGGCCAGTTTTGAGGCGATCTCCAACCGGGGTGAGCGAGTGAGTGGTGCCAATCCCATCTTACAGCTGGCACTTCCCATGTTTTCATAAAACTCGACCTTCAGGTCGTAAACTCGACCCGCCTTAAAGGTAAAGGGGACAATTTTGAATTTGCTGGGACGTGAATCGACCCATGAGTCTAAAATGATTTGCCCATCGAGAAATAGACGGACACCATTGTCGGCGGCAAGCCCAATTTCAAAATCACCCTGACCGGGAGAGCGCAATTTTCCGGTCCAGCGGGCCGACCAGTGGTTTACCTGGATGCGGGTGGAATCGGGAGATCCCATCATGCCCTTATCGCTTCCATTGCCATATCCCCAGTCAAAATTGATGGAAGGCTCGATACGTACAAGTGCCGGATCACCCTGCAGGTCACGGTTGTTAAAGTATTCCCCTTTTATTCCGGCTGATCCGTCGGGCAATTGATAGGAGGATGGCCCGATCATTGGAAGTTCGGACTGTTCGGTCGCTATCCCCCGTTCAAAGGCCACTTTCACCTTGCCTTGTGTCAGCATGGTGATTCCATCCAATGGAGATATGCCATAGTTACCCTCCAGAAATCCACTCCCTCCGCCCGACATCTGGGCGACATCACCATTGGGACCGATCACGGCAATCTGCCTGAGCTGGTTCCTGTTCAAAGGCAGAAAATTATCCTTGTTTTGAAGTAAGACAATGCTTTTTCGGGCTGCCTCCAGGGCAAGTGCCCTCCTTTCAGGGGTATCCGACTTGCCATAATCATGTGTGACTGGATCAAGCAGGTTAGCCTTTACCATAACCCGGAGCAACCGCCTGACTTTATCGTTAACCAATTCCTCCTCAACCTGACGGTCCTGAACTGCCTTCAGCAGCTTATCGCCATAAAAAAGAGCTACCGGCATCTCGAGGTCCAGTCCGGATTGGGCCATCTTGACTGTAGAGCGGGCACCGCCCCAATCGGAAACCACAGCTCCGGTGAATCCCCAGTCTTTTTTAAGCACATCATTCAACAGGTGTTTGTTCTCGCATCCGTAATCTCCGTTGATCGAGTTGTAGGCTGCCATAATCGTCCAGGAATCGGCCTCCTGAACAGCAGCCTTAATGGCAGGCAGGTAGATTTCCTGCAAGGCCCGTTCACTTACATGCACATCGACATCAAACCGGTTCCACTCCTGGTTATTGACGGCCATGACCTTGGTGCAGGCAATGATCCCTTTGCTCTGAGCACCTTTCACAAATTCAACCGTCATGCGGGAGGTCAGGTAGGGATCTTCGCTGAAAAGCTCAAAGGCCCTTCCCCCAAAGGGGGTACGGATAATATTGATCATCGGGGCTAAAAGCATGTTGCACCCTTTGATGTGTGTCTCCTCTCCCATGTTTTCGGCTATCCGGCGCATCAGGGGTTTGTCGAAGGCCGCGGCAAGGTTGATGGTGGCGGAATAATTGGTCGACTTGCCATTCCGGTTTGGACCGATACCTCCGTCTGTCATCTCGATGGATGGAATTCCCAGCCTGGGGATGGCCCTGGTTTTGAATTCTGCTCCCCCGAGCAGATCAATCTTTTCCCGGAGGGTCATCCTGCCCAGGATATCTTCCACCCGTTGTTCCACCGGATCCTTGACCGGATGATTAATCCGGCAGGATGTCAGGATTCCGAAAAGGGCGATGGCGGTAAATATTCCGCGAAATGAGGCTCCTGCACAGGAAAGCAGCAGATGGTCCCTGCCGGATGGTGCAAGGGGATTCAGGTTTCTGAACATGGGATAAATAGTTAGTAAGTTTGGTCTGAGTAAATTTAGATTTTTCTGCTGAATTTACAATCCCGAATTTGGTTCAGGAGCATTGGGACTGACTAATTTGTTGTCCGAAAATTCTTTTTCGACTAATTATCGTAATTTAAACACTTAACTTTTGACAGATCCTTTGGGATGGATTGCCGGAAATATTCAGCCAAAAGAAATTCAGTGATAAAATTTGTAACCTTTCCCGGTAACGTGAATCAAAAGGGCAAAACTTAAATATCAATGCTATGGAAGATTTATCAATTACGCTGGTCTGGCTTGGGTTTTTTGCCAGTATTTTTTTCGGATGGTACTATTACATTCAGGCCCGGAACAAGGAACGCATGGCTCTTATTGAAAAGAATGCAGATGTCTCTGAGATTTTCAGGGTTCGTCGTCATACCTTCCGTTTTCCCTGGCTGAGGCTTGGGATGATTGTGGTGGGTGTAGGGTTGGGGTTATGCCTTACTTTGCTGGTGCAGCAAAATTCACACATGATCAATGGTGGAGGAGATATGGTCGGAATACTTGCTGTTGGCTTTATGATGCTCTTTGGAGGGCTTGGAGCTGTTATTGCACATTTTCTTGACAAACCGAAAGATCATTAATTAATCGGATGGATTCGGTATACATCCAAAAGGTATTGAACGGCAGCACAGATGATTTCAGGTATTTTATACGCAAGTACAAAGACCTGGCATTCTCTGTGGCTGTCTCTGTGGTGAAAAACGAGTACGAGGCTGAAGAGGTGGTTCAGGAAGCCTTTATCAAGGCTTTTCAGAACCTTGGATCCTTCAGGGGCAACTCGGAATTCAAGACCTGGTTTTACCGGATTCTTATCAATGAAGCCTTTAAAAGGTTTCAGAAGCTGAAAATGGAGATAGTATTGCCTTTGAATGAGAACAGGACGGATGTGGAGGATATCGGGGATAACTTCAGGGGACTGGACCCCGACGAGCAAAAGTTACTTGTTGCTGAATCCCTGGGAAAGATACCTCCCAGGGAAAGTTTATCCTTGCAGCTGTTTTACCTGGAAGGGAACAGCCTGGAGGAAATTGCCGGACTCACCGGATGGTCCGAATCCAATGTGAAGGTTATTCTTCACAGGGCACGCAAGCACATGCTTGATGTGGTTAATGTACTGATGGACGGCGAATTAATCAATAGGACAAAATGAAGAATGACGAAGAAAAAATAATCAGGGAGCTGATGAGCAAAGCAGAAGTCAGGATGCCATTCCAGGATTTTGAAGAGAAACTGATGGGTCGAATCACCGCCGAAGCATACCGCTCACAGTCATTTGCCAGGGACATCAAATTGTCATGGTTCTTCTTTTTGGTTGGAACAATCCTTGGCATTATGATCACCCTTCTCCTTGGCTCCCTTCGAGAACCGATATTCGGTTTTCCACCCCAAAGAATTCTTTTTATCGCAGAATCGGTTTTTGTAGTGTTGTTGCTGACACAACTGGACAAACTGATCGGCCTGACAAAAAAGAAATGGCAATAACCTTTCAGTTATTGCCATAGACTTCAAGTCGAATTAATTAGAATCATTCTAATTAAGCGCTGTTTTTATTGAATGTATTCAGAGTGACAACTTCAGTTTTCTTTTGGTAATCTCAGGCCGCATGTATTTCTTCTGAGTTTCCGGGTATCCCAGTTCCCAGGGTGTCGCTCCAACCCATTCCGTCTTTTTGCCTGCAATCCGGAGCGTTCCGCCGGCCGAAATTTCAACGGTGGTGAACAAGGGTTCCTTGAAAGGGGCTGTGTACCTGATCCATCTGAAATTCTTGTCAATCCCTTCACCAAAAGTGGCATGGGCATATTTTTCACCCAGCCAGTGGTAGGACATGGAAGTGATAGTGATGAACCAGATCCCGTTGAAATTGACGGCATCATCATAATGGGTGTGACCGTTGAAACAGGCAACCACTTTTTTACCTGGATGGGTGCGGTTGTGGTTCGCGAGAATCTCCTGAACCTGCTCCCGGTTTTCAACCCCGTAGGTCTCATCTGCTCCCTTGTATTCGATCAGTCCCTGGTGGGAGAAAATTACGACCGGAAGAGTCGTCCCTGCCAGGTCGTTTCTGAACCAGCTTAACTGTTCCTCTCCAATGAACTGTTTGTAACCCTTTGCCTCCGGATTTTTTTTGTCATTGCCGTCCAGCACGATAAAATGAAAGCCCTTTTTATTGAAGGAATAATAGGATTTCTCCAGTTTCAGAAAGGCCATCGTTTTCTCGCGGGTAAAACCACCATCCATTTCATGGTTGCCGATGACATGGTATTTGTCGCCCGGGAAAGAGTTCCATATGGCAAAATAGGGAGCAAATTTTGGATCAGGAGTTGCGAAATCGCCCATTTCAAGAATGAAATCGGGTTTTTCCCTGATCATGCTGCTGATGAAAGTGGTGATCCTGTATTCTGAATCGTGCATGGTCGGCAAATGCACGTCGGTGCAGATGCCAAATCTCACCTTTTCGGACTTTTTGGCGGAGGCAATGCCTGCAATGACAATTAATCCCAATAGTGGTCCAAGAAAATATTTTACGCTCATGTGCTGTTATTTTTGTTGCCCGGCTACAGTTCAGGTATTGAAGTTGCCTGTTGTTCTATTTTCGGATGATCTCCAGGTACCTGGCCATCCAGTAAGGCCATAACCAGAAGACAGGTTCCCTGATCTGGGTAGGATCCCCGTTCCTGGCAGACCACGGATTCTTGTCCCACCTCACAGTTGCCCTGATGCTTGCCGGAGGAAGCTCAGATACCTGTATTTCCTCAAGAATCGGATACCTGACGATACTGACATCCTCACGCAGGGTGTGGTCGATATAGTAGTCCATGAGATCAAGCGGGGCATCCCTCAGGAAATCAAGTGTCTGCTTCGTATTTACCTTTTTGCCTGTGGCAATGGCATAGGCAAGGTTGTTGATGAGATTTTCGCCGGATTCCTGGCCTGCCATCCATTCTTCCATAAGGTTCAAATAAAATTCCCTGAGAACCGGGTCGGTTTCGTATTTTACGAGAATGGGGAATAGGTATCCTTCCAGGGTGCGGTCGAAATAGATCTGCCAGGCAGGGTTCTTCTTGTTCAGCAGGCCGGCGTTTTTTAAATAATCTTCCTTGTCAATTAAATGACGGTATGCTTTTTCGTACTTTGCCTCGCCGGTGATGTGACTGGCAAGTTTCAGGTAGGCCAGCAATTCAAACGAATTGAGACTTTTTTCCGGCGCCCAGTCCGGATCCCTGTTCAGCTGATCGGGCGACCAAACTCCCCAGTGCGTATATTTGCCATCGATGTCCACAAAGTTGTAGTTCGTTTCCATCAGGCGGTCAATGATTTTTTTGACATGTTTTCTTATTAAAACACGCTCTTCAGCATTGGCGGCATATTCGTAATAGTAAAAGTAACTCATAAGGTGTCCGTCCATTTCATCACTGCTGGTGTCACCTTTCCATAGCCATTTTCCGTCTGCGGATTTCCGCCACCGCATTTCCACAGGTTTGTATCTCGGGTCCAGTACCAGCTCCTCAGAAATCTCCTTTGCACTATAGGTCCTGTTGGGGTCATTCACTTTTTTCCAGTCGACCGGTACGACCGACCGTGCAAAGAAACCCTCCGTTCCGGTTACCTCCTGGAGCAGGCAAAGGAAATCGAAGGCCTTGCGTGCTTTTACCCTGGCATCCTCATCCCCGGTTACGGCATACCTGAAACTTTCCATGACAAGATATCCCCCGGTAAATTCCCCGTCATTATCATCGTCAGAATTTCTCCAGGTCGACGTATCACCCGCCACTTCCAGGCGAAGAATGCCACACGTCCAGGGCGGTCGCATGTGCCTTTTCATCAGCTGGCTGTAATAATTCTGCTCCTTGCCGGCCAGTGTAGTAGTCTGCCGGCAGATCTGGCTAACACCTTTTCCGGTTCCCACCCAGGCATTGCCCTCCTTGTCAAAGGCTATGGCGTTTACTTCGTTGTCGCACAGCCATCTTTTGCTGAATCGCAGTGAATGGGTATAGTCAGGATTGTACCTCACTACACCAACTTCTGTACCGACCCACATGGTGCCATCCGGCGACTGCCTTATGCAATGAACCATGGAGGAGGGAATGCCTTCTTTGGGAGTCAGGGTTTTGATCAGTTTATCATTGCTGCGGATGGAAACACCTCCCATGACACCAACCCATAAATCACCGTTAGGGGCAAATGAAAGGGATTTCGCATACCCGCTGAGCAGCTCATCGGTACTTTGGAACAGCTCGGTTTTCCCATCTTTACACTTGTAAAGGCCTATATCCGTCGCAACCCAGAGATTTCCATCCTTGTCTGAAATGGCATCCCTTACAGCCTTGGAGATCCGATAATCCTGGAGTTCCCAGCCGGTCGCTTTCTTTTGCCAGATTCCATAGGGGCCGAGGGCATAGCTCTCAGTTTTGCTGGTGCAAATAACTGATATTGGAGCTTTCAAGCCATTCTCCTTTTTTAGTTTCCCGTTGCGGTAGGTGTAAAGCCCATCCCATGTTCCCAGCAGAATGGAACCATCATCTGCAACAGCCACTGCATAGGCAGGTCCCCTGGCATCACCTTCAATTACCGGTTCCCACTTCCGCGAGTCGCTTTGTTTCCGGAAAATCCCGGCCGCTGTGGCGATCCAGGTATTTTGCTGCGTATCCACTGCAATGCCCCTGACTTCATTGGCAAGAGCACCGGAACCTACCGGGAAGGCTATATGGGTTTCCTGAATGAATGGGGATGTGCTGCTGTAAATGTCAGGAGTTTGGCTGTGACCAGCAAATGCGAGGCAAGACAATACAAATGCCTGAAAGATTTTGTTAAACATGTTTGTAGTATGTAGTAGTTAAAACAAGAATTCGGATTGCAATATAAAATTTATAATGCAGTTCATAACAAAATTGCCCGGCATGAATCAATAATTTTTAGAGCGCTGAATTTCAGGAATATAACCGAATATTATAGGCGTTGCCAAAAACATTGACTGTTCGTTATATCGAAAAAAAGGCCCAACTTCCTGTTGAATTCCACTATTGGCGATGAAAGGACAATCCAAAACTTTGCCATTAAGTATGGTACTGCCGATGTTAAAACGCCTGGTTGTTGCTGATTGTTGGCAATGAAAGGGAAAAACCATCTCCCTCGTACAATGCGGCAGTATTTATCATTACTGAGTGCAGGCATGGTCATGTTTTGCCAATTGAAAAAGGCTGCTTCCCCCCAAGCATCTCCCTGATTTCTTCATTATCCA
>CAZDLO010000004.1:0-87275 GCA_964506325.1 uncultured Tangfeifania sp.
TCATCCTGGGAATAATAACCTCCTTTACCGCCTCCCACCTGTTTTGTGCTGCCAATTTCGGTAAGTGCAGGCCAGGATTTTATTTCAATTCTCCAACCCTGGTCATCGGCGAGGTGGAGGTGGAGAAAATTCATTTTGTAGGCAGAAATCAGGTCAATGAAACGCCTGACATCTTTTGTTCCGAAGAAATGTCTTGCCACATCGAGCATTGCACCCCGGTAGGAATAGACGGGATAGTCACGAATGGTCCCGGTAGGTACTTTCCATGGGCCTTCCTGCCTGACATCGCTTTCAATGGCAGGAGGTAACAGCTGGCGAAGTGTCTGAATGCCCCTGAAAATTCCTTCAGCCGTATTGGCAGTAAGCCTGATATTGTCGGTATTGCAGGCAAGGATATATCCTTCCGTCCCCAGCTGCTCATCTGAGGCATTTGTTTCAAGCAGGATACAGTTGGCTGTCGGAGCATCTCCGGTCGACTGAACCGTTACATTGTAGCCAGTAGCAGGGTTAATTCTCTCAGTAAGATATTGGGCTACTTTCTGCAGCTCAGGGTTGCCATCTGCAATCTTGATAATTGCATTGTTTTTCAGTTCAAAAAAATCATTGCCTGGTTTGACCGAGACGGGCTTTGGAATAAGGGCTGCCCCTTCAGGATCCGAGGGGAAGGCTGACCTGGCCATTGTTGTTGTAAAAGAGAATGCTATCAGGTTCAGGAAAATGAAAAAGCGGAAATTGGTAGTTTTCATGGGGATGTATTTTATTTTTCACCGGACGGAATTCAGCCCGGCAGCCGGGACTCATTTCACAAACATTGGTTTTTATTTTTTTCAGACGGATCTGATGATTTAATACCCGTTATCAGTACTTCCTACCTGGGAAATTTCAGGGTAATTCCAAGGATGAACAGGCAGTTTTATCTTTGGGTTAAAGTATTAAAAATCTATCTAATAAGAAAAGCCCAAATGCATCGTTCATGCATCATGGGCTTTTCTTCGGGTGGAAGATGGGATTCGAACCCACGACCAATGGTACCACAAACCACTACTCTAACCGACTGAGCTACATCCACCGTGTTTCGTCGGCAAATATAGGGCTGTTTTTCGATTAGACAAAATAAAGATGTTATTTTTGTTATCTTCAGATATAAATTTACTGGATGGAATATTTACTCGATAATCCTGTTTCAGAAAAAGTCTACCGGGAGATATTAAGGAAGTTAAAGCTATTACAAAGCGGACCGGTATCTGAATCAATGATTCAGAGAGGTGTTGTTTATAAACTCAACCTTGGTGCATCCGTCATATCCCTGAGGCAACTTGCAGAGGGATACAGACAGGATCATTTGCTGGCACTTAAGTTGTGGAACAAGCAATGGCGCGAAACCATGATCCTGGCTACACTGCTCGAAAAACCTCACGAGATTACTGAAAATCAAATGGATTTCTGGGCTAAACAGATCAAACATATCGAGATTGCTGAACAGGCAGCCATGAATCTTTTCTCCCAAACACCTTTTGCCTATGAAAAGGCGGTTGAGTATTGCCTGAGCAAAAAAACACTGATCAAGATAACCGGGTTGCTGATGATGGGCCGGCTCGCACTGACAGACAAAATGGCCACTAATGAACGATTTGAGCAGTTCCTCGAATTGTTTCCGCCACTGGCTAAAGATGCGCAGCTTTCGCTGGTTTTCAGGCGGATTTTTGTACAAATTGCCATGCGCAATCCCGAGTTGTACGAGACTGCACTAAAACAGGCATACCTGCTTCAAACCCTGGCTTCTGATGAGGCTCATTCAAATGCAGAGCAACTGATTGATCAATTGGAGTGCGATGCTGTTAAGGAACTGGTAATGAAGCGATCCTGAAACTTTTAAATTTTTTCTTCAACTGTTATGCAAGTATTTGAAGTAGGGGATAAACCTTCCGTTGCAG
Source organism: uncultured Tangfeifania sp. (assembly GCA_964506325.1). Classification (GTDB taxonomy): domain Bacteria; phylum Bacteroidota; class Bacteroidia; order Bacteroidales; family Prolixibacteraceae; genus CAINVV01. Next base: position 1,935 of record CAZDLO010000004.1, read on the forward strand.
CATTTCATAAAGTGGCACATTTGATTTACCAGGATGATCCGAATTGGATTACACCATTGGAAGCCATGGCTGACAGTGCCTTTGATCCTGGAAAGAATGCTTTTTTCAAACATGGTAACGGCAAAAGATGGATTCTGAAGGATGAAACAGGCAAGGCCATTGGCCGGATAGGTGCATTTTATGATACGGCAAAGTGTTATTCTTTCAGACAGCCTACCGGAGGTATCGGCTATTTTGAATGTGTAAATGACCGGAAAGCTGCATTTATGTTATTTGACACGGCAAAAGAGTGGCTGGCAGGACAAGGAATGGAAGCCATGGATGGTCCGGTGAATTTTGGTGAAAATCTAATTAACTGGGGCCTTCTTGTGAAGGGCTTTATGCCCCAGGGATTTGGGATGCCATACAATAAACCATATTATCTTTCCTTGTTTGAGTCCTACGGGTTTAAAGTATATTTTGAACAATATACCTATCACCTCGATCGCTCAAAGCCTTTCCCGGAGCGATTCTGGAAAATAGCAGAATGGGTCGCCAACAAGCCGCAATTCAGGTTTGAACACGTCAGGTTCAGTCAGATGGAGCAACACCTCAAAGAGTTCAGGCATATCTATGAGGAAGCCTGGGCAAAACACGACAATCACCAGGATGTAGACCTGGATGATGTGCGGGGGATGATGAAAATTGCAAAGCTTCTCGCAGACGAAGAATTCATTTGGTTTGCTTATCATGAGGATGAACCAGTGCTGTTTTTTGGAATGATACCCGACTGGAACCAGCTGCTGGCGAAGATTGATGGTAAACTGACCCTATGGAACCTGGTAAAGTTGTACTGGCATAAAAAGATGAGCCATATTACAAGAACCAGGATCCTGGTTATGGGAGTGGTTCCCAGGTTTCAGGGTAGCGGACTTGAGTCGGCAGTTTTCTGGCATCTGGACAAAATAATGAAAAGGAAGCCCTGGTACAAAGAGGTAGAGCTTTCCTGGGCTGGCGACTTTAACCCCAAAATGGTGGCCATGTATGTTGCCGTTGGAGGGGAGCATACCAAAACCCATTATACCATGCGTTACCTCTTCGACAAGACCATGCCCTTTGAGCGTGCTCCCATGTTGATGAAAGAGGTAAGATTACTGCGGGAGGAACGTAACAAGTGCGCCAAACCAGAACCAAAAGTAAATGAGGCAACAAAAGGATAAAAAAACTCCTGAATTGTTTAAAACTTTTCTGATATCTGTTGCAGATATACGAATTATCCTTATCTTTGCAACCCGTAAATAAAGAAACGAAGAAGATTTAAAGATATAAAAAAGCATCATGAAAAAGGGAATACATCCGGAAAGCTATCGGCTGGTTTGTTTTAAAGATATGTCAAACGAGCATACTTTTATCACCAGATCAACTGCTGCATCAAAAGAAACCATTACAATTGAAGGTGTTGAATACCCATTGTTGAAAGTGGAGATTTCCAATACTTCTCATCCGTTTTATACGGGTAAGATGAAATTGGTCGATACCGCAGGTCGTGTTGACAAGTTCATGAACCGCTACCAGAAACACATGGACAAACGCAAAGTTTAGTTTTTTGCATTTGTGTTGAGAAGCCCCGTATTTCGAGATGCGGGGCTTTTTTGTTGTGTGCCGGCTCCAGGAGGGTTCAATATTCTAAAATAGAATGATTAACCAATCCGGAGAATAGTAACTGATATTTTGGTCAACCGGATGAAACAGTGGTTGTCCTTTTGTCGTTATAGAACAGGAGGGAAGGAAATGTTTGGCACGACTATTGCCTGATATCATTCAGTCCGGAATTGAAGTTGAATTCCGACAATTTGTCATAGGTCGAAATAATATGTGAATCTCCATTGTATCAGGCAAAAACAGGAAATTCAATTGTTTTTTCACATGCTGTTCCTCCTTATACTGAAAGCAAAATAACAACAGATGAAATACCCCGGAGTGGTTTTTCACACCAACCGAAAATGAGGCCAAGGGTATTAGCTGCGCTGAACTTCGTTTCCATTTGGCCTTTAAAGAACAAATTTTATACCAATGAATAACTCAAGAAACAGAAATAGGGGCTCCATTATATTTTCAAGTATGGATGAAGACCAACAGGACTTTTACCCAATTATTGCTGATGGTGATGATGATGAAATATTCTTTGCAAATGTCCCGGAGGTACTGCCCATTCTTCCCTTAAGGAATGCTGTTCTTTTTCCGGGTGTTGTGATGCCAATCAGTGTCGGGAGGTCCAAATCCCTGAATCTTGTGCGCGAGGCCTACAGTGGTTCTAAAATGGTGGGTACTGTGGCCCAGCGGGATGGTCAGATTGAAGATCCGTCGCTGGGGGATCTATATACCATTGGGACGATGGCAGAAATTCTGAAAATCCTTGAAATGCCTGATGGCACCACTACTGTGATCCTGCAAGGTAAAAAGCGAATCATCATTGAAAACCTGGTCGACCATCCGTCCTACCTGATTGCTGGCGTAAAACCTTATCTGGAAGCTGTATCCGAGACAAAATCCCACGAATTTCTTGCGATAGTTGAGTCACTGAAGGATTTCTCACTTAAAATTGTAAAATCCTCCGTGAACATTCCCCAGGAAGCCCAGTTTGCCGTAAAGAATATTGAGAATGTAACTTTCCTGGTTAATTTTATTTGCAACAATACTGATCTTGGTACTGTAGAAAAGCAGGATTTGCTGGAGCGTAACGATATAAGGGACCGTAGCACCAAACTGCTCTCTCATTTGATGAGAGAGGTTCAGATGTTGGAGCTTAAAAAGGATATACAGCAGAAGGTTAAGGTAGATATGGATCAGCAACAGCGGGAATACCTTCTAAACCAGCAGATAAAAACCATCCAGGATGAACTGGGAGGCAGCCCTGTTCAGCAGGAAGTCGAAGAGCTGAAAAAAAGAGCTGCCCTGAAGAAATGGAATGATGAAATTCACAAACTCTTTGAGAAGGAACTGGGAAAGCTGTCGCGCATGAACCCTGCCGCAGGTGAATACTCTGTTCAGATTGGATACCTGGATACAATTCTGGATCTGCCATGGAACGAATATACAAAGGACAATTTTGATCTTAATCATGCTGAGAAGATTCTCAATGATGATCATTTCGGCCTTGAAAACGTCAAGGAACGGATATTGGAACACCTGGCGGTACTAAAGTTAAAAGGAGATATGAAATCTCCGATAATCTGCCTATATGGACCTCCCGGAGTTGGTAAAACCTCGCTTGGCCGTTCCATCGCTTCAGCGCTTGGCCGAAAGTACATCAGGATGAGCCTTGGGGGTTTGCACGATGAATCGGAGATTCGCGGACACCGCAAAACATACATTGGGGCCATGCCCGGAAGGATTATTCAGAACCTTATCAAGGCAGGAACATCCAATCCTGTTTTTATTCTGGACGAGATAGACAAGGTTTCCAAAGATTTTCACGGCGATCCTGCTTCAGCTCTCCTTGAAGTTCTGGATCCTGAACAAAACATTGAATTTCATGACAATTACCTTGATGTGGATTTTGATCTCTCCAGGGTCCTGTTTATTGCTACTGCCAATACAGTGTCGACCATTCATCCTGCGCTGAAAGACCGCATGGAGCTGATCGACGTGAGTGGATATCTTATGGAGGAAAAGAGGGAAATTGCCCGGAGGCACCTGGTCAAACGTCAGTTGGAAAATCATGGCATGGCGAAAAAGAGCATAACCTTCTCCAACGATATACTTGTCCGGATTATTGAAAATTACACAAGGGAATCAGGAGTAAGGGAACTTGACAAAATGCTTGCCAAGGTAGTCCGCAGGGTTGCCCGCAAGGTGGTTACCGGCACTGAATATCAAAAAAAGATCACCGCAGAAGATTTGCGCAGTTATCTTGGTGTTCCCAGGTATACCAAAGACAGTTATGAGGGAAATGATTATGCAGGTGTAGTAACAGGCTTGGCCTGGACATCCGTTGGTGGGGAAATACTCTATATTGAAACCAGTTTAAGTGCCGGGAAAGGGAAATTTAACATTACCGGTAACCTTGGAGATGTGATGAAAGAGTCGGCAACAATTGCACTTGAATATTTAAAGTCACACGCAGCAGAAATTGGAATCGGGAATGAAGTTTTTGACAAGTGGGATGTTCACATACATGTTCCTGAAGGCGCAATTCCAAAGGACGGTCCCTCAGCCGGAATCACCATGGCAACCGCCCTTGCCTCAGCATTTACCCAAAGAAAAGTGAAGAAGAATCTGGCTATGACCGGAGAGATTACCCTGCGAGGAAAAGTTCTTCCTGTTGGCGGTATCAAGGAGAAGATTCTTGCTGCCAAAAGAGCTGGCATCAGGGAGATAATATTGTCGGAAATGAACAGGAAGGATTTAGAAGAGATCAATGAAATCTACCTGAAAGGTCTGGATTTCCATTTTGTCAGGAATGTGGGGGATGTATTTGCCATTGCGCTGCTGAAGGAAAAAGTTGAAAAACCTTTGGCAATAGGGTAGATCACATATTTTTGTTGACAGGGTTGTCGTAAAAAACATGTATCAGACAAAAAGGGGGCATTGCCCCCTTTTTGTCTGATACTGCCAGTCTTCCTGTAAAGTTCAGGGCATAGCAGTTCTCTTTCGGATTTCATCTTCGGATATGCCCTGGCGAGTCATCTTACCCCACCCGTTCTTTTGGCGGATAAAATAATCCCAGTTACCGCGAAGGGCCCAGTAGGTGATCATTGGGTGATATAGGAACGGTTCGATCCAGCTTGTAACCAGCAGTTTGAAAATCATCGATTTTTTACTGTAGCGGTGAAAGATAAGATGATCGAACAGAATTGCAAAGGTTGAGAACGATACCGAAAAGAAATAGACAAAGAATAGTGTAACGGTAAAGAATGTCCAGTTGGGGTATCCAAATAAAGCTATCAGAATGAAGTAGAGTATACCTGCAGTCTCAATCAGGGGCGCCAGCCATTCGAAAAAGACCCAGTAAGGATAAGAAAGCATACCCATGACGCCGTATTTGGGGTTGAGGAAGATTTCCTTATGGAGGAATAAAGTATCAATCGTTCCACGGGTCCAGCGGTTACGCTGTCTTCCCAAAATTGTAACATCGGATGGAGCCTCTGTCCAACAGAGAGGTTCCGGAATATAAACTACCTTGTATTTTTGATCCTGGTCTGCCATGTGCTTACGCATCCGAACGACCAGTTCCATATCCTCACCAACGGTTTTGGTCAGATATCCGCCACATTCGATAGCGATTTCCTTATCGAAGAGCCCCAGGGCACCAGAGATGAGCAACAAGCCGTCCAAACGGCTCCATGCCAGCCTGCCGAGTAGAAATGCCCTGTTGTATTCAATAACCTGGCAGCGGGGAAGGAACTTATCAGGGACATTGATTTCAACGAGCTGTCCATCCCGGATAACACATGAATTGGCAATCCTGATTACTCCACCAACTGCAATAACCCTGTCTTTGGTATGGGTCATGTAGGGGAGGACCAGTTTCTGAAGTGCATACGGATCAATGATGGAATCTACGTCAATGGCAATGAAATACTGGCCTTTGGAGATGTTAATCCCTGCATTTAATGCATCAGCTTTACCACCGTTGATTTTATTAATGACGGTTAGATTGCTGAAAGCCTTCTTCTTTGATTTGTAAATGTCAACAATTTGTTTTGTTTCAATTTTGTAATCAACGACATAGGGAACTTTCTCGAGATCGTAGGCCTCGATGGATTTTTCCAATGTATCGTCTTTGCTGCCATCGTTTACAATGATGATCTCGAAATTCGGATAGTAAAGTGACAACAATGCACGTATATTGCCTACTATGGTTCGCGACTCATTGAAAGCCGGCGCAATAATCGTTATTGTCGGAGCAAAAGGAGACGATAGGATGGCATCGTAGTTGGTGATTTTTTCAGAATTGAAGAATTTCACCAACTCCTTACCGGAAACGATAGACAGGAAAAAATATATTGCAAAAATCGCAATGGCGTAAAATAATATGAATGTTTCAAGCAGTGTTGAGATAAGATGTAATATCATAGTCTTAGTTTCTTGAATCCTTGATATGAGCAATATAAAGAGTAAGTTCGAAGTTCATCGATTGATTGAGTTCTTCCAGGTGCTTCCTGGAAGCATCACTGATCTGGTATATTGTACGGCAGGTTTCAAGCCGCAATGATTTCTCCTGACTCTGAAGTATTTCCTCCAGGAATGGCATGTCAGTATCGTCTCCAATATTTTTCAATGTTTTTAGAATTTCCAGCTGATTTTTTAAGGTCTCATTGGAAAATGATTTTTTTAGGACGGTCTTACTTTCAAACAGATCCAAATCGCTGCATGCCTTGATAGCTTCGCGCCTTGTTGATTCGTCCGGTGCATTGAGCAAGAGAATTATTTCCCCTGAATTTTCACGCTGCTGGAAGAGTGCAATCATCAGGATACAAAAATTCACCACATTAATATTATCGGATTTCAGCCATTTGTCAAAGGATGGAACCGGTAACTCATGGATCTTGATATAGTAGTAGATGTTTAGCTGAGCCCATCTTGAAAATGGTTTTTCCAAGATATCCAGGAATTCAAAAGGATTCTTTGTGTTGACATAAGGGTAACAAATCTGGGCTTCGGTCCTGACAATATCGTTGGTTTCGTTAAGCCTGGAAGCTATCATCTCTGTCGCCTGGTCGGGATGCATGTTTGCAAGTTCACGGAGCCCCATCACCTGTTTGTAGAACGAGGAAGAAAAAGTCTTGTCGTAAGAAACTTTCCCTAACTTCTTTTCCTCGTAAAGTTCAATGAGCTGCCTGTCTGCATCGCCTCGGAAACTTTTCTGGAAATCCATCATAACCTCAATCAGAAGGTTGTTGTTATTCTTGATCTTGATTTTCGAGAGCTGTTCAACTGCTTCTTTCGTGTCGATTACCTGCAACATCACATCTGTCAGTATTTTCTCATACAGATCCCTGAGTTTTACCCTCCTGCTGGCACGCATATTCATGATCAGGTTGGTGACGAACAGGATGACAATTACAGTCAGAACATTGATAATAAGCAAGATTATAACAGCAAGAAAGAAGACCACAAACGGAAACCGGAAGGCCTTGTCAATAATGCGCGTATAAAGTGCTGCAAGTGGCTTGGGCAATTGTTCATTCCCTTTGTCAATCAGGGTTTTTCTGAAACCTTTGTTGGTGTAGGTAGTGAAATAATGCCTTGTAAAGTAATTATTGATCGCCCTGTCTTCCTTTATGTCGATGTAGTAAATTGATCCTGCATTTTCAGAACTATCGGCTTTTTCTATCGGTTGGACAGGTGGCTGGACCAATGCTGCAGAGTCGGGACTTGATCCATTTTTACCTTCCGAGCTGGCAGAATCTACTCCTGCGAATCCGGCTCCTGAGCTAAAAAACGGTAAGACCATTATGAAGACAACTATGATATATTTTAAGTTCATTAGGTTAAGAAATAATTTAAAATTATTTATATAGTTGATTGTCTGGACTTATACTAAGAGATATAGAATTATGAAAAGCTGAAAAAGGAAATCAGGATTCATTGTCAATCCCGGTTCTTATTTGCGTTGTGCCATAATCTTTTTAACTCTGATTGAGAGTTCACTTATGCTGAAAGGCTTAATCATGTAGTCATCTGCACCAAGTTCAAAAGCTTTAAGAACTGTTTCTTCAGCGCCGGCTGCGGATAAAACCAATATCGGAAGATTGCTTTTCATGTCATTCCTAACTGCAGCAATGATTTCATGACCGCTTAAAAATGGCATAAATAGATCCGTAATTAACAGATCGAACTTGTTCTGTTGCAGAAATTCCCAGCATTCCTTGCCATCTATCGCCTTAACAACTTCATAACCTTCCTTTTGCAACCTAAAAGCGACGGTTTCCAAGACCAGTTTATTATCTTCAGCTACCAGGATTGTTTGAGCACTCATAAATAATTTTTTAGGGATTTTCGACGATTTAAATATAGTTATAATTATTAAATGACGATACAGTTAAATATAATTACAATAAATTATTAGATTTAAATCAGGCGATATTATTATTATCCAAGACATAAGCATAATTAAGTTATGTATAATAAATGGAATTAAAGTATCTGCTAACTTAGTATCGGAATTAAAAAAACGGATGTAGCCAAAAAAAATATTTTTTCAGGTATTATATATTTCTGATTATCATAAAACTATATTTCGTTCCTAAGAATTTCATTGTTTCATACTGGCACCTCTACTGATTACTTTGATAAATGCGAGTTTTTTCACAATACCATCCAGATAAATATTCTGATGAGCATTACAGTTTTGAAAAACGTATTGGCTGGCATGCTTTTTTTGTTTCATCCGTGATGGTTGTCGTGTTGTGGTTGATTAAACTTGTTGAATTTGAATTTGGAATTGATCTTTCTGGACTGGGGATCCTCCCGGGTGACCCATATCACCTGAAGGGCGTTCTTTTTTCTCCATTGATTCATGCCGGCTTTGGACATCTGGCTGCGAATTCCCCGGCACTGTTCATCCTCACTTTTTCACTGTTCTTTTTTTACAGGAATTCAGCATATACGATTTTTCTGCTTATTTATGTCTTGTCCGGATTACTGGTCTGGTTGGGTGGACGTGAGGCATTGCACATTGGTGCAAGTGGTATTATTTATGGACTTGCTGCATTTCTGTTTCTAAGTGGCGTATTAAGTCGCAATACAAGGCTGCTGACCATTTCCCTGATCGTGGCGTTTCTATATGGTGGCCTGTTCTGGGGGATTTTTCCACTTAAACCTGAAATTTCATGGGAATCACATTTGTGGGGAGGCGTGTCAGGCTTCTTGCTTGCCTGGCTGTTCAGAAGCAGTGCCCCTTTGAAGCAGGTTGATGAAGCAGATGAGGAGGATGAGGCGGATGATGCAGAATGGAGAATGGAATCAGGAGATAATGATATTGAAGGGGATACTCCAGATGATACTGACAAAATCAAACAGGATACGACAAGCTGAAAAGATGAAATGCAAATGATTCTTTTAACTTTGCAATTATGAGAAATGAAAAGATCATTCAGCTGATTTCTGAATGCATTAGTGTCGATAAGTATCAGGTAATTAATGTTTTAAAATTGTTTGATGAAGGTTCAACAGTTCCGTTTGTCGCAAGATACCGGAAGGAAATGACCGGGAGCCTGGATGAAGTGTTCCTCCTCCGGATCAAAGAAGAAGATGAGCGCCTCACTGAATTGGAAAAACGCAAGCTGGCCATTTTGAAATCTATTGGAGAACAGGACTGCCTGACTCCGGATTTGCTCACCAGGATTGAAGAGTGCTACCAGCTTAATGACCTTGAGGATTTATACCTGCCATTTAAGCCGAAAAGGAAAACAAGGGCTTCCATTGCCAGGGAAAGGGGACTGGAGCCTCTCGCCGATATCCTGATGCAACAGAATGAGAAAGAGCCAGAGATCAGGGCCTTGAGGTTTGTCGGCGACCAGGTTCCGGATGCCATGAGTGCATTGGCAGGAGCCAGGGATATTATTGCAGAGATTGTCAATGAGAACAAGGGAGCCCGTAACATTGCACGGAATTGCTTTGCCAATGAAGCAGTGATTATTTCAAAGGTGGTCAAGGGGAAAGAAGAGGATGGCGTAAAATACCTCGATTATTTCAAATCCTCTGAATATCTTAAAAAATGCCCTTCTCACCGGATCCTGGCTATGAGGCGTGGCGAAAATGAAGGATTTCTGAAATTGTCGCTCTCACCGGATGATGAAAATGCCGTCAGGAGGCTGGAGAAATATTTTGTTACCTCCGCCAATAAAAGCAGTGAGCAGGTAACCCTTGCAATCAGGGATGCTTATAAACGCCTGCTGGCACCTTCCATGGAAACAGAATTCTTCGGAGAATCCAAATTTAGGGCTGATGGTGAGGCAATTAAGGTGTTTTCGGAAAATCTCAGGCAATTGTTGCTTGCTTCACCTCTGGGACAGAAAAGAGTAATGGGAATAGATCCGGGCTATCGTTCAGGGTGCAAGGTTGTATGTCTTGACGCACAGGGGACCCTTCTGCACAACGAAACTATTTATCCACACCCACCCCAGTCAGAGGTAAATCAGGCAATGAGAAAAATAAGCTCATTGATAGCCAGTTACAAGATTGAAGCAATTGCCATTGGTGACGGGACCGCCAGCCGGGAGACGGAGGGTTTTTTCAAGAAGATGAGATTTGACCGCGATTTGCAGATTTTTGTGGTTAGTGAAGATGGCGCTTCAGTCTATTCTGCCTCCAAAACAGCGAGGGATGAATTTCCACAATACGATGTTACTGTAAGGGGAGCAGTATCGATCGGCCGGAGGCTTATGGATCCATTGGCAGAACTTGTGAAAATTGATCCGAAATCGATTGGTGTGGGACAGTATCAGCATGATGTGGACCAGAGGCAACTGCAAAATTCACTGGAGCGTACAGTAGCTTCTTGTGTGAACATGGTAGGTGTGGATCTTAATACTGCCAGCAGCCACCTGCTGAATTATGTATCAGGACTCAGCCCTGCACTCTCTCAAAATATCATTGAATACCGCAAAGAAAATGGACCTTTCCCGTCCAGGGATGCGTTGCGCAAGGTTCCACGCTTGGGACCGAAGGCATTTGAACAGTGTGCCGGATTTCTAAGGATATCTGGTGCCGGAAATCCGCTTGACAACTCAGCAGTTCACCCTGAGCGTTACCAGCTTGTAGAGGGAATTGCGAATGATCTTGGATTTCCGGTGGAGGAACTGATTGGGAAAACGGAATTTACCTCAAAGATCGATTTGAAAAAATATGTCTCCACGGAAGTCGGCATTCCAACCCTGACCGACATTATGGCTGAACTGGCCAAGCCAGGCCGGGATCCCCGATCAGGTATAAAGCATTTTGAGTTTGCAGATGGTATTTTTTCAATGACTGATTTGATTGCGGGAATGGTTCTTCCCGGCATTGTGACCAATATTACCCGCTTTGGCGCTTTTGTTGATGTTGGAATCAAGCAGGACGGACTGGTGCATATCAGCGAAATGGCAGACCGGTTTATCACTGATCCTTCAGAGATTGTTAAACTTCAGCAACATGTTAAGGTAAGGGTAGTTGAGGTGGACATCCAGCGCAAGAGGATTGCCTTCTCAATGAAAGGAATCCAGTAGGAAGGATAAAGGTAGATCCCCCTGAATTTGAGGCATTGACAGATACCTTTTCCAGGTGTCATGATGATTACAGCGATCTCCCTTTGTCCTTTAACCCTTATCCTTTTATTTCAATGAATTGCAAATCTCCTTGTTGATCTTACTGATCTTCGCTTCATCCAACTTGATTATTTTCCTGTCGTAGGTCATTAGCCCATTTATTTCCACTTCCACATCTGTTGTCTGAGTATAGACAGCAGCTGAAAATCCCCTTGAAATCAGAGGTTTTAATTTTTCCGCCAGTTCAATGTAGGCATTTGTTGCCTCGTCAGAAGTTTTGTACTGGACATAGCCCCAGTTTTTGTCTTTTACCCATAAGTGATTTTCAACTACAAGTCCAAGTCCGCCATATTCGCCCAGTACACAGGATCTTTTTCCATCATACATGGCAAGGTCGGGAGCCGGGTAGTTATGAATATCCAGCATATCGCCGGCAGGGTAGAAATTGCCACCGCTTGCGGAATTGACGAGCCTGGATGGATCATACATTTTAACCCAGGCAGCTATCTCTTCAGTCTTAAACTGGCCCCAGGCTTCGTTGAAAGGAACCCAGGTGACTATGCACGGATTACTGAGATGCTGATCGATGATTCCCTTCCATTCGGACCTGAAGTTATCTTCTGACTCACGACTGCGTTCCAGTTCCTTGCCGCTGAAATAATTCCGTTGCTGCCATTGCGGACTGACATCCCCGCTCGGCATGTCCTGCCATACCAGAATTCCTGTTTTGTCGCAGTGGTAATACCATCTTGCAGGTTCTACCTTGACATGTTTGCGAATCAGATTGAAGCCGAAATCCTTTGTTTTTTTGATATCGTACAGCAAAGCTTCGTCAGTTGGAGCCGTATACAATCCATCCGGCCACCATCCCTGGTCAAGGGGTCCGAACTGGAAACAGTCTTTGTTGTTCAGCTGTAATCTAACTATACCCCTTTCATCCCGTTTGGCAGATATTTTGCGCATTCCAACATAGCTTTGAACCTTATCGAGTTGTTTGCCGTTTCTGGTAAGGGTAATACTCAGATCGTAAAGGAATGGTGAGTCCGGGCTCCATAATTTCATATTCTGCAGCGTGACCAAAGCCTCTTCGCCTGCTGCAGCCTTGCCGGATCCTACCTGTTTGCCTTCATCCAAAATTGTTACTTCCATGATATCCCCTTGTATTAACTCAAAGGGAGAGGCTGAGATGGCTACGGTTTTGCGGTCGATATCAGGAACTGTCCTGACAGCAGTGATGTAATTTTCGTTGACAGCTTCGATCCAGACTGTTTGCCATATTCCGGTTACAGGGGTATACCATATGCCTCTCGGGTCTTCAACCTGTTTTCCCCGGGGCTGAAATCCCTTGTCGGTTGGATCCCACACCCTGACTGTAATTTTCTGAGAATCTTTACCCAGGTAGGGCGTAATGTCCAATGAAAATGCAGTATATCCCCCTTTATGGCTCCCAACTTTAATATCATTGATCCAGATGTCAGCCTTCCAGTCGACGGCTCCGAAATTAAGGATTGTTCTTTTGCTTTTCCATCCGGAAGGGACCTGAAATTCTCTCTGGTACCAAAGTTCGTTGTACTGTCCTACTCTTTTTTGCACCCCTGACAGACTCGATTCTATGGCAAAAGGGACGAGAATCTTCCCGTCAAATTTTTCAGGTAGTCCGGATCCTTTCAACAAAACAGCATAATCCCAAAGCCCGTTCAGATTTTGCCACTCACTTCTAACCATAATCGGCCGAGGATATTCGGGCAATGGATTTTGGGGATCAACCTGCTGGGCCCATACAGTTTTAATATGATCTCCTGCCGGCTTCCAGGGTTGGGAAACTGTAATGCTGGCATAAATCATGACAGCAAACAAAAGGAACAGATTCAGTTTTTTCATGGATGATTAGGGTGCTGGTTTTTGGTACATCAAAAATTATTGGGTCACTCTTGCCACAACTCTAACAGGTGAACTGTCTGCCCTTATTTTCAGGGGGAAAGCCATAATTTCAAATTCCCTGTAAGTGAGAAGCGAGGAGAGATTCGTGAGATTCTCCAAAATGAGAATGTTGTTGGTCAATAAAATGTTGTGAATGGTATAGGGTGGATAATCGGGCGAAGGCGAATCGATTCCGATCATTTTCACTTTCTTTTTCACCAGCAGCAAGGCGGTTGATTCACTCAGTACCGGATAGGACAGGAAGTACTCTTTCTGGTTGTAGTAGAGGTCAAAACCGCTGTAAAACAAAACGATCGAACCCGGGAGGATATGGTCCAGCACCTGGTCGGACAGTTCAATTATTTTCTGTCCAAACACATTAACAAGATAACCCGTCCCGGTAAATTTTTCCAATGGAATTTCTGCGATTCGGGCAAGGCTTGACGTAAGGTGCATCGGTCCATCCACATGGGTTCCCGAATGCATGCCGGTAGTGACTACAAAGTTGGAATATCCCTCTTCCGTCACTGTGGAACACTGCCGGAGTATAACCTGGGGGTCGCCATCATGGCAGGGCATTTCGCTTGTTATTGAATGGCTGAGATCAAGGTAGTGATTCATGACAGTCCGGGTATTAAATTTGAATATGCGAATTCACCAAAGAATATTAAGATGCATTGCAAAATCCGGGATGCTTCCATGGATTTGCCAGGTATTCGTCATTGCCGGTGACAATGACTTTGGCAGCCTTTGTCTCAGATTCTGATCAGGGCATTTTCTTTTATCCACCCTTTGTTTCCGTCAGCCAGCCTTATTTCAATCCAGTCGCCGAGTTTATCAGTTATCTGGACACTCAGCCCTTCGTGGAGAATGAACAGTTCTGTTCCTGTTTCACTCGGAGAACCCTTCATGCGCACACTGCGTTCAGTGATTACACCGCTGTTGTGATGTATGAGTTTGCTGCGTTGTGACGAGCCAAAAGAGAAAGTAAGTAAACTGTAGGCTAATGCTGCCACTGCCAGCCAGAATGCAAGTTGTTTATTCCGGATGGTTGTGGCAAAAAGGAACAAGGCAAAACAGGTAAGAAACAAAAAGAAGCTCACCAGAGAATGGATACCCCAGCTGTCGGCAGGGTTGGAGTTGATAAGTTCATGCCACCACCTGATAAATCCGGGTTCCGGAAGTAGGTCAATATTGTCGACAACCTGGCGCTTAGCCATATCAAGGTTGAAACGGGCATCCTCGCTGGTAGGGGAGAGTTTCAGCGCCCGTTCATAATTCAGTATGGAGTAGGTAATATTGTTGGATTTATACAATGCATTGCCAAGGTTGTAATAAAGATCAAATGATTCAAATCCCTTGGCTACAATATCCTCGTAGGTTTTGGCTGCCTCGTTGTATTTGCCGGATGAATAGAGCTGATTGCCTTTAACCAGTGAATCCTGCAATGCGGCAGTTTGTCCGCTGACAAACTGACCGCTGCTAACAAACAAGAGAATCAGCAGGTATCTTTGAATGAATGTCTTCATATTGTCTTTGATAAATCTGGTTACTTAATCTCTTTTTCCATCACAGACATAACATCTGTCGCCTCCGTGAACAATTCATGCATTTTTGATGAACCGCCACCGGGTGCAAATCGTGCATATTCACAGGTATCCAGAATCTTCACAAATCGTTCTACAATCTCTGCGGAAACGGAATGCCTCGTCAGTTCCTCAGATGCCTTCTCCCTTGATAGCTCGGAGGCAGGGATCGTAAGTTTATCACTCAGATAACCCCAGAATGCGCGTGTGACAGATTCGTAAAACTTCTCATTACTGTTTGACTGCAGGTGACTACTTGCTTCTTTGAGTCTTTTAAGCGCCACTTTGCTGGCTTTTTTATTCTTCATTCTAGCAACGTTGGCATTCTCCCTGATCCGTTTCTGGTTAAGCAGGTAAATGGACAGGAGTACGAGTATGCCACCGGCATACAGCAAATAGAAGAAAAAGGATCCAAAAAAGGTATATCCCCTGGGGTTTAGGGCGGAAATTCCGGTTTTGATGAAGCGGATGTCAGTGCCTATCTGTTTGATGTTTTCCTTGGCAACAGCATTGACTGTCTGGTTGCTTCGTGTGCCGTCTCCTTTCTCCACCTTGATTTTGTACTCTTCGGTGGTCCTGGAAACATATTTCTTTGAGGCAGTGTCAAAATAGACAAAATTTACTGCCGGTATGGTATAGGTGCCTGCGAACCGGGGCAGGAAGAGGTATTCAAAGGAGATGTTACCTGCCAGGCCTGCATCCGAAGCACTGAAATTGCTGTTTGTTTTGGGGTCATATACCTCAAAGTCAGCAGGGAAAGATATTTTAGGCGGATTGATCAGCTTAATATTTCCATTCCCGTTTATATCGAGTTTGATGGTGATGGCATCATTTTCCCTGACGCTTTTAGAGGTGATGGCCGACCTGATGTCAAATTTTCCTACAGCTCCTGAAAATTCAGGCGGAGCCGAAGGAAGAGGCTGAACGTTGACAGAAACCGGTTCACTGACAATTGTTGCCTTTACATTGGCAAATGAATCGAAGAAATCGTCAAACATACTTTGGGATTTCTTTACGCGCTGTTGCACAATGCAGTCGATTTTTACTGAACCTATAGCGATATTACCGGTTTGTTGTGGGAAAAGCAGGGTTCTTTTCAGGGTTCCGACATTGTAAATCTCCCCATTGAATGTTTCCCTCTGGAGGGAAATTTGCTGGGGCAGTGGTATGTCCTGTGCCCAGAATCCTTCAAAGTTTGGAATTGAAATATCTTCAAAACCGCTTAGGTTAACTTTTGAATAAATTTTAATGGTAGCGGTGAGGTGTTCACCTTTGTAAAGAGACCTCCTGTCCAGGTTCATTTTTACGAACAGGTCATTTTTAGGAATGCTGCCTGGTGTCAATGTTGGTGTATCCACTCCGCCGGAAGATGGCTTAGCCGAACCTTTGACCACTTCAACAGATTGTGCGTTGGACTTGTATTCAGTTCCGTCGATGGTTATGGATCCCGGATTGATGTTGAATTTCCCCTCTTTCCTGGCTCTCAGTACATACAGATATGAAAATGATACCGACTGAGAACTGACTCCATTGATAATCTGGAAGGCGGTGCTCTGTGACGTCGAAGGCCCCATAAGAACTTCAAAATCAGATAATTCTGGAAGCTTAAGGTTCTGTCCTTTTGCATTGACAGAAAAGGCCAGCCTGAATTGCTCTCCCAATTCTACAACCTGTGGCGCCTCCATGGTGAAGGTAACCTTATCGGCAGCCCAGCCCTGCACAGTCACCAGAAGGGCAATGAGAATGAGTTTTATCTTCCTGAAAATCATTACTATATACTCTTTTTTTATCTTACTAAGTCAGTGGTAAATAATTTGCATTACCAGAAAACTAAAATACGTGAAATTGACATGAACATCAAATCACCAACCCAAATGAAAACATTACAAGCACCTCCGGCTTCAACCCTCTGAAATTCATGTTGCTGAACTTCTACCAATTCTTCTCTACATTGCGTTTTTCAGCTTTCAGTGCCTGAGCTTTTTTGACTTTTTCCTGTGTTTGTTTTTCATCATTTTCTAAGGCCTTAAGCATTTGTTCAGCATTTTGTTTTGATATTTTATTTTGTTGCTGCTGCTGTTGTTGTTGCTGGTCTTTTGGCTGTTCATTTTTATCCTGGTTTTGCTTTTGCTGATCCTGATCCTTGTTTTGATCCTTGTTCTTGTCCTTGTCCTTATCTTTATCCTTGTCCTTATCCTTATCCTTATCTTTATCCTTGTCCTGTTGTTTTTTCTTTTCCTCCTCCTTCTTCATTTTCATGGCATAGGCAAGGTTATACTTGGTCTCCGGGTCCTGAGGCATTATGCGGAGTGCCTTCTTATAGGATTCTATACTTTCATCCAGTTTTTTCTGAACCAGGAATGAATTTCCCATGTTATGAAGCGCCTTTGCCTTATCAACCGGAACAGCTGTTTTTTCAGCGATGTTTTCAAATTCTTTGGCAGATTCTTCTGCCTTCTTTTGTTTGTAAAGTGCATCAGCCAGGTTGAATTGCCACTGCCGGTCATCTGGCTTAACTTCCAGAGCGCGGCGATAGGCAACTTCAGCCTTTCCAAAATTGACAGTGTCAAGTTTAGCCGTATCCTTTAACCCGGTTTCATAAAATTGATTCCCCTCCCTGATAAATTTACGCTCTTTCTGCGCAAATGCAACAGTAGCGGTTGCCAGTGTGAGAATTAATATGATATAACTTTTCATGCGTTTACAATATTGTTTTTAAGTTGCCGCGAAGAAACAAAGTTCAGCGCATCAATTACTGCTAATTTATTTTCGGTTGTTGTGAAATTATTCCTCATGGCAATTTCATTATGATAATTTCCGGCTTCCAAACAACCGGTAGTTTTTTAGCCATTTGTTCTTCCTGTCCAATATCAAAAAATCCAGCAGAATAAAGAAAAAGGCCAGCGCCAGAAAAAGTGGAAACTGGTCGTTGTATTCTGAATACTCGCGGGATTCCATTTCGGTTTTTTGCATTTTTTCAATTTCGTTGAACAGGTTATTCAATCCAACTTCTGCATTGGTGGCCCGGATGTAGGAACCACCACCTGCCTCAGCAATCTTCGTCAGCATGTTCTCATCCAGTTTTGTAACAACAATGCTTCCCGATTTGTCTTTCAAAAAGTCACTGCTACCTGCCGAAACAGGAATTGGAGCACCCTGGGGTAATCCCATTCCGATGGTATGTACCACAATCCCTTTCTCCAGGGCCTGTTTTGCAGCACCAACAGCATCGTCTTCATGATTTTCACCGTCAGTGATTACAATGATTGCCTTGCTTCCCTTGAACTTTGGTGAAAATGACTTCATTCCCATTTCTACAGCTGCTCCAATAGCGGTTCCCTGGACCGGCACGACGTCTGTTGTTATTGATTCAAGGAAAAGTTTGGCTGAAGTATAGTCTGATGTTATCGGAAGCTGGACATAGGCCTGACCGGCAAAAACAATTAGTCCTATTTTGTCATTTGTAAGCCTGTCGGTCAGTTTTGTGATGGCACGTTTAGCCCTTTCCAGCCTGTTGGGTTTAATATCCTGGGCTTTCATGCTGTTTGATACATCAAGGGCAATAATGAGCTCGACGCCCTTCCGTTTTGTAAGTGTCAGTTTCGAACCAAACTGAGGCTGGGCCAGGGCTGTTATGAGGCAGGTTATGGCGAGCAGCCAGCAGAGGAACTTAATGACCGGCCTTCCGGTTGAAAGGCTTGGCATAAGTTGTTCCAATAATTCCGGCTGTCCAAAACTTTTCAGTTTCCTGGTGCGGAGGATCCTGTTAAAGAGAAAGAGGAATACCAGCGCAGGCAGAACCAAAAAGATATAGAAATATTCGGGATGAGCGAATCTGAATGAATCCATGAAGTTTAATTTTCAGCGCGTTATGGTAATTTTCTAAAATATGTAAGCTGGAGGAATAGCAGTGCCAGGGCAAGTAAAAGTGCCGGAACGGCATATCTTTTGTATTCCTCTGTTTTTGAACTTAATTCTTTACTGTCGATCTTGGACTTTTCCAGCATATCAATCTCCTTGTAAATCTCGGCCAGTTTTAAGTTGTTGGTAGCCCTGAAATATTGCCCGTCCGTTATTTTTGCAATGGATTGGAGGGTCTTTTCATCGATTTTAACCTCGATTTCCCTCATTTGAATGCCGAATGGTGTCTGCACCGGGAATGGCGCAGTTCCAATGGAGCCTATTCCAATTGTGTAGACCCTGATTCCGAATGTCTTGGCAATTTCTGCTGCGGTGATGGGGGCAATTTCTCCACGGTTGTTCTCGCCATCTGTCAACAGGATGATTACCTTGCTCTTTGCCTCGCTGTCTTTCAGCCTGGAGACCGCATTGGCAAGACCCAGCCCAATTGCAGTCCCATCTTCGATCATCCCGCTCTCAATGTCCTTAAACAGGTTCATTAGAACGGCACGGTCGGTAGTCAGAGGGCACTGGGTGAAGCTTTCTGCCGAAAATATGACCAAACCCATCCGGTCGAACTCTCTTCCTGCAATGAATTCACTGGCAACATTTTTAGCTGCCTCCAGCCTATCGGGCTGGAAATCCCTGGCAAGCATGGAGCCTGAAATATCAAGCGCTATGACAATGTCAATGCCTTCAATGGTCTGGTTGCGCCAGCTGCTTGATGACTGAGGTTTTGCCATTGCAGCAATCAGCAGGGACAAAACAGCGAGTTGGGCTACAAAGATTGCATGGCGTAAATAGTGTTTCCATGTTTTCGGAGCTTTCCTGAAGGGCGCAATGGACGAAATTCTCATGCTGGCGCTGGATTTTTTCTGTTTCCAGATGTACCAGCCAATCAGCGGGACCAGTACAAGCAGCAAATAGAAATATTCAGGGCGTGCGAATGTTATGCTGTTCATGGCTGATTATTTATATCATTGGTATCCTGAATGACCTTTTCATCGGTCCCGGTGTTCGGTTGAACAACCTGTTTTTTTGCCGGTTCGACAGGCTCCGACTTGGTTTCATCTACCAGGGTATATGCCTGTACCAATACGTAATGGTTCTCATCCGGCAGGGGGGTATACTTGGCGAATTTTACCAGGTCAGAGATAGTCAGGGTTTTCTCCAATCCTGTAAATAGCTTACCCTGTATTTGAGAATTATCATCCTTAAAATCGGCCAGGATTTCATGGGTAGTTTGTTCCATGGCCGGAACATTGTACCTGTCCTCCAGGTAAACCCTGATAATATCTGTCAGACGGGTGTAGTAATCCTTGACTTTGTCGTGTTGCCACAACTGTTCTTCCTTTAGTTTATCCAGTTCACTGATGGCAATAACATGGGGAGGCAATTTGGGCCTGGAGGGCATGGCGAACAGGGGAATATTCTTCTTCCGGCGGTTGACAGCGTAGATAATAAGGAAGACAACACATGCCAGCAGCAGAATGCCAAGTATCCAGGGTGCAATTTCCTTGAATGTTACCGGTGCCCCATAAGGTTTTTTTATGTCTGCAAATCCTTTCTTTAAATCGACAGGTGGTACTTTGACAAATAAAGTGGCCGGATTGCTTCGCAACGTATCCGGAGGAGTTTTCCCTTTCAGTGCGAACAGGAATGGGGCGATTGGGTGGGGACCACTGTCAAAGGCGGTTATCAGGTATGCCTGGCGTTTTTGAATAATACCATTACCCAGGTTGGAAGAGTCAGAAGGTGTCCTCGTCAATATCTCGACACCATTGCCAAGGCTATCCTTCAGTTGGGGGAAGGTAAGAACAGTCCCGACCGGATATTCTGCAACAATTATCATTTTAATCTGATCTCCGAGCCATATGGAGTCCTGCTCAAGCGAAGTGCTGACTTTGACCTGCTGGGCCTGCAGGGGACCGAGATATAGCACCAGAATCAGGAAGTATGGAAAGTATTTCAGTTTCATCAGAATATTATTCAGTTTTTTATTGCCTGATGAAATACCCAAATATTCATTTTCGGTTGGTTTGAAAATCATCTTGATGGGTATTTTATTCGACAAAAAATGTTCAACATAGTTCGGATCAAAGTTTGTGTTCTCTTTTCTTGAAAAGCGCAACTAAAGATTTGACGTAATCCTCCCTGGTATTAATGCTAACAAAGTCTATTCCGGATTTTTTCAAAATTGTTTCCATCTCATTTTTCGAGTTGAGCCAGTGGTAGATGTAGTTCTTCCTGACAGTGCTGCTGGAAGTATCTACCCATATGTACTCGCCGGTTTCAGCATCCTTCAGCTTAATCATACCAATTGACGGAAGCTCTGCTTCCCGCTCATCGTATATATGCAATGCAACCAGATCATGCTTGTTGTTTGCAATTGACAACGCCTGCTCCATACCTGCACTCTGATCCATGAAATCTGAGATCAGGAAGGCGGTTACATGCCTTTTCATGGCATTGGTAAGATACTGCAGGGCGAGCGGAAGATTTGTCTTGCGGGATTCACCCTGGTACTCAATCAATTCGCGAATAATACGGAGAGTATGGGTCCGTCCTTTTTTCGGAGGGATGAATTTCTCTATGCGATCCGAGAAAAATATGACACCTATTTTATCATTGTTTGATATGGCTGAAAAAGAGAGAATTGCTGCAATCTCTGTTATGAGTTGCTGCTTCATACGGCCAACTGTACCAAAATCATTGGATCCGCTCACATCGATCAGCAACATTACCGTCAGCTCACGCTCCTCTTCAAATATTTTGACAAATGGATGGCTGTAACGGGCTGTTACATTCCAGTCGATGTTGCGGATATCGTCTCCGAACTGGTACTCTCTGACCTCACTGAAAGCCATTCCGCGGCCCTTGAAGGCGCTGTGATACTCGCCTGCAAATATGTTCCGGGAAAGTCCCCGTGTTTTTATCTCAATTTTTCTGACCTTCTTTAATAGTTCAGTTGCTTCCACAATTACAATTTTATTCGTCCGCGAAATCCTTGGGAATTCCCTGTAAACCAGGGATAATTAGGGCTAATACGTTTGAAATGTCATTCCTGAAATTTCATCCTCCAGAATTTGCCTAGGGCACTTCTACTGTATTGAGGATCTCGCTGATAATTTCTTCAGCTGTCAGGTTGTTTGCTTCTGCTTCATAACTCAATCCGATACGGTGACGAAGAACATCATGGCATACTGCCCTGATATCTTCCGGGATAACATATCCGCGCCGCTTGATAAAGGCGTAGGCTTTTGATGCCTGGGCGAGGCTGATTGATGCACGGGGAGATGCACCGTATGTGATCATTTCCTTGAATTTGGCAAGCCCGTGCTCGGCAGGTTCGCGAGTGGAAAAAACTATGTCGATGATGTATTTCTGGATTTTTTCGTCCATGTAAACCTCCTTGACAACATCTCTGGCCCGCACAATGTCTGCCGGTTTCAATACAGCCTCTGATTTAGGAAACTGTTTGAGCAGGTTAAGCTGTATAATCTGTTTTTCTTCCTCTTTTTTGGGATAGTTCAACACAACTTTCAGCATGAAACGATCCACCTGCGCTTCAGGCAGCCTGTAGGTCCCTTCCTGTTCGATGGGGTTTTGGGTAGCCATTACCAGGAAAAGATCATCTAGTTTATAAGTATGGTCGCTGATGGTAATCTGCCTCTCCTGCATGGCTTCGAGCAATGCAGACTGAACTTTTGCAGGAGCACGGTTGATTTCATCCGCCAAAACGAAGTTTGTAAAAATTGGTCCTTTCTTAACCATGAACTCCTCTTTTTTCTGACTGTATATCATTGTTCCGAGCAGGTCGGCAGGGAGCAGGTCAGGGGTGAATTGGATGCGCGCAAATTTTGCGTCAATAGTATGGGCCAGTGTGTTTATTGCCAGTGTTTTAGCAAGACCAGGAACACCTTCGAGCAAAATGTGGCCATTAGACAGTAACCCGATCATCAGGCTTTCGACCAGGTGCTTCTGTCCGACGATGACTTTATTCATCTCCATTGAAATAAGATCTACAAATGAGCTTTCGCGCTGGATGCGTTCGTTCAACTCCCGAATATCTACTTTTTGATCCATAATCTTAAGGATGATTGTTATTTAAATTGTTAAAACGGTTACGAAAATAGTCTTTTGAAGTATAAAAGAAATTAAGAATCTATTAAAAAATGTTAACCGCATCAAATAGGAACACGCTGGATAACATAATATACAAATTAACACAATTATTGTTCCCAAGCCTGCACATATTCTGTTAAATGAGCGTATTTATAAAGGAAGCCCCCGGACAACTCCTTCCATCCTCAGGATTATCCGGGACTGGTCACTCAGGGTGTCATCTGTTGGTGTCATTTTAATTTTCTGTACGTCATACCGCAAATGGTAGCTTTATGAGAAATTTGTATGTAATTTGTGTGGCAATTTCCGGAGTGTGACTCTGCTTAATTTCGGGTAATATGAGATATTTCATTCAGCTCTCTTACAATGGTACAAACTATCACGGCTGGCAGTCCCAGCAAAATGCACGTTCGGTTCAGGAGGAGGTGGAGAGCGCCATTTCAAAGATAACACGAGAATCAACCCAGGTCGTCGGGGCAGGCCGTACTGACGCCGGTGTTCATGCAAAATACTACATCGCTCATTTTGACACCATTCATTCGCAGATGGCAGCAGAAGGTTTGATATTTAAGCTTAATTGTCTTTTGCCTAATGATATAGCAGTCCAGAAAATTTTTCCTGTCAGGCCGGATGCCCATGCCCGTTTCGATGCGGTTTACCGGGAATATCAGTATTGCATCAGCCGTAAGAAGGACCCCTTTTCTTTTGCTTTTGCCGGGAAGGAGAATCGTGATCTGGATGTGGAAATGATGAACAAGGCTGCTCTTGTACTGCTTGAGACCAGCGATTTCACCAGCTTCAGCAAGCTTGGAAGCGATGTAAAAACAAATGTCTGCCTGGTTTCGAGTGCGTTTTGGGAAGAAAGGGGAGATCAGCTGGTTTTCACCATCCGTGCAGACAGGTTTCTGAGAAACATGGTCAGGGCCATCGTAGGCACATTACTGGAGGTTGGACTGGGTAAGATGGATATTCAGGGATTCAGGTCTGTCATAGAAAAGAGAAATCGTTGTGATGCCGGTGTAAGTGTGGAAGCTAAGGGTTTGTACCTTGTTGATATAGGATACGGGGAGGGAGTTATGAATTATGAGTTATGAGTTATGAATTATGAGTTTGCTGTTCCAGATTTCCCACGCAGCCATGGCTTGAAATTCAAGCATTTCCTGTCCGTTTTTCACATCAGCACCGCAATCTATCCCTTTTTGAAGGAAGCTTGTGACGGGAGGATTATAGACAAGGTCAAAAAGGAGATGGTTTTTGTTGAGAAAGCGATAAGGCAACTCAGGACACCCCTCGGTTTTTGGATAGGTACCGAGAGGGGTTGTATTGACGATTACGGTATGCTCCTCCATTATTTGCCTGTTGACCTGATCATAAGACACGCTGTTTCCCGCCCTTTCCTCCCTGGATACCACCAGCACTGGTATAGCGAGTTCAGCCAGAACGGCATTGATAGCCTTGGAGGCTCCTCCTGTACCTAAGACAAGGGCTTTGGTGTGTTGTGCTTTCAGAAGGGGTGTGATAGAATTTCTGAATCCGGTAAGGTCGGTATTGAATCCCAGGAGCTTGATTTTTCCGTTGGAACGGTCAATTTTCACTGTATTGACTGCATTGATGGCTGCTGCTTTTGAGTCGCAGGTGTCCAGAAATGGAATGATTGCCTGTTTATAGGGTATTGTTACATTGAATCCGGACAAGTCAGGATTTTCCTGAAGCACATCCCGGATCATGGATATATCGCTGATTTCGAAATTGAAATATGCTGCATCAATGGATTCACGGCCAAAGAATTCAGTGAAGAACCTTTTTGAGAAAGAGTGTGACAGCGGAAAACCTATCAATCCGTATTTGCGCATGTTTTTGATGTTCAGTAATTTGGGGCGTGTGATGCCTGAAAAGTGGAGTATGCCTTACAAATCCAGGGATGCATCATTCCTTTGGCTGCCGTATTTTTCAATTAGTTCAGTAACCCAGTCAATCAGGAGGAATGTTGGGAAATTTTCGAGGAATTCCTGATGCATGGAATAATCCTCGGAAAGAGCGTTTTCAAGCTTTTCACTGGCTATGGCATAATTATCCAGAAAAATATAGAAGCCTGCCAGCCGGTACATTACAGCAGCACACCTGGCTTCTGAATTCTCTGCATCCTCCAGGGTTTGTACTGCTTCCTCAAACAGGTTGTTGTTAAACAGCAGGTCTGCATAGGAGAGCCAGTATTCAGGAATTTCATTGTCAAGTTCCAGGGCCTTGGTATAGGATGATTTCGCCTCCTTAAAGTTGTTCAGGGCAGCAAAAGCTTTTCCCAGAGCGTTCCAGCATTCGGCACAATCCGGATTTATTTCCAGGGATTTTTTAAATACGGGAATTGCCTCGGCCGACCTGTCGTTGATCAGCATTACAAGCCCCGCACCAAACCAGCCATCCGAGCAATTAGAGTCCAAGAGTATGGTTTTGTTGTACCAGATGCCGGCATTCTCGTAATCATCAAGCTGGAAATGGCAATCGGCAAGGTACAAGTGGGCGTCAACTGAATCAGGGTCAATATTCAGGTATTCATTGTAGGCAGAGATTGAGTCCTGAAAATTCTCAATGGCGGAAAGTGCATTGGCTTTGTTGAAGATTGCTGCAGCGTAACCCGGATCAATGGCCAGTGCAAAATCGTAGGAACTGATAGCACGTTCGTAATCCTCGAGCCTGTTGTAAATAATTCCAAGATTGTACCAGGCAGACTCCGAAAATGAATCAATATCCAGGTATTTGTTGTAATATTCAATAGCTTTCTGGTCATCCCCAAGTTTTTCGTAGCAAAAGGCAAGATCATAAAGCACTGGCTCATGTTCCGGATTCTCCGTAAGTGCTTTTTTCAGGTAGCTTAATGCTTCGTCGAAGGCTCCCGTTTGAATGAATGAGATTCCTATGCTATACAGCAGTTCATCACGGTCTTCAAAGGCATATTTCTCCGCCTTTTTAAAATATTCTGCTGCACGGTGATGTTCGCCTTTCATATTGTGACAGGTACCAAGCATCATCAGTACATCAGGATTGGTGTTTTCCAGCTCTTCCAATTCCTTGAGCAGGAGAATTGCTTTTGGGAATTTTAGTTGTGAAAGGTAGATCTGCGCCTTTTTAATTCTGACTATGGTTGAGTTAGGGTGTTGCCTGAGCGCAATTTCACAAGCCTGTAAGGCATTGGAAAATTGACTTTTATCGATGTATTGGTCTGCAATGAATTCGAAATCGGAAACATCAAAAAATTCTGTACGTTGTTCTGTCAGCATCTGTTTGTAACGCTTCAAAACTCCGGAGAATTCTTTGCTTTCGAAATTATCCCTTGACTCTTCCCACATCATGCTATTCTTCTTAAGATTGGCGCAAAGTTAATAAAAAGGTTAAAGAGGTTGATGTTCTGTCCTCAAAAGGTCGTTAACCGTTTTTACGGGATTAAATGTGACAGGTGGAACCTCAGCAAACAATGTTATCCAGTCGGACATGGCGCCATTCCAAAGCCCCGGTAGTTCCTGGGCCTTCAATGGTTTTCCGTCTTTTGACTTGAGTGAAATAAAACCTGTTTCAGGATCCCTGAATTCAGGCAGATAGAATTTTTCGCCTTTGTAATTCCTAACCCCGCAAACCAGATCCACCGGATTGAAGTGTGTGGAGCGCTTGGCGATGGATGCCTGAAGGGGATCCTTAAGGTCTATCTGACTGCTCTCAACAACCTGGAGCGTAGTCGTGCCATCTGATTGAAGGGCCCAGAAGGGACCACCCCCGGGTTCTCCTTCATTTATGACCATACCACACACCCGGACAGGCCGGTTCAGCTTGTCGGTCAGGAACCGGGTCTTTGAGTCCCTGTCTGTAATTTTATCTGCCGGGTCCAGTCTTGTAGACAGCTCCTTTTCAAGGAATTCCATCATGTTATCAAGTTGCTGGTCTGTCAGTTTTTCCGGATTTTCAAGTAGTTCAAGGTTTCTGAAGACCTTTTGCTGGCATTGAAGCAAAAGTCCTGCAAGTGCTTTTTTATATTTTATGGTTTCATCTTTAAGCCGGTCGGGCACTACATTGTCGATGTTTTTAACAAAAATCAGGTCCGCCTGAAGATCATTCAGGTTTTCCAGCAGGGCGCCATGGCCTCCCGGCCTGAAAAACAGTTTTCCTTCGGTAGTGCGGAATGGTTCGTCGTTCTCATCGACTGCAATGGTGTCGGTTGAAGGTTTTTGCTCGGAAAAGGTGATTTCGTATTTAACTTCGTACCTCTTTTCCAGAATTTTAGCAGCTGTTTCGCATTTGGTTCTGAAGAGATGAAGATGCTCCGGAGAAACAGTAAAATGAATCCGTACTATTCCGTTTGCATCTGTACCATAAAGTGCTCCTTCTACAAGGTGCTCTTCTGCAGGGGTGCGGCTGTTACCTGAATACATGTGGAAATCCAGTAATCCCTTTGGAAGGAAGCCATAGTTCAGTCCATCAGCTGTTAATAAATCACGCAGGATCTCTGTGTATTTCATTTGTCCCCTGTTATCGTGCAGGGATCCGGTTTTTTCCGTTAAAAGCGGATAAAAGGCAAATTCAGATAGCCTGTCAAAGAAAAGTCTTACACTATTGTGTTGAACTTTTCCGAGGAGAAGTTCTGCTTCCTCATTTGTGCCGGTTTCTTCCTGGAAAGAGAAAAGTGACTGAAACATTCTGCTTGCAGCCCCTGATGCAGGGACGAATTTTACCGGAACCGTTCCTTGCTCCAGACTGGATTCGTAAAAGGAGATTAGTTCATTGCATTCCCTTTCGGAAAGCCTGGCAATGCCGTTTCCTATACCGGCAGCCTCCACAGTTTTTAAAAATGGGAAACCCCTTTTAAAATGCGAAATCTGGTTGAGTATTTCGGGCAGGTTGCCTCCTCTTTCCCTTATTTGTTCCTGGTCTGCAGCTGTTAACATAGGCGAATTTTTCTATGTGATGAATATACGAAAATGAAAATAACATGTAACCCGGGAAGTTCCAAAATTTATTCACATTGTAATGTTCATTAATATCTGAAGATCCTGTTAATTTTACCGCCAAAATCAGGGGATGGACAAATTGGAATTCATTTGGGGCAGCGATAAGAGATACAACGATTATTCGGGTTATTACCGGAAAACCTTTGACGGGAAGGTTCAGAAAATATCCCTCGACGCAGGCTTTACCTGTCCCAACAGGGATGGCTCCCGGGGGAAGGGCGGTTGTACCTACTGTAACAACAGGAGTTTCAATCCGGATTATTGCCGGACAGCGCAAAATATTGCAGATCAGCTGGCGAAGGGGATTGATTTTTTTTCAGCCAAATATCCCACTATGCGGTATCTTGCCTATTTCCAGGCGTATAGCAACACTTATGCCTCTGTTGATATTCTAAGGCAATCCTACGAGGCAGCCTTATCCCGGCCGGAAGTGATTGGCCTTGTCATTGCCACGAGGCCGGATTGTCTGAGTTCAGAGATACTTGACCTGCTTCAGGAATTTTCCGAAAAATGTTACGTTTCTGTTGAACTTGGTGTTGAAAGTTTCAGGGAAGATACATTGAAAAAGATCAACAGGGGGCACACGGCATCGGAATCGTTATCTGCGATTCACAGAATTGCAGAAAGAAAGATTGACAACTGTGTACACCTGATCTTAGGGCTTCCGGGTGAGGAAGAGAAGGACTTTATGCAAACCGCGCAATTAATTTCGGGCTTACCGATCCATAGTATCAAGCTCCATCAGCTTCAGATACACACAGGTACACGAATGGCAGCGGATTATAAAAAGGACCCTGGTTCGTTCGTGTTATTTGATGCCGGTCAATATGCGGACCTGGTGGTAAGGTTCCTTGAACATCTTTCCCCCGGCATCATTGTGCAGCGTTTTGTCAGTTCTGCTCCCGCTTCCATTTTGATTGCCCCAAGGTGGAACATCAAAAACTACCAGTTTGTAGCTATGGTGGAAAAGATTCTTGCTGAAAGGGATACATGGCAGGGAAAGTTCTATGTTGAGTAGATCCTCCCTGCAGAAAAGATATTCTGTGGCTAGAGTTTGCCGGCAGCGACAGTACACATGGTTTCCGGATCAAAATATTTTCTGGCAAGCTCCCTGATCTGCTCAGGAGTTGTTGTTTTGATGGTGTGGATGATATGGCTGAAATATCCTACTTCCAGTTCTGCCTCATACAATGATGAAAAACTCTGGGCTCGTGCAAAGGGTCCGTCAAAATCCTCAAGCATTCTTCCGAGCAGGAAACTTCGCAATGGTTCAAGTTCAGATTCAGGAACCAGGTCTTCACACAACCGCTGCATTTCATGAAAAATTTCTCTAATGGCTTCCTCTGTTTTTTCTGCTGTAACCTCTGCGTGGATCATAAAAATGGCATCGCGGACGAAAGAGGCAACTGAGGCATGGATACCATAGGTCAGACCTTTTTCTTCGCGCAGGTTGCTCATGAGCCTGGAACCAAAATAACCCCCGAAAATTGTTGTTAAAAGTTTCAGTCCTGCAGAGTCAGGGTGATGCTGTGTAGGGACTCTTTTGCCGATTGTGATGGCATTCTGATTGGCATTTTCCCGTTCAATGAATATTTTTTGTCCGGATTTTCCGGGTGAAAAAGGTTGGTGTTCGGTGAACAGTGAAGGTGTGCCCCATGTATGTCCCAAATTCTGTTCAATCAGTTTCGTTACCCCGTCATCTACGTCCCCCGAAGCGAAAAGTGTTGCGTTTGCGGAGTAATAGTGCCTGTGGTAATGGAGCTTCGCCCCATCAAGTGTTACAGATTCAAAAGCTTCAGGGGATTCAACCGGGGAGTATGGATGGATTTCTCCCATCACCGACCGGAGGAAGTTGCGCTGAGCTACGATTCCGACCTTCTCAGCGTCGACCAATGCCCTTTGCTTCCTTTTCTGCCTGTTTATTTCAAATTCATGTTCAGGGAAAGAAGCATCCTGAATTATTTCAGCCAGTAAAGGCAGCAGGTTGGGAAGATGCTTTTTTAAGGATAAAAGGGATATGTAATTGTTGTCATAGTATGGGACAGAACTGAACTGAGCTCCGTAGAAATCAATTCGGTCCGCAATCTCGCGCGCGGTTTTGCCTGTTGTTCCCTCTGAGATCATACCTGCTGCCATCATGCTTTCAAGTTTGCGGGATTCATACCAGTTTCCCGCCTTGAAACTAAAGTCCAGTTTTACCACCTCCTGTGTACCTCCGTAAAGGGTGAAAAATGAGGTGCCACCTGGCAAAAGCTGATGGACAGGTTCGATAAAATCAATTTTATCAACCGAATGTACAGGTGGGGCTATTTTTCTGAAAGGGCTCATTTTTTATGATTTTGGATGGAAAGATAGTTCAGCGTGTTTTTGTTCCCCTTTCGGAAAAGCTGTTGTGCTGAATCTAAAAGATCGGATGCTGTAATATCCCTGTATTTACTGCCCTGGGAGTTGATCTCTGACGCATCTCCCATTATTTCGAAGGAGGCGAGCTGGATTGCTTTTTCCAGGTACCCTATCTCATTGAGCAGTAAATCGGCCTCCACCCTGTTTTTTACCTTTTCCAATTCATAGGCTGTAATGGTCGTCTCTGCAGTCATCATTATTTCCTCCAGCATTTTTTCCCTGGCCAGGTCAATGTCTATACCTTGGGCTGCTTTCCCGGTTGCCACAAAGAGACCGGGTTCATTCTCCCCCGACAGGTAGGCATCCGCTTCGGTGAAGAGCTTTTGCTCCTTTACAAGGTGCACTTCAAACCTGGAGGAGCTTCCATTGGAAAGGATGTCAGACAGGAGGTCGAGTACGTAGAAACCCTTCTGATTACGGCCGCTCATGTGCCAGCTTACATAAAAGGTATCGATGGGCACATCCCTGTAGACGGTAATTTCACGGTCTATTTCCTGTGCAGGTTCCGGCCGGCCTGTATATGGGGCGATTTCACGCCACGGTATATCCCCGAACCATTTTTCTGCCAGCGTCAATGCTTCAACTGAACCTATATTACCACTTATCACCAAAACAGCATTGTTTGGAGCATAGTGGTGGTAAAAAAAATCCTTGACTTCTGTTAGTGTGGCATCTTCAATATGCTCTGGAACCAGGCCAATAGTTGGCCATCGATAGGGATGAACTTTGTAGGACAGATCGCGCAACAGATGCCAAACGTCGCCATAGGGCTTATTCAGGTTGCGCTGCCTGAATTCTTCTATAACCACCTTTTTTTGAACATTCAACCCTTTCTTTGAAAACTTCGGACCCAGCATACGGTCTGATTCAAGCCAAAGAGCTGTTTCTATGTTATTGGCCGGCAGTGTGATATAATAATTGGTCAGATCGTTTGAGGTAAAAGCATTGTTGGCACCACTGGCGCGTTGTACTGCTGTGTCAAAATCCGGAACATGTACCGAACCTTCAAAAGAAAGGTGTTCAAAAAGATGTGCGAAGCCGGTACGGTCGGGATTTTCGTGCTTTGATCCTACATTGTAGCACACATTTACTGCAACAAATGGTGTACTGCGGTCGGTATGTACGATAACGGTGAGTCCATTCCCTAATATTCTTTTTTCGAATTGAATCATAAATGCCCAAAATTTTTGGTTTGGTTGTTCTGCGGTCGGGAGGGCCATCGGATTATTTGTCAAAGATAGCGAATCCTTCGGAAGGTGGCAAAATCTAATGGTTTGCCTGAGGGAAAGGGAAGCAGGATTGTGCCATTCTGGAAGAGCTCCCTCCCGGCTGATTGTTTTTATGCAGTCTAAATAGCTGTTTCACCACTCTTTAATAGTAAAAATTGTTGATTGAGGATTTATTAATTTGTAAACTCGCAAAAGAGAAAACCGGAAGAACGATGACCGAATTAAAATCATTATCGGTTTTTTTTTGCCTGTTTACTTATAAAAAGAAATATTAAATCCTTTTTGAATTAACAATGGAAAAATCAGACAAACTAAAAACCGTGAAATTTTACAGCGGAGAGGAAACCCCGCTAGAAATGCACAAAGTGCGTGTAGTACAGAAACTTAACCTGCTGCCTGTAGAGGCACGTAAGGAAGCTATCTTCGGTGCCGGTTTCAATACCTTCCTATTGATGAACAAAGATGTTTTCCTGGACATGCTGACAGATTCTGGCACCAACGCCATGAGTGACAACCAGGTTGCCGCCATGAGTGTTGCCGACGATTCCTATGCCGGTTCAGCCAGTTATACCAAACTGGAGAAAGCCATTAATGATGTATTTAACCAGAAATATTTCCTTCCGGTTCACCAGGGACGTGCTGCAGAGCATATTGTTGCCAAGACTTTTGTTAAGCCTGGAAGTGTGATTCCCATGAACTACCACTTTACGACTACCAAGGCTCACATTGAAATGGCAGGTGGAGCCGTCGAAGAAATTTATACCGATGAAGCGCTGAAGATCAAAAGCGATTTTCCTTTCAAGGGGAATATGGACATCGACAAACTCAAAAAAGTAATTGAGAAATGGGGTGCAGAAAATATTCCATTCATACGTTTTGAGGCCGGGACCAACCTGATTGGTGGTCAACCATTTTCCATGAAAAATCTCCGGGAGGTTTCAGTCATAGCAAAAGCCCACAAAATTAAGGTGTTGATGGATACCAGCCTTATCAATGAAAACCTTTATTTTATCAAAGTCCGGGAAGAAGGATACCAGGAGGTGCCACTCAAGGATATCATGCATGAAATGCTCAGTTATACTGATTTCTCTTATTTTTCGGGCCGCAAGGTTAGTTGTACGCGTGGTGGCGGTATTTGTACCAACGACCGCGAGATCTACATGGCTATGCGTGACTGGGTTCCGCTTTTCGAGGGCTTCCTGACCTACGGCGGGATGAGTGTACGTGAAATCGAAGCAATGGCTGTTGGCCTGTATGAGTCACTTGACTTTGATGTCATCAGCCATTCTCCGACATTCATCAAATACCTCGTCGATACACTCGACAAGAGTGGGGTTCCTGTGATCACTCCCGCCGGAGGACTGGGATGCCACCTTGATGCAGGGCAGTTTATCAGCCATATACCCCAGACACAATATCCTGCAGGGGCATTGGCGGCAGCACTTTATGTCGCTTCCGGAATCCGCGGAATGGAAAGGGGGACAATTTCCAGCGTACGTGATGCCAATGGGGATGATGTCCTCGCAGACGTTGAACTGCTGCGGCTTGCCTTCCCACGACGGGTATTTACCCTGTCACAGGTTAAATACGCAGAAGACCGGATCAAATGGCTTTATGACAACCGCCACCTGATCGGCGGCCTTGAGTGGACGGAAGAACCTCCGGTTCTCCGTTTCTTTGTGGGTAAACTGAAACCGATCGGTGACTGGGTTGACAAACTTGTGGCTAAATTCCGGGAGGATTTTGGGGACAGCCTTTAGCAGACAAGTACTTAAATATTACAGAACACCCTGCAATGCTGAATTTGCAGGGTGTTTTTTTTGAACATACAACTTTTGCTTCGCACACAATTATTATAGCTTCCCAAACTATTTCACGGATAACTTTGGTTATATTTAGGGGTCTGTTTGTTAATTATTTAACAGGATAACTTAATGATTTGAAAAATGGCACATATGAACAAGGGTGATGAAATATTCGGCAAAGCAGGTGAGCTTGCCGGCAAGGCAGAGAAGTTCCTTGAAGAGGGATATGAAAAGGTCAAGGGCAGCGAAGCCTATGCTAAAATCAGGGATGCCGTTGGGCAGGCAGGAGAATTTGTTGACAAAAAATTAGAAAAACTGAAGGAAAGTGACATTCCGGATAAACTGAAGGATTTTAAAGGCAAAGCAGAATCGGGGACTGAAAATGTCATTGAACATGTGAAGGCTTATGGTTCCTTGCTCGCCGACGATGTGGAACAGGTGATTGACGATGTGAAGGAAAAATTTTCCGGAGAGAAGAAGCAAAAATAGAAATGAAAAAGTCACAACCGTACGACCTGAATGAGGTAGGGTTGTGACTTTTATCCCGGTAACATTCTGCCGTGGAAACCCGGCAGTACTTACATAAACTCTGTCATCGATTTCTTTATCAGTGAAATTGCTTCCCTCATCTGGTTCTCGTTAATGATAAGTGGCGGGGTAAACCGGATCGTATGTTCATGGGTGGGTTTGGCTAAAATTCCATTCTCCTTCATTACAAGGCAAAGGTCCCATGCTTGCCTGCCTTTCATCGGCCTGATCTGAATGGCATTGAGCAAGCCTTTTCCACGAACCTGTTCAATCAGCGGAGAATCGAAGGCCCTCATCTCATCGCGGAAAATCTTTCCGATTTTTTCGGCATTTTCAGAAAGACATTCATTCACCAAGACATTCATTGCAGCAAGGGAAACCTTGGCTGCCAATGGGTTGCCGCCGTAGGTGGAGCCGTGCTCACCGGGCTTGATCGTCAGCATTACATGATTATCTGCCATTACACAAGAGACCGGATACATTCCGCCTGATAAAGCTTTCCCCAGTATCAGGAGGTCAGGGCGCACCTCTTCATGGTCGCAGGCCAGCATTTTTCCGGTCCGCCCCAATCCGGTCTGTACCTCATCTGCTGCCAGCAGGACCCGGTATTCCTTGCAAAGCATTGCCGCCTTCCTTAAATAATTTTCGTCAGGTACGTAAACGCCGGCTTCTGCCTGTATTGGCTCCACCAGGAACCCGGCAGTATGAGGATGACTCAGCTCCTTCTCCAGTGCATTTAAATCATTGTAGGGTATTTTTATGAACCCAGGTGTAAACGGACCATAATCCCCATAGGAATCAGGATCAGACGACATAGAGACTATGGTGATGGTCCGGCCATGGAAATTGCCGTCGCAAACGATGATACGGACCTTGTTTTCTGGTATGCCTTTGACTTTGTATCCCCATTTCCGTATCAGCTTAAGTGCTGTTTCATCGCCTTCGGCACCCGAATTCATCGGCAGTATCTTATCATATCCGAACAACCGGGTCATATACTCTTCCCATTCTCCAAGTGCATTGTTGTAAAATGCCCTTGAAGTAAGGGCCAGTTTGCCAGCCTGTTCGACCATGGCCTTCACAATTTCCGGGTGACAGTGGCCCTGGTTTACTGCCGAATAGGAAGCCAGAAAATCAAAATAGCATTTGCCTTCCACATCCCAGACAAAAATACCTTCACCTTTTTCAAGTACTACCGGAAGCGGGTGATAGTTATGGGCTCCGTAACGGTCTTCCCTGTCGATAAATTCCTGTGTTTTCATTTGTTTTGGTTGCTGTTTGCCGGTTATTAATGGAACGAATCTAAAATTTATTTATGATAAGATATATGATTTTTGAGAGGTTTGAAGGCAGTGAATTTTCGGCCGGCACAACTCATACTGACAAGGGATTTCATTGTGATATAGTTGAAAATTCAAAAATTTACCGCGAATTTAAAGTTGACTCTTCTGGAGGTCAGGTAATTGGGGACGGCATGCATCTGGTTCTGAAAATCTGACACCCAATAATAGGATACTACATTGTTGAGATCGAACAGATTGAATATTTCGAAGGAGACCCAGGCCTCCCTGATATTGGCGGCGAGGAGATTATGTCCCCTGCGTGTGGTACTGCCTATCAGCATCTTGGAGATACCAAGATCAACCCTGCTGTATGGGGGCATCCTGAAAACATCCAGGTACCGTTCACCTTGCGGGGGGCCAAATGGCAGTGAACTTCCGTAAAGGAGCGTCAGGTTCATTTTAACGGAGGGATTTCTCGGGAGATAATCCTGGAAAAAGAGAGAAAAATTGAACCTTTGATCCGTAGGTCGGGGAATGTAGCCAGGATAGACAGTTTCAGATGCCAAACCGTCTCCTGCGTATTTTACGTAGCTGTCGCCAAGGATATCTTCCTCAGTTTTCATCAGGGTCAAAGAGGCCCAGGAGGTGAAACCAGGCAATGGTTCTCCAAAAATTCTCATTTCAAGTCCGGTGGCATAGCCTTTGGCTTGCTGGTCAGGAAAGTATTGCAGGTCAAGATTGGTGACTTTGTAGGGAATAAGCCGGTGAAGTGCCTTGTACCAGAGTTCTGCCGAGAATTTAAATGGTCGGTCTCCCCAGGTAAAGGGATAGTCCATGCCGAAGGAATAACAGGTGGATTTTTGTGCCTTTACTGTTGAAATAATCTCTGCGTTCCTGTCTTTCAGTTCTTTAAAGAAGGGCATTTGTTGATATATACCCCAGGAGGCATGAAGTTGCATGGGTTTGTTGTCCGGAACCCAGGTGGCAGATATCCGGGGACTAAAAATTACCTGACCGGTGAAATCCCAGTACTGGATACGTCCGCCAAAACTGGCGGAAAAAGTGGAGTTTTCCAGTCGGGAGGAATAATTATCCTGGAGAAATGCGCTGTAACGATTGCTGCGGATGCTGTTGCTGGCATGTTTACTGCGGAACAGCTCCAGTCCCTCTTTGCTGAGAGGGACGGAGTAACCGGCCGAATCACGCATCTCCCATTCACTTACTTCGTCAAGAATTCGCTCCGACTGGTACTTGATCCCCCATTGGATCCTGTGATTATCAGTGAGGTATTTTCCCCTGTGTTCAAAATTTAAAATATTGGCCTGAAGTAAATTGCCTGCATGAACCAGTGACGAGCCCACCCCCAGAAGCATTGTACTGTCAGAAAAGGCACCAGGGTCTGATCCTGCAATAACTTCGTTGAGGTAATACTGGCCAAGAATATCATAGCGTTCCTTTTCATCAGAGTAGAAAGTGCTGGCAGTGAACTGCAGGTTCAGTTTTTTTGTAGCATTGAAATTCCCTGTAACAGCACAGAAACGGTTGTTGAACTGGTCTTTTTCATGTCCTTCGAAGTAAATTCTTAACAGGTAGGACTGGGTCATCGTGCCAAAACTGGTTTCTCTTGTTTCCGGTGTAAAATTGTAGGTATTGGAAGAAATGTTGGCCAGGATATTTAGCGAGAATCTGGAGGAGAATTCATATCCCAGAAGTGCCTGGAAATCGATAGCCGAAGGATCGTAATGTCCTTTCTGGTCGAGGGTTCCCAGCAGATAACGGTTGTTGCGGTAACGGAAACCTGTCAGGTAAGTAAACTTGTTTCTGAATGATTTTCCCTCAAGGTGGACAGACGCACCCAGTGCACCAACTTCAGCTGTTCCTTCAAACCTGTCCGGTTTTTTGTAATCAATATCAAGAACGGATGACATTTTATCTCCGAAGGAGCTCTCGAAGCCACCGGAAGAAAATCGTATGGCGGATACCAGGTCTGGATTGAGAAAACTCAGTCCTTCCTGTTCACCTGTTTTTACAAGGAATGGGCGGAAGATCTCAATGCCGTTGACATAGAGGAGGTTTTCGTCGTAGTTTCCGCCCCGGACACTGTATTGCGGACTCAATTCATTGTGGCTGCTGACTCCGGGCATTGATTTGACAAGCTGTTCAACGGCTCCGCCTCCGGCATTGGAGAGGTTCCTGGCTTCAAGAGGATTAATATTAACGATGCCGGG
This sequence comes from uncultured Tangfeifania sp., assembly GCA_964506325.1. GTDB lineage: Bacteria > Bacteroidota > Bacteroidia > Bacteroidales > Prolixibacteraceae > CAINVV01. The sequence goes on from CAZDLO010000004.1 coordinate 39,167, forward strand.
GTTGATCTTTCGCTGTTGTTTGACTTCTACCTCAGATAGATTGACAGATGCCGGGTTCATGATGATCGTCAACTCCTGCCTTGTACCGGAAATAACTGTCAATTCAGTAGTTTGGTGGTTAATAACACTGAAAATCAGAACAATATCTTTCCCTGAATTTACGGTAAGGCTGAATTTTCCGTTCTGATCGCTGTAAGTGCCTAGCTGAGTGTTTTTCACCCTGATATTAACTCCCGGGATAGGCTGCTTTTCCGGCCCCAGTGTTCTTCCTTTCAGAACTTCCTGTTTTTCCTGTCCAAAAGCAGGAAGGAGGCAGGTCAGGATCATAAAATACAAAAAAATCAAGCGATAGGCAGCCATAAACAGACCGGTAAAATATCCTGCTAAAAGTATTCAATTTATTGTTCAGTTGCATGGAGGTTGTGCTTTGAAATTGAAGCAGAGTGATCAATTTTGTTTATTTTCGCATTCTGATTCTATAATTTTTATGGCGCAAAAGCATAGACCTCTAACTTCTGTCTTGGTTAAACCGGCCGGGCCGGATTGTAATCTGCAATGTACCTACTGCTTTTATCTCGAAAAGGAATCCCTTTTCCCGGAGTCGAAAAACCACAGAATGGGGTATGATGTGCTCGAGGAGATGATACGCCAGGTTATGCAACAGTCGGGAGAGTCTGTCTCAATTGCCTGGCAGGGTGGTGAGCCTGCGCTTATGGGAATCGGGTTTTACCAGAAAGCAGTTGAATTTGAGATAAAATATGGTCATGGCAAGCAGGTGGGCAATGGGTTTCAGACCAATGGCACTCTTCTGGACAGGGAATGGGCACAGTTTTTTAAAAAGTACGATTTTCTCGTCGGACTATCCCTTGATGGCCCTGAACATATTCACGACAGATACCGTGTCAACAAAGGACTCCAGAAAACCTGGCAGGTGGTGGAGGAAAAAGGCAGGATGCTTCTTGAAGAAGGAGTAGCCGTCAATGCGATGTGTTGTATAACCGATTATTCAGCAGATTATCCTGAAGAATTGTACAATTATTACAAGGGTCTGGGACTTACCTGGATGCAGTTTATACCTGTAGTGGAAACGGATCCGGATGATCCCTCCAAATCAGCTCCTTTCTCACTTACGGCCAGTAAATACGGGAAATTCCTTGTTACACTTTTCGATTTGTGGCTGGCAGATTTTGAGAACGGTGTGCCGACAACATCAGTCAGGCATTTTGAATCTGTATTTTATTCCTATGTTGGGATGGAAGCTCCCGAATGCACCATGCAAAAGGAATGCGGGCCTTATGTCGTCGTGGAGCACAACGGGAATATATATTCCTGTGATTTTTTCGTCGAGCCGCGCCACAAGCTGGGAAATCTGCGCAACGACAAGATTGTCAACATGCTGAATAGTAAAAAGCAGGATGATTTCGGAAAGGCCAAAGCCATCCTGCCCCGCAAATGCCGGTTTTGTCCATGGCTGACCAAATGTTTCGGTGGATGCACCAAAGACAGGATCAAGGATCCTTCGGATCAAAGGTTGCCTCGTTTTTGTGAAGCCTACATTCAGTTCTTTGAACATGCCGATGCCAAAATGAGGATTCTTGCGCAAAACTGGATGCAGCAGCAATCAGATTTCAGGGAGAAGGAAGATACGAAGGGTTATTTTTGGGCATTCCAGGATAAAAAGGGACCGAAATAAAATTATGCCTGGACTAAATTTTGAAAATTAATGTTTTAACTCATCAACCATATTGAAATGGCAACTTAGGCTGTTGTTTCAGGAACATAAAGATATGCACAAAAAATTATTACTGGGAGCAGAAGCGATAGGCCAGGGGGCAATTGATGGCGGTATTTCCGGCGTATATGCCTATCCCGGCACTCCCTCAACGGAGATTACAGAATATATCCAGGAGCAAAAAATTGCCATTGAGAGAAACATTCACCGGCAATGGTCTGCCAATGAAAAAACTGCTATGGAGGCTGCTCTCGGGATGTCTTATGCCGGGAAACGATCACTTGTCTGCATGAAGCATGTCGGGCTCAATGTGGCAGCTGATGTTTTCATGAATATAGCCATAACAGGTATCCACGGAGGCATGGTGATTGCTGTGGCAGACGATCCGTCGATGCACTCTTCGCAGAATGAGCAGGATTCAAGGTATTACGCAAGGTTTGCCATGTTGCCTGTTCTGGAACCGGGTAATCAGCAGGAAGCCTATGACATGACAATTGCAGGCCTTGAGATGTCGGAAAAGACGGGGGTGCCGGTAATGATACGTATCACCACAAGGTTGGCGCATTCCCGTTCCGGAGTCTCAGTTGTTGAACAATCCGGGAAAGAAAACGAACTGTCGTTGCCTGAAGATCCAATGCAGTTTGTCCTCTTGCCTTTCAATGCCAGGAAACGCTACAATATCCTTCTCAGCAAACAGTCAATGTTTCTCCGATTGTCTGAAGAGTCTCCATACAACAGGTTCGAAGCAGGTGACGACACAAGCCTGGGAATTGTTTGCTGCGGCATCGCCTATAACTATTTCAGGGAAAATTATCCGGAAGCATCTCCCTACCCAGTTGTTCGGATTGCCCAGTATCCCATTCCGGAGAAAATGCTGAAGCAGCTTGAATCGCAGGCGGATGAAATCCTGGTACTGGAAGAGGGTTACCCACTTGTTGAGGAACAGTTGAAAAATTATTTTGGCCATGGCAAAAGAATTCTTGGCAGGCTGGATAACACTTTGCCGAGAACAGGCGAACTCAATCCCGACCTGGTGGCAACTGCCCTGAAGATAGAAAAAGCGGAAGACAGGTTAAGTTCCGGACCGCTGGTCAGCAGGCCACCGGCTCTCTGCAAGGGATGCGGACATCACGATACTTACCGTGCACTCAACGAGGTGATGGAGGAATATGGGAAAGGAAGAGTCTTTTCCGATATTGGTTGTTATACGCTTGGTGCACTTCCCCCTTATAACTCGATTTTCAGCTGTGTGGACATGGGAGCCTCGGTAACAATGGCAAAAGGGGCTGCCGATGCAGGGTTGTTTCCTTCAGTGGCAGTGATTGGGGATTCAACTTTCACCCATTCCGGCCTGACAGGATTGCTTGATGCCGTCAATGAGAAATCCAATATTGTTCTAATTATCGGTGACAACGAATCGATCTCAATGACCGGCGGGCAGGATTCTTCCGCTGTTGGGCGCCTTGAAGCAATCTGTGAGGGCCTTGGCGTTGATCCTGAGCATATTCACGTGCTAGAATCATTGCCTAAAAACCATGAATTGCTTGTGCAGATTCTTAGGAAGGAAATTGCCTTTGACGGGGTGTCTGTCATCATTCCTCGAAGGGAATGCATACAGAAGCAGGCGAGAAGAAAGAAAAACCATGAACATTGACCTAAAAATCGTTTAATGAAATGTGATATAGTGTTGGCAGGTGTTGGCGGACAGGGGATATTATCCATTGCAACCGTCATTGGTTATGCAGCAGTTGAGAATAATCTTTTCCTCAAGCAGGCGGAAACTCATGGAATGAGCCAGCGGGGCGGTGCCGTCCAGTCATACCTGAGATTATCTGATCAGCCGATTTTTTCGGATCTTATTCCTTCAGGCGAAGCCCGGTTAATTCTCTCGGTCGAACCTCTGGAGTCGCTGCGATACCTCTCCTTTCTCTCTGACGCCGGCTATGTAATTACGAGTACGACACCATTTGTCAATATTCCGGATTATCCCCCTGTGGATGAAATTCTGTCAGCTATTAACAGTTTGCCGCGGGTTGTTGCCATCGATGCAGAAGCAACGGCAAAAAACGAAGGCAACATCAAATCTTCCAATATGGTGATGCTTGGCGCTGCTTCCCCATTTATTGAACTTCCTGTCGGCAGCCTCGAAAATGGCATCAGGGAGATTTTTTCCAGAAAAGGCGACGATATCGTTGCTTTGAACCTGAGGGCTTTCCATGCAGGAAGAGCATATACGGAACAGATTTTGAACAGTAAAACAAATTTATCATGATTTTACCTGGAAGGTACAACACGCTGAAGGTTGTCAAGTACGTGGACTTTGGTGTATACCTGGATGGAGAGGAGCTTGGCGAGATACTTCTTCCGGCTCGTTATGTACCCGAAGTATGTGAAGTAGGACAGGACCTGTTGGTATTTTTGTACCTCGATTCTGAAGACAGAATCATCGCTACAACAGAAAAACCGTACGCCCAGGTAGGGGAATTTGCCTACCTGAAAGCTGTGGCAGTGAACAGTGTCGGGGCATTCCTGGATTGGGGACTGATGAAAGATCTGCTGGTTCCTTTTCGGGAACAGAAGATGAATATGGTGGCAGGGAAGTCTTACATGGTCTATGTTTACCTGGATCCCGATTCCAAAAGAATTGCTGCATCAGCCAAACTTGAAAAATTTGTGGATAATGTCATTCCTGATTACCAGGCAGGTGACGAAGTTTCACTGATTGTTGAAAGTGAAAGTGAATTGGGATACAATGCGATCATCAATCATCTTCACAGGGGAATCCTTTACCACGACGAGTTGCCAGGACCGTTGAAAAAGGGAGATCAATTCAGGGCATACATAAAAAAAGTGAGGGAAGACAACAAGATTGACCTCTCCCTGTACCAGTCGGGGTACGGTCAGGTAGATAGTGTCTCAATGAATATCATGGATGTGCTGAAAAAGGCAGGAGGATTCCTTCCTCTTACCGATAAAAGCGATGCCGCACTGATCTTTGACTATTTTTCCATCAGTAAAAAGGTTTTCAAAAAAGCGATCGGCAGTCTGTACAAACAAAGGCTAATATCATTGGAAGAAAGGGGAATAAGGATTTCCTGACAGGAAAAGGAACCATGAAGGAGCGCATATTTGTTGTGGCATGAAGCGAATTTCATTAAATTGGACAGGCCTATGTAAGTTAATGAATTACAGTTAGTTGAAAGTTGAAAATGTTTTCGGTCCTTCGCCGGTTTTAACTTTCTTGTTACCCAATTTTAACTTATTGATATATTTTTTAACAGCGGGAATAATTTCCTTGCATTTGACGTATTTTTGAGCCCTTAATTTAGCACGTACGTTTAATATCGAGTCATTCGGGAATGGAAAAAAATCTTACCGGGATTAAGAAAGTTTCGCTAGCCGGACTTATTATCACACTGGGGATCGTTTACGGCGACATTGGTACAAGTCCTTTGTATGTAATGAACGCCATAATGAAAGGCGGTATTGAAATCAACAAGCTTTTGATATATGGTGCAGTCTCCTGCATCTTCTGGACCTTGACGCTACAAACCACCTTCAAGTATGTAATTTTAACCCTCCAGGCGGATAACCACGGCGAAGGCGGTATTTTTGCCCTTTTTGCCCTTGTCAGGAGGAAGACCAACCTCATTGCCATCATCACAATGATCGGAGGCAGTGCTTTGCTGGCCGATGGTGTTATCACCCCGGCGATTACTGTTACCTCAGCAGTGGAAGGGCTTAATATTGTTTATGACAATATTCCTGTTGTTCCGATAGTCCTTACAATATTCCTGGTGCTTTTTTTCTCGCAGCAGTTTGGCTCGGGACTGATTGGAAGCATCTTCGGACCTGTCATGTTTCTTTGGTTTATCCTGCTGGCGGTCCTTGGAATAAACCAGCTCACACATGGTGTTGATATTCTGGCCGCCATGAATCCCTATTATGCCTATGAATTTCTGTCAACCTACCCTGAAGCCATAATTCTTTTGGGTGCTGTCTTCCTCGCAACGACAGGTGCTGAAGCTCTGTATTCTGATTTGGGGCATTGTGGTATCCGAAATATCCGTATTACCTGGGTATTTGTCAAAGTATCACTGTTGCTTAATTATTTCGGCCAGGGGGCCTGGTTGATGGATCACCTTTCAGAAGCCAAGGATGTGAATGTTTTTTATTCAATAATGCCGCAATGGTTCCTGATTCCGGGAATTATCATAGCAACATCTGCAGCGGTTATCGCCAGTCAGGCTTTGATAAGCGGGTCTTATACACTTATAAGTGAGGCTATTACACTAAATATATGGCCCAGGATCAAGGTTCTTTATCCTACTTCGGTGAAAGGCCAGGTTTATATTCCTTTCGTCAATTGGATGCTCTGGATATCCTGCTCCTTTGTTGTGGTATATTTTACAGAGTCATCCAACATGGAGGCTGCCTATGGGTTGTCAATAACCATCACCATGATCATGACAACACTTCTTTTGTCGGTTTATCTGAGCAAGAGGAAATTCAACATTTTCCTGCGTTTGTTCATGCTCGGGATATTTCTTGCGATTGAAGGAACTTTCCTTTATGCGAACCTTCATAAGTTCAAGGATGGCGGCTGGCTGACCATTCTTCTTGCCTCCCTGTTCTTTTCCATTATGTATGGTTGGTATTTTGGACGGAAGATTAAAAATAAATTTATCACCTTCACCAGCCTGAGAAAAGAGGTAGAAGTCATCCATGAACTTAGCATGGACTACAATGTTCCCAAGATTGCTACGAATCTTGTGTACATAACCAAGGCAAACAATATAGACCAGATTGAGTCCAAAATCATGTACTCAATTTTCAACAAGCATCCCAAAAGAGCCAACACCTATTGGTTCCTGCACATAGACAGCCTAGATACTCCGGATACCTTTGAATACACTGTGCACCATATCGTTCCGGGAGTTGTAATAAAAGTGGAGTTCCATCTCGGGTTCAAGGTTGAACGCCGGATCAATGTCTATTTTAAACAGGTATTGGAAGACCTGGAGAAGAACCACGAAATAAGTATGGTAAGTCACTATAAATCTTTGAAGAGGCATTCTATTCCGGCCGACTTCCTGTTTGTGAACCTTGACCGTATTTTGATCAACGATTACAAATTGCCACCGCTCAAACGTTTTACCATGGGGTTGCACAACCTTATCCGTAAAATGGGTATCAATGATGTCAAAGCCTTCGGACTCGATACCAGCAACGTAATTGAGGAGAAGATTCCGATTGTAATTGCGCGCGAAGAGAAAAAGCGGATTAAAAGACTGGTTCGCTGATTATTCCGGGAGGTTTGTATTCATCATCGATATCAGGTTTATGACCCGGGCGGCATTACCAGGATAAAGATACGATCTACCCGACAGTATTAATATTTTTGACATAATCTTCCACCACCAGTTTTGCATCTTCAAAATCCAGGCTGGATACTACCACTCTTACTGAACCATCTTCACCGGAAAGAATCCATCCCGGGTTATAGGTTCCCCTTGACCCTTCAAACAGGTAGGCTTTGATAGCTGCATCTTCCAAAAGGCTTGCCACCATTCCTGCCTGCCAGGCAGTACCCGTAAAAACAACAACAGGTTTAATTTCAGCATTCGGATCCATCTGGTTATTAAAAAAATGATTTATTGGTCATTTCATTTTCAATTTCAGGTCGATCAGCCGGATAACAATGTCAGTATCCTGGGGGCAGGTGATTTTTACCGTCAGTCCCCGGAATTTGCTCTGCATAGTATTTCTGTAATCATCCTTTACCTGCTCAGGCAGATCACTGTTCTCAATCAATGATTCGGCCTTGCTGCTGAAAAAGAAACTGACCCTGAAGGTGCCCTCAATTACAGCCACCCAGAAAATGGTGTCCTTCTTTCTCAGGGTTCTGAATAGCCAGCTTTTACCGTCGTTGTAAAATTTCCATACTTCGCTGATATCCTTGTGGTTTTCTTGCAGATAATTCATGATTTTTTTCCAATGGACACTATTATCACCAATGATTGAAAACACCAGATCGTTGTCGGGGGTGATTGCCGGATCGGTTAAAATTATTGGTTCCATGATTCCATATCATTTTAGCGTTTAAGTTACGGGCCAGGAAATATTGGTTGTGTTGAAAGCCGGAGGTCAGACCCGGACTATTCTTTCACCAGTTTAATCAACCTGAAGTTCCCATTCCAGCCGGCATCCTCATCTGATACTACAGTCATTCCGCTGTCCCTGACAATGGATTCAAAATTTCTGGTAAGGTCGGATGCGATTACATTGGAGAAGAAGTTGGCTAACCGGCGCCTCAACGAAATTTTTCTGCCGGCAGGAACGAATTTATCAAAAACAGTGGCTGATCCCCCCATTTTAAGGACCCGCGAGGCCTCCCTGATGCATAAAAACGGATCAGGAATTACAGCAAGAATCAGGTGGAGTATTATTTTGTCAAAGGATTGGTCCTCGAATTCAAGTGCATGGGCATCCATGGTAATAACCCGGACATTTAGTTGCAGGTCCAGGCTTCGCTTCTTCAGCTTTTCCAGCATGGACGGGGTAAGGTCAATGGCGGTGATTTCGCAGTGTAACGGAAGGAATTCAAGATCCAGCCCGGTTCCTGCTCCGATGATCAGGACTTTATCCCCGGGAACAATTTGCAGGGAATCGATCGATTTCTTTCTGGATAACCCGAAAACCCTTCCGAGCAGGTCATACCCGGGACTCCAAAGCGTGTAGCGTATTTTGTTCCACCTGTTTGTATTTACTTTCATGGAAAGGAGTTATGGATGAATCCGTTAAGCACTATAAATATAGTTTAAATCTGAATGGACTTTCCTAAGGATGAAATTTTTCTTTTGTGAAATGCTTTAAATGAAAGGAGATCTGCCGCATGCAAATCTCCTTTCTATAATTTTCTGAAAACCCTGTAACAGGATACTGTTAATTATCTTTGCCTTTTTCCGGATTCCCTGTTGTTACCTTTGTTTTCTATCCTGGTTTCCTTCATGCTTTTTTGCACTTTAACAGGTTTCCCCAAATTCTTTCCTTTGTATTCAACGGGTGCAGTTCTTTCTGTGGGATTTGAGCCTCTTTCAGGATTGCTGTAACGGCCTGCATCATGAGACCTGTTGTCATTCCGTTTATCGTCGCGGTTGTAATTATCGTTACGATTGCGGGATTCTTTTCTCTCTTCATCCCTGCGGTCCCTTGAATTGTAGTAGTCCATATCAGACCTGTGGTTGTATACTTCCCTGCGTTCATTTTCATTAAAACCGCGAAGAGGACGGTCATTATCCCAGTGCCTGTTTTTGTACTTAGAATGATAATAATAGCGCGGATAATGAGCTACATAATAGTTGAAATGCCTCCAGGGTTCATAAACACGGTAGTCGAGTGCGACAACGAAACTGTTGCGGAGATTGAACCATGCGTACGCCGCGGGCAATGATCTGCTGAAAACCCAAACGCCATTGTGAAGAAATACGAATTCCCGGCTTCTTAAATCATAATAGGACTCAATGTCAGGAAAATAGTAATACCTGACCTGATGTGCGTTATCATGGTAGGGTGCCCATACAGGAATTTCAACATTGATATTTACATGTACCTTTTGAGCAATTGCTTTTGTATTGAATCCCGCTGTTGCAAGTATTACAAGCAAGGCTATACCAGGCATGAAATCCATGGCATGAAACAGTTTTTTACTGTTGTTTTCTTCATTTCGAAGATCCTGTGTTCTCATTGGATTGAATTTTTAATGGTTATCAACCGTTGACCGGGTTATTGACCGGGCAGTATTTATTTCTCTTTGTGAAGTAATCTCTTCCAATCAGGCATTGATCCCTTCAACACACTGACAAATGCAATAATCATTCCAAACTAATGTTCCAGGAGGGTGAATTTTAAGTGACGTCAGTCAGCAGGTAGATTCCTCCTGTAAAACGTGGATTCTTTTATGTTAAAGACGATTTATCCTAAGTGAAGACAGTGAACTGCATCCTTGCTTTCTGACCGGTGCGGCTTTATTTCAATAGAAACAGAATATTATCCCGGGGAATTTTGCGGCAGCAGATAATGACATTTAAAAAAATTGCCGGTTTTATTATTTTCCCGATTTCTGGGCTTCCTTTATTTTGGCGTAACGGTATTCATTGATGATCCTGCCGTTTTTGATCACTGATTTTTTAAATATGCCCTCAAGGGTAAACCCGGATTTTTCCAATACTTTTTGGGAAGCCTTGTTGAAGTCAAATACTCCTGAATAAATCCTCTCCAGTCCCAGCCTGTTGAACCCATATTCCGTAACCAGTTCAACAGCTTTAGTGGCAATACCTTGTCCCCAGTATGGTTCTCCGATCCAGTAACCAATCTCGGCACCAAGCCTGTAAATGTCGGTTTGAGGCACCAAACCTATGCAGCCTGCCAGTTCTCCCCTGTAATCAATGGCAAAGGTGGTCTGGGGTTTTTCCTTCCTGCAGATTTGAATGAATTCAGCGGCATTTTGCCGGGTATACGGGTAGGGCAGGATATCCCGTAGGTTGTCCCATATTTTTTTGTTGTTGCAGAGTTCAGCCAGCCGATCCTGGTCCAGATCAGTCAAAGCTCTCAATGTGATCAGTTCGGAGGTGAGAATTGGCATGCTTTGAATTTTCTTTCATGGTTGCCGGGGAAAAGCCGGCATGCTGTTCAGAATCCTCTCAGGCCCGGTTACAGCAATAACAGCTCCGTGACAGGGAGTGTGAGGAATGCAGAATTGGGTTCGGGAAATAGGACAGGATGGATGCCTTTATGCTGAACGACCATCCATTCCTGATTTTGCCAAAACCCTGTTTACTTCTTTTTTGTCAGAACAACCGTGATAACTATCCCGAACAGGATGGCCAGCCTGAAACTGGTCTCCCAATCTATGATCAGTCCGGTGTCCTTGATGAAATAATTCCACAGCATCGTGATCAGCACATTGGTCACCAGTACAACCCCAAATACAAGAAGGAAAGACAACAGATATGCTTTGATTTTCATACTGAAATATTTAAAGGTTTCTCATTCAGTACTATAAAAATAGTAAAACAGAATTGAAACCGACAACAATTCCTGGTTTTTTCGGTTTTTGACTGGCGTCCTGGCTCCGGTTCACTTTTCAGTAGTTACATCTTATTCCTTTGTGGATGAATTGTCTCCTCCCTGTCGAGCATTTCCAGGATGTTGTTCATTCTTCTTTCCCTGATTTGAGGGTTTTTGGCCGACTGTATCCTCCAGAGGATGGCATATTTGTTGGCTTTGTTCAGAGATTCGTAAAATGCAAGCCTTTTCGGCTCTTTTGTAAGTTCCTCGAGGAGCAGGTCAGGGATTTTCATGTTGCTTTGGGAATCATAGGCATTGTCCCACCGGCCATCGGCCCTGGCCTGCTCAATGGCTTTCCAACCGGAGGACATGATTTTCCCTGCTTTTTCAAGTCGTCCGACATGGCCGATATTCACTTTGGACCAGGTACTTAGCGTCCTTCGTGGCGTAAATCTCTGGAGGAAATAGGATGCATCGCCTGCTCTTCGTTGCCCGTCGATCCATCCAAAGCACAATGCCTCATCCAGTGCTTCAGGATAGATTACTGATGCAATACCGGACCCTTTCTTAAACATCTTAAGCCAGATGCCCACCGACAAGGCATGATTTGATTCAAGCCACTCCCTCAGCTCCGCCTGCGTGGTGAAGAATTTCACAGGGAGATCATTCATCTCTTCGGACTTCATATTAATTAGAATGATTCTAAATTATTTCATCCAGGCCGGTCCGGCCTTGATAACCTCGTGGTAATAGGGACAGCCCTCCGAGTGAGCCCCAGGGAGGTAACCGGTACTCATCAGGAATTCGTTGACAATTTCTCCCCCGGTGAATTTGAAGGTCTTCCTGAAGAGTATTGTCCATTCCGGCAACGTTTTGGGATGATGCTGGTCCAGCCAGTTTCTGAATGATCCATGTTCCTTCTGCAATCCAATGATAACATTGGCGTTGTGAATAGCGGCATTGACCTTCAGCCTGTTTCGTATTATTCCGGCATCGTTCAGCAGCCGGGTTATCTCTTCATCACCGTAAGATGCCACCTTGCTTACTTCGAACCGGTGGAAGGCATTTTTGAAATTTTGCTGCTTCACCAATATCGTATTCCAGCTTAATCCGGCCTGGTTAATTTCCAGCACCAGACGTTCGAACAACTCATTGTCATCATCGATGGGGAAGCCATATAAATTATCGTGGTAGATCCGGTGGACATTGGAAGGGTCGAGGTCCCTTGTAAAATCACAGTACGTCATTGTATTTTTCTTTTTTTTAAGGTGGCTGTCAAAAACAGTGCCGGTTTCTTATGCAAATGGCAATTTTCATTAACAAACAGGTGAGATTTTCTCAGGCAGGTTACACATGACCGTCCATGAGGAACTGCCTGTGTTTCCTGTATTCAATAATGGGTTTGTCACCCATGATCAGGTGTTCATTCATCTTAAACTCCGATTTTAGCGGTATCTGGGTCTCAACGACTCTTTTGTCCTGCCTTAAAATGATCAGGCTTGAAACCTTTCCCAGGTAATTGAACAGCTCTTTCAAAACAGGTATCCTGATAAGTCTCTGGTAGTATCGGATGTAGACAACTGTATTCTCCTCGTCAACCGGGACAAAGGCGGCAAATGCCCTGATCTTATCTGATATAAAATTTTGCCAGATGTTGGGATAATGAAACTGCAGGCTGAAAAGCTGACGGTAATTTTCTATCTCATCGGGCTTTAGCGGGATGGTCTTCCCGTCATCCCTGACATTGCTGACATAGAATGTAAGCAACTCCTGCTCCAGTGTGACCACCGGGCCGTTGACAATGGTTTTGTTTCCCCGGCCAATGGTGGTTTTGTGCACAAAGGGTAAGTGGACTACATCCAGCTGGTTCTCAATGGCCCTGGAATAGTGTACTTTCCAGTGATCCTTCAGTCCTGACCAGGAGAAATCCGCCAGTTCCCTGAAAAAAAAGGGTTCGGAAGTCATTTTATCCTCGTCTCCCCACCAGAGCCAGATAAGTCCGTATGCCTCATGCGTAGTATAACCCGTGACTCTCATCGTTTCCGGAACACTTTTATTCCTGCCGTTGGCAGGAATCATCCTTACTTTCCCTGTTTTATCAAACTCGAAACCATGGAACGGGCAGGCCAGATGTCCCTTCACCAGTTGGCCGCAGGAAAGTGATGCCCCACGGTGACAGCAGGTGTCGTCAATGCAGCAGACCGCCCCCTCTTCATCGCGCCAGAGGGCCATTTGCCGGTTAAGTCGTTTTATCCTGAGAGGTTTTCTTTTCCCCAGTTCTTTTGATTCCAGGATTACATACCATTGATTGCGGATCATATTGCGGTGCTATTGGTGATTGCAGTGATTCTCACTGCTAAAATAATTGATTCTATGGGTTATACTTTAAGGCCAGGTTCAGCAGCTCAATGGTTGTTTTCCAGTTGCGGGTTGTCGCATTGACATTCAGCCTGGTCTCGAAAAAACCATTCGTAAGCCTTGTTTTACCATATCCATCCGGACAACACAGGTATATTGCCTTGTCAATGACCCTGAATTCGTCGTTTTTAAAGGGCTCTCCACTGAGTTTGTGCAATTTTGCCGGGTCAGGTTTTTCAGACAAAAAGGTAACATGCATCCATGAGAGGTCTATTCCTGGTCTCCCGGTGAATGGGTTGTCAGAAACCAGTCTCTCCAGTTCTTTCATTTCAACAACGATGACAGGCACCTCAAAACCTGAACGTTTAGCGATTTGCTGCGAAATTTTGGCGGAGAGTTCCTTCACCCCGGTCTCCCGGTACTGAAAGATTACATTGCCACTCTGGATATAAGTCTGAACGTTTTCAAATCCATTCAATTGGTACATCTCACGCAATGCCTCCATCTTAATTATCCGGTTGCCGCCAACATTGATACCCCGGAGGACGGAAATATAGGTTTTCATTTCTTTCTTCCTGTTTTGTTGAGGTTTTCAGTTACCCTGTACTGAACAATGCCGGAGATCAGTTCCAGGGGGAGTGGTCTGTCAAGCGCAAACTGAATGGCGCCTTTGGACCATTTGTATCCCGTTAACAATGTCTTGAAAGCCTCGATTCCCGATCCGGTGGGATAAAAACCTATGTGATTTTTATAGGCTGCAAAATAAACCAGGATTCCGTTGAGTTTAAATGCCGGCATCTTGTAACTTATGACTTCTGTTGAACCCGGCGCATTCCTGTGAATTGTCTCGCGAAGAATTTCCATCTTCTGACGGGTGTTTTCTGGAAATCCGGCTATGTAAAGATCAATTTCGTTCGGCTGATTCATGAAAAGGTGGTTGTTATAGCGAAATATATTGATTTTTATTGTTAGCCAGGATTAACAGCCATATTTCTGCTTGTATTCCCTGGTCCTCGTTTTGAAGAATTCCTTAAGGTGTGGTTTTGGGTCCCGGCAGAGAAAAACTTTTAGTCCGTCTTCACGAAAATAGTTGTTTTTGATGCTCCCAACCTCCCTGTAGGTGTTAAATAGCTCAGGGATATTTCCAGGGTGCATATCTGTTACAATAAAAATCGTGGCAGCAACTGAATCAGGAGCCCAGAAAATATAGCTGTCACTGAGGCTGACCGGTACTGGCAAATTGTACTGTTTTCCATAAAAATCCAGGGCACCGGCCTGACCGTAATTGTTGGTGAACAGAATACAATCTTTTTGCTCAAGACTGTCCAGTTCGTTGTAGGCAACAGCTGCCAGGCCTGCAAGCTCCTTCCAGCCAGTCATGTCCATGAAATCCTGGGGAAGCGGATAGTATCCGTTTTGTTCGTTTCTCATGGGTGCAGATGAAATGTTCCTTGAGAAGGCCGAACAGTATTTCTCCATTTGTTCTCCAGGTAATACGGGTAATCCCAGCGGAATAAAGAAAATGGACAAGAGCACTGAGAATCCGGTAAGCAGGTATCCTGCAATCTTCATTTTCCCGACAAGGTATTTTTCCAGGACATAACCGCCGAAGGCAAACAACATGGGATAAACACCCAGGGTATAATAGGGTTTTCCTTTGGTGAACAAAAGCAGAAGAACGACAAACAGAAAGATCCAGGCGAATATCCTGTATTTTTTCTCTGGTTTAAAGAAGATCAAAGCAATCAGGCCGCTGAGCCAAAACAGCAGTGAAGTAAAATTCATCATGATCTGTTCCGTGAAAAAGGTCTGTTTTGAAACATGCACCAACTGTGTACGGTACAATTCACTCATGTGGGTAACAACAGGAAATTTATGGTTGAACTGCCATAATAAGTTCGGTAGCATGATCAGTAAACCTGTCAGAATGCCGTAAAGCAGGTATTTTGACAGCAGCAGTTTCCGATGGTCACTGACAAGGAAGGCTATAAGAGTCGCCAGTCCAAGGAAAACCACTGAATACTTGTTCAGGAAGGCAATGCCAAAACTGGCCCCAATGGCTATCCAGTAATCCTGATTTCGGGTGTTGATCAGTTTCAGCACAAAAAACAGGAAAAGCATCCAGAAGAACAGTTCAAAAATGACGGGCATAAACAGGGAGGCCGACCTGAGCATGGCAATTGAGATGATATATGCTACGCCTCCTGTAAATACTGCAAATTTCCTGCCGCCGATTTCCCTGATAAACAGAGCTGTCAGAATGATAATGCCGCCACCGGCCAGTGCCGGAAATAATTTTACAAAAAACTCCTGGTACCCGAACAGGGACTTAATGGTGAATGCCAGCGACGCAATGAAGGGAGGGGTTGATGCATACCCCCATGATAAGTGGCTGCCCATGGCAAAATAGAGCATTTCGTCCCGGTGCAGTTCGTAATTGGTAGCAGTAAGAAAGTGAATTATCAGTTTTACTGCTACCAGGCTTAAGGTGATGGTCCAGAATGATCTCCTGCTCATGTTGACATCGGGTTTTGATGTGTGTAACGGCCAGAAAATGAGTTCGCTAAGAAATGAGATGCGGGACAAACCTGCTCTGGTTGTCTGTGATCAGGGTTTTGCTCTCCCTTATGCCGATTCCGGCAGATTCCTGCCCGATGATCCAGCTTCCAATCAGCGGGTAGTTGGCATCGTGCTCGGGCAAGGTACACAACTCCTGGAAGATAAAACCTTCTTCTCCGTAATCCCCTGTCGTTTCGGCAATGGCTGTTCCATATCCTACGAGCTGTATATTCTGGCCTTCGCGTGACAGCAAGGGTTTTTTGGCATAATTCAGTCCCAGTTTGAAGTTGTCACATTCAAAATACGATTCCAGCAGATTTGGATGGCCGGGATTAAGTTCCCACAGAAGGGGTAAAATCGCCTTGTTGGAGAGCAGCATTTTCCAGCTCGGCTCTATCCAGAACGCTTTGTTTTTATCCCTGGAGATATTCTGTCCAAATTCCTCACTGACCAGCCACTCATAAGGGTAAAGCTTGAAAATGTTTTTGATGGAGCTATGCTCAGCATCGAGAAATTCCAGATGATAACTGTCCCATCCTATTTCATCAAGGTAGATGAATTTTGTATCCAGCCCGGCCTGGATGGCGCAATCCCGGAGGTATTCGGTAGTGGTAAAATCTTCCTGGTTTTCTTTGACGCAGGTGAAGTGCAGGGTATAATCGTACAAATACTCCCTGAGGTACTTCCAGTAGTCGACCAGTTTTTCGTGGATGGAATTAAACTGATCCCGCTGCGGATAGCAATCCTGCAGCCAGAACCACTGAACGACGGATGACTCGAACAGAGAGGTTGGAGTGTCAGCATTGAATTCCAGTAATTTGGGAATACCATTTTTGAAGGAGAAGTCAAACCGGCCATAAATCGCAGGGGCATCATTGTTCCAGCTCTCCTCCAGGTGAGGAATAAACCACTCCGGGATGTTAAACCTGGCATATAATTTTTCATCCATCACATGTTGAACTGTTTTCAGGCAAAGCTCCCACAAATCATTTGTGGCCTTTTCAACAGATTCCACCTCTTTCATGGATAGCTCGTAAAAGACTGATTCATCCCAGTAGGTCTCATCCAGGGAATGGAACCCGAACCCGATGTTTTCAACTTTGGTTTGCCAGTCTTTCCTTGGCGTAATGGTATGTCTTTTCATTTTGAGTTTCAGGTTAAGGACACGAATAGGGAGGATTCTTGAAGTGGGTTTGCAACCGTCACGTTAACAGTGATTTGCGGGATTGAAGAACCTGCTTTTCAGGAAGAAACATGAAATGCACTGCTGCCAAAACCTCCCCTGACCACATTGCTTTTAAATGAGTTCGATCCAATATTGGCGCTTTCATGGATGGCAGAAGAGTAATAGCCTGCCCGTGAATAGCGGTTGTTGCTGTAAATTCCGAGTGGGATAAAGGGGATGAAGCCCCCGTGAAAACCGCCCCTTACATGCGAGTAATGAGCTGTCGTGTCTGAACGCATGTATACGTTTTTATCGTGTCTGCTCTTTTGATTGCTGCAGGATGACAACACTGCCGCCACCAAAACAAGTTTTATAAATCCGGATTTTTTCATGGAGACTATTTGACGGTTATATAGATTTCAAAATCCTTTTTTAACGAAACAGATTTTGTCAGTCCTTCATGGTTCTCTGCTTCCTGAACGGTTGAGCCGAGTGCCGGTATGGTATCCCTGTATTCAATTTTTTTTGCCAGCTGATTTTTGATCCAGATGTTATGGGTGGTAATAATCACATCGTGGTTGTCGTCCAGGTGATTTACAGTCATAGTGGTCTCAATCGCTCCATTTTTGGAGATTTGCTGGACTTCCTTTTCATCACAGGCACCGACAAGTATCAACAGGGACAAGAGAGCTTTCAGTACTACAGATTTTCTCATAAAGTCAGGATTTAAGTCAGACAAAATTATCATTTTATAGCGTATATGTTGACAAATTTCCCAAAACAGCCTATGAAAATATTTGTCTTCTTATGGCAGTTTTTTGATGGATTTAAAGGTGGTAATATGTAATTTTACCGGATACATCATCCTGAAATGTCAGAATTCACCAGTCGTCAGTTAACATTCGCGGAAGCACAGGCAAAGGCTTCCGGTCTTTGCAGCAGTTCTGAAAAATGCTGCCAGGACATTGAGATGAAATGCAGGGAATGGAGACTTTCAATGGAAGAATCCTCCCGGCTGAAAGATTTCCTGCTGAAGGAGAATTTTATTGAGCATCAGCGTTATGCCAATAGTTTTGTCAATGACAAGTTTAGGTTCAACAAGTGGGGAAAGATCAAACTTGCCTATTCGCTGAGACAAAAACAGATTGAGGAGAAACACATACAAGTGGCCCTTGCCAATATTCCTGAGGACGAATACGACAAAGTGTTAGTCGGACTGCTTTCCTCCAAGGCAAAAACCATCCGGGAAACAGACACATTTTTAAGGCGGGGCAAGCTTTTGAATTTTGCCCTAAGCCGGGGTTTTGAGAGCGATTTGGCCATAAGGATTATCGGGCAGTTAAATAAATGATACCTTAGCGCAAATTTAATCGCAACAGCCATGATTTTGAAGGAGCAACTCAAAGAGCTTGTTGAGCGCCGGGATGCGCTGAGGAGGTATCTTTGACATCGACAATAAATTAATCCGAGTAGAGGAGGAGGAGCTAAAGACCCAGGATCCGGATTTCTGGAGCAATCCCAAAGAAGCCGAAGCCCAGATGCGGCGCATTCGTGCAATCAAACAGTGGACAGATAGTTTCAGGCAGATCGACAACCTCGTTGAAGAACTGCAGGTGATCTTCGAATTCAGTGAAGCCGGCGAGGCCACAGAGGATGAAGTTGAGGCCCATTTTGCCGAGGCAAGGCTTGCAGTGGAAGACCTGGAAACCCGCAACATGCTGAGAAGGGAAGAAGACAGGCTGGGAGCCGTATTGAAAATCAATGCGGGAGCTGGTGGTACTGAATCGAACGACTGGGCAGACATGCTCATGCGTATGTACCTTCGTTGGGCGGAAAAACATAAGTATTCGGTCAGGGAAGCCAGTTTTGTCCCTGGCGAGGATGTCGGAATAAAAAGTGTAACCCTTGAAATAGAAGGTGATTTTGCCTACGGGTATCTCAAGAGTGAAAATGGGGTACACCGGCTTGTACGCATCTCACCCTTCAACGCGCAGGGTAAAAGACAGACGTCGTTTACTTCGGTTTTTGTAGCCCCGTTGGTAGATGACACAATTGAGATTGAAGTAAATCCCGGGGATATTAGCTGGGATACCTTCCGGTCTGGTGGCGCCGGCGGCCAGAATGTCAACAAAGTAGAGACAGGCGTTCGGCTGAAACACGCCCCTTCAGGCATCATCATTGAGAATACGGAATCGCGGTCTCAACTCCAGAACAAGGAGAATGCCATCAGGTTACTGAAATCACAACTTTATGAAATGGAGCTGCGGCGGCGACTGGATGAACAGACCAAGCTGGAAGCAACTAAAATGAAAATTGAATGGGGATCCCAGATACGGTCTTACGTTATGCAACCCTATAAACTTGTTAAGGACAACCGTACCGATTTTGAGACATCCAACGTACAGGCTGTAATGGATGGCGATATAGATGGTTTTATCAAGGCATTCCTGATGGAGTTTTCTGAAAGGGAGAACAATTGATGCTTTCATAATCCTCTGTATATCATGTCATTATGCTGTTCCCTGTGTTTGACGGAGATGGATAGTTGACCTTTTTTGACACCGTTGTTATTGTTACCCGGGATAAATTTTTATGCAAAAAGCCTTGCTTGATCTTCAACAATCAGGCAAGGCTTTTTGACAAAAAATAGATAGATTTGTGAAGTAACTGCAATTCTATTTTAAACTTTTCTATAACTAATCACAACTAAAAATGGAAGAAACGAACCAGGATTCCCGCAGGAATTTCATAAAAAAATCGGCTGCAGCTTCAGCATTGCTGACAATTCCCAGCATTGTTCCGGCCCATGCTTTTGGCGCCAATGACAGAATCAATGCCGCCGTCATTGGGGTAAACGGACGGGGTAAGAACCACATTGAAGGCTTGATGGAACAACAAAATGTGCAGGTTACAACCTTAGTTGAACCTGACCTGAATGTTGGCAATGAACAGGCCAGGGATTTTGAAAAGAAATATGGAAAGAAGGTTAATGTTATACAGGATATGCGCAAGGCATTCGATGACAAGGATATCCATGTTGTTTCCATCGCTACGCCCAACCATTGGCACTCACTTGCCACCATCTGGGCTTGCCAGGCAGGCAAGGATGTTTATGTTGAAAAACCTGGCTCGCACAATATCTGGGAAGGAAGAAAAATGGTTGAAGCTGCCCGTAAATATGACCGCATTGTACAGCACGGGGTTCAGCTACGCAGTTCGGTTGCCATCCGTGAAGCGATTCAGCTTCTTCGGGATGGCTACATCGGCAAAGTTTACATGGCCAGGGGACTGGTTTTCAGAAACCGTCCGGATATTGGGAACAAACCTTTTGAACCTGTTCCTGCCGGACTGGATTATGATCTTTGGACCGGACCGGCACCTAAGCGACCGTTCACCAAAAATATTGTCCATTACAACTGGCACTGGCACTGGGACTATGGTAACGGCGACGTGGGGAACCAGGGTATTCACGAAACTGACTTATGTATGTGGGGTCTGAATGTTGGATTGCCAACCAAAATTACGGCCATGGGTGGAAAATTCCTGTGGAATGACTGTAAGGAGACCCCTGAATTGCTGACTTCTGTCTACCATTATCCTGAAGAGAAAAAGATTATCCAGTTTGAAGTCCGTCCCTGGTATACAAATGCTGAAGATGGCTCCACTGTTGGAAATATTTTCTACGGAGACAAAGGGTATATGGTTATCAAGGGTTATGACAGCTATGAAACCTACCTTGGCAATGAAAAAACTCCCGGTCAGAAACGCAAAGAAGGCGGTGATCACTTTAAAAACTTTATCGATGCAGTAAGGGCCCATGACCCATCCATGATCCATGCACCGGTCGAAAGTGCCCATTTGTCCTCGGCACTGGCACACCTTGGGAACATAGCTTACCGGACAGGAAGGGTCCTGACCTTCAATCCTGAGTCGGAGCAGTTTGTAAATGATCCCGAAGCAGACAAGTTCCTGAGCAGGAACTACCGGCCGCCATTTATTGTCCCAGACAAGGTGTAGATTCAGGATTTTTTCTTTCCTGGCAAGGATGCCGGGACGACAAAACAAAAATGAGTGCTTCGGCACTCTTTTTTGTTTTCAGGTATTCATAATGGTTTATTTATCAGATAAACCATTATGTTAATTATTTTTATATTTGGAATAGGAAAAGGACCAGCAAAAAATTTATAACTGACAGAATGAGCGGATCCGGGTACAGGAAACTGACAGAGAAAGAGATTGGTGATTTATTGAGACAGGGTTGTTTCTGCGAAGACTGGAGCAGCATTGAGGTGGTCAACAGATTTATTTCGGACAACATCCGCAATGCCAGGTTTTCAGGATACAATAAACTTGGACGTTTTGAGGCTGTTTTGACTTTGTTTGGCGGCGTCAGGATGAAATCAGGAATTGTCAATGCTCACCTTCACAATTGTGTGGTCGGAGACAATACCTTGATAAGCAGCGTGAAAAGCTATATTGCCAATTACAATATTGGAAGTGATGTCATCATTCACAACCTGGATCAGTTGGCAACGGATGGGCTGACTTCCTTTGGCAATGGTGCAAAGGTGAAAGTTATCAACGAATCAGGCGGGCGTGAAATCCCTGTATTTGACCATCTTTCTGCCCAGCTTGCCTATATCCTTGCCCTTTACCGGCACCGGATGAAAGCGGTTATTCTGATTGAGAACCTGATTGCCGATTATGCAAAATCGGTTTCATCCACGGTGGGGACAATCGGTCGCGGGACCAAGTTGATCAATTGCGGTACCATCAGGAACGTCAGAACAGGGCCATGTGCCATCCTTGAAGGGGTTTCGAAACTTGACAACGGAAGCGTAAACAGCACCGAAGAGGATCCTGTGGTTATAGGGCAGGGTGCAATTCTTGAAAATTTTATCGTCTGTTCCGGCACACGTATCACAGATTCGACCCTGGTATCCAACTGTTTTATAGGCCAGGGCTGTATTCTTGACAAACATTATTCGGCGGTAGAGTCGGTGTTTTTTGCCAATTGTCAGGGTTTTCACGGGGAGGCATGTTCAATTTTTGCCGGTCCGTATACTGTCTCACACCATAAATCATCCTTGCTTATTGCCGGGCTTTTCTCCTTTATGAATGCGGGGAGCGGCTCAAACCAGAGCAATCACCTATACAAACTTGGGCCAATTCATCAGGGTGTTGTGGAGAGGGGAACAAAGACCACGAGTGACTCTTACATTCTCTGGCCTTCACGAATCGGTGCATTTTCACTGGTAATCGGAAGGCATTACCGCCATTCAGACACCTCTGATTTTCCGTTCTCCTACCTGATCGAAGAAAAAGATGAGAGTAAACTGATACCGGCAATAAACCTTCAATGCATCGGTACCATCCGGGATTCACAGAAATGGCCAAAACGCGACAGGAGAAAGGATTCTGTTCTGCTTGACTCTATCAATTTCAATCTTTTAAGTCCCTATACCATCCAGAAGATGATCAATGGCAGGAAAATTCTGCTTGATTTAATGCATGCCTCAGGGGAAACGGCCGAGCATTACACCTATAAGGGAATGATCATAAAAAACAGTGCCCTGCACAGGGGCATCGACCTGTATGAAAAGGCAATCTGGAAATTTCTTGGAAATTCCCTTATCTCGAGAATCAGCAAAAAGCAAATTGACTCAACAGGTGAGTTGCAGGCAGTATTGAAAAAGGATACAGCAATGGGTAGTCACTGCAAGTGGCTCGATCTTTCCGGAATGATTTGTCCGTCAGATGCCATCGAAGATCTCCTCGACTCCATCGAGGAAAATCATCTTGCATCCATCGAAGTAATCAATCGTGCCATCCGGTCCATCCATGAGAATTATTATTCATGGGAATGGTCCTGGGCATCTGATCTTTTCGAAAAGTTTTATTCGGTCTCTATCAGCGATTTCACACCGGAAGATGTCATCGAAGTTACAGTAAGATGGATGAAAGCCGTTCTGGAAATTGATCGCTTACTCTTCAACGACGCAAAAAAGGAGTTTTCACTGATCAAACAAACCGGTTTTGGTATTGACGGAGACATTATGGTTAGAAAACTCGATTTTGATGAGGTCAGGGGAGAATTTGAAACCCACAACGAGGTTACCTCCATCAAGGATCATATGGCTCAAAAGGAGGTACTGGGAAATTGCGTAATTGAGGAAATGGAAAGAATCCTTCGGTTTTAATGGTTACCCCTATGCCAGGGTAAACCAACGATTGGGGTGGCGGATTTCAGAGCCTTCTGAGATTGAGTTACTTATCAAATACTAAAGATTTTTAACATAATAGAAAATTTTATGTTAAAAAATTTGTTTCAGGGGGGGGTGTTGTATTAACTTTAGTACTTACCCGGGTAAAGGAGTCATTGCTAATTTCAATACATCTCCATCATGAATCAGCAGGATGTTTTCCTTATACATATGAGGGAGTTATACGCCAGTAAGTTGCGCAATGAGCCTGCCTGGCGGGAATCAGGCAATGCCAGTCCGTCTGAATTGTTGTCAGGCATGGATTCCGGAAGTGAGTCCGTTCCTTTTGTTGTGGATTGGCAAATGGAATCCGTGGAATATCATCTTTCTGGAAGCAATTGTACCGAAACAACACGAACAGAATCATACCTTAACGTCAGTCCTTTCATGCATGAGCAGCTAGATGCCTGTGAAAAGGAAAAATATACACATATTTTTGACTGGTAAGCGGTAATTTACTCTGTTTGATGAAGGTGCTAATGCTGTCATCCTTTTGACGTGGCGGATTTTCAAATCCGTATCTTCCGATTTTTGAAATATGTAATTTCTGTTTTCTCTTCTGGCAGAAACTATCGTCGCCGGCGTTTCCACGCTACTTAACACTCACCTGGAATAGAATTGCAACCCTGCCATGAAAGTTTTGATGTTTGGATGGGAATTTCCTCCCAATATTTCAGGGGGTTTAGGGACTGCTTGCCTTGGTTTGGTCAGGGGACTCTCCTCCGTTGGAGGTGTCCAGGTTTCCTTCGTTGTTCCAAAAGTCTATGGAAATGAAGAATGCCGGTCCGTAAGTCTCATTGGAGCCGGAGATATACCGGTTACCAGGAGCAGGGCCAATCTCCGGAAGCTTTATAGCCTGCAGGAATACCTGGAAGTGCAGTCGGGACTCATTCCCTATATTGATCCTGATACCTGGGCAAAAATGTCCTGCTTCACCGTGGAAGGCACTGATTGTGTTCTCAAAACAGATGCCTCGGGAAAAATTAATTTCTCCGGTTCTTATGATCACGATCTTTTCTCGGAGATAGCCGGTTATGCTCTCGTTGGTGGAATAATTGCTCAGAACACCCAGTTTGATATCATTCATGCCCATGATTGGCTTACTTATCCTGCAGGGATCGAAGCTAAAAGAGTTTCCGGAAAACCATTGGTAGTTCATGTTCACGCTACTGATTATGACAGGAGTGGCGGTAATGTAAATCCAGGAATCTACGAGATAGAGAAGCAGGGAATGCTAATTGCCGACAGGGTGATTACAGTCAGCAACCTGACGAGAAAAATCGTTCTGGAAAAGTATGGAATCCCACCCGAAAAGGTTCTGACAGTTTACAATGCCGTAGAACCATATAGAAGAATACCCTCCTTGTCCTACAGGAAAGGTTTCAGCGACCAGGTCGTCACCTATCTTGGAAGGATCACCACGCAGAAGGGTCCGGAATTTTTTATTGCGGCGGCAGCAAAAATCTTGAAAAAAGTCAGCAATGTTCGTTTTGTGATGGCCGGGAGTGGCGATTTGATGAACAGGATGATCAGCAGGGTGGCCGGACTCAATATTTCGGATAGGTTTCATTTTGCCGGGTTTCTGAAAGGGGAGGAGGTGCAAAGGATGTACCGGATGAGTGATGTATTTGTGATGCCGTCGGTCTCTGAACCCTTTGGCATTTCTCCTCTGGAAGCCATGCAGGCCGGGGTTCCTGTAATAATTTCCCGTCAATCTGGAGTGGCTGAAATCCTGTCCAGCGTTATTAAGGTTGATTTCTGGGACATAGAGGCAATATCAGATGCAATTTGCGGCATACTCAAATATCCCCTCGTTTTCAGGGAACTTTCCAGGGATGGCAGGGGAGAGACCAGGCAAATTAAGTGGGCAGATTCTGCCGCTAATGTAAAGAAGGTTTACAAGGAATTGATAGGCTGAAATAATAAATGATTTCTGCCTGGTGTATGAAAATGGATGGGTTGGATTTGCTGGAGGATCTTGTTTTTTCTTAGTAGCCATTGCGAAATAGGTAACCTGGTATAATCGACCCAGCCTCACTTTTTCCGGCAATAATCCGGGTGGTCTGTGATTGTAACCAGGATACTTCCGTGCTCAAAGTCAGCTACGTGTATGGATGATATAATTTTTTGTAAATTCACATTCCGTAACACGTCTCCTTCAATTGCAAAAATATTATACTAAATCCTGATGATATGAACTTTGATCCTCACCCCGGAAAATCCCGCCGACAGTTTATCCAGACATCTGCTTTGATTACTGCCGGATCAGCCCTTGCCCCCCGTCTTTTTGCTGCTTCTTCATCAGCCAAACCCGCACCGCTGATGAAAAGGACTTTTGGAAAGATAGGTTTTAGTGTAACAACCCTCGGGCTTGGCGGCCAGGCATCCATACAATGGACCCCCGAAAATATTGATCCGGTTGCTATCATTGAGAAAGCCTTCCATCTCGGGGTTAACTATTTTGATACTTCCAATGTTTATGGTCCCAGCCAGGTTAATTACGGTAAGGCATTCCGAAAGCTAGGGTTGGTGCCGGGCGTTTCCGGTTATCAGCCTTCCAGGCGTAAATCCATCTTCCTTACCTCCAAAACAATGCTTCGTTTCGGCAAAGGCGGTGATGACCGCACAGGTGTTGTCGGCCACTCCAATGGTCCGGCAGGAAGTAAAGCCCTGGATGATGTACGCCGATCTCTTTCCCAAATTTTTGGGGACGGAAATGGAAATTTTCCTGCCGAGGCATGGCTGGATATGGTGTTGATACATAACCTTAATAAAATGGGGGAAGTTGATGCCTTGTATGAAGGGTATTCGAATACTGATTCAAATGCACAAACCATTGGTGCACTTGCTGCGCTGAGGGATGTTAGGGACGGTACCAACAGGACGGGACTGAATCCCAAAAAGGAAAAACTAATCAGGCATATCGGGTTTTCAGGGCACAACGATGCAGCTGTCATGGTCGAGATGATTCAACGGGATACTGAGAACCTCCTGGATGGAATGCTGGTTGCCATCAATGCCAATGACATGCTTTACATGAACATGCAATACAATGTTATTCCTGTTGCCGCTGCCAAAAACATGGGAATAATTGCCATGAAAGTCTTTGCTGACGGAGCCATGTATTCAAAAAAGGCAGAATGGTCCAACAAAGTTGCCCATGTAGTTCTTGAAGTTGGCAGTGATGAATTGCCTGCCAGTGAATTGATCCGTTATTCCCTGACTACGCCCGGCATTCATACTGCCATTATTGGCATAGGAAAAATCAGCGATGATCCGGGGAAATGCCAGCTTTCCTACAATTTAAAGCATGCACAGGTGAAACAGGATGCACTGGGAGAAAGCGGTCGTCATGAAATTGAACAAATCGCGACCAAGGCCAAGGAGGGAAGGACCAACTATTTTCAACGGGCCTTTCAGGAACTCACTCCTCCCCGTGATGCAAATGTTTCCCGTAATAAGCAGGTCAATATAATTACCTGGCATACTGCTTTTGCCGGTGATGCAGCCATCGACCGTTACGAGATATGGAAAGACGGGGCTAAGATTGCTGATCTTCCTTTCAAACCCCAAACCTCCAAAACTCCCTACTATTTTGAAGACAAACACCAGGCAGAAAATGCCAAAAGCTACCTGCTGAAAGTTGTTGACAAAAAAAACAGGGTGGCAGAGGTTCAGGTTTGAGCCTGGCGGAAGATTTTTTTGTATTTAACCGCTCAGTCCGGCAGGTTAAATACGGTGTTCCCCTGGAATTTCCGAATAATTCGTTTGTTCCATAAATGTTGAAACCACGAGAAAATCTTCACCTTCTTTCTGCTTCTGCTACTAGTCTGTCAGCCATCTGTTTTGACAATTAGAATCATGTAATCATGAACGATGTTACCTGCGCAGATAACAGGATAATTCTGACCAGTAATGCTGGCATTCCCGGACCAAGGTTCAGTCTGACGTATGAAAAAACAGGAGAAGAGAGAATAAATATCTGCTTTGAAATGGCCACACCCGATGCACCGGAAGAAATCAAGGATTACCTTAAGGGGAAAAACAGAAAAATAAATTGGTCTATTCACCAATGATTAGCTCGAGATACGGATATTGAGGGTCTGAAAAGCCGAATTTCCGGTAAAGGGGTTCACCTGCCCTGGAACAGTGCAATGATACTTTGCTGACGCCCATTTTTCCGGCCTCTTTGAGCAGATTTTCAAGGATCAGGGAGGAATAACCTTTTCTTCGGTATTCAGGGGGAGTATACATATTCAGAATCTCTCCTTCAAGGTAGGAGCTCTGGTTAAAATCACCCGGTATTTTTTTCAGGATCATTGCTCCGTAACTCACAACTATCTCCTCAATTTCAGCCTGAAGGGCAAAAAATCGTTGTTCCCTAATCGAATTTTGGAAATACAGCTGTAAATTCTGCTGCAACTCCTCTTTGTACTGTTCTGGTCTGTCGCCCTGCATCTCTGCAAGATAATCGATTCTGGCGGCAGTCATCTTTGGAATGTCTGACTCTTCAACTCTCCGGATTGTAACTTTGTCAGTCATTGGCCGTGCGATGTGTTATTAAGTGGTGAAATATGATCTTCCTGGGTCCAAAACTGCATGATAATTTCAGAATTCTCCTTACTTCAGTTACCTTTTATGACCAGGAATCTTTTGATGAAACTGATCAGGGATGGGGCACTGGCTGAACCATGATCCAGACCTGGCATTGGGATATAGGTCACGGGCAATGCTGGATCCAGTTTCAACAGATCCTCGTAAAGTTGTCTCGACATGGCGGGAGAAACGTCGGTGTCAGCCTGTCCATGGGTTAAGATAAGCGGGGTTTTTATTTTCCATGCCGGTACGCTGCTGGATGTCAGGGCATCTTTGAGAGACATGAATTTATTCCCTGTGTTGAAAGTTGTCCTGAATTCGTTGGTAAACAGCTGGGACATGTTGGTGGACAGTTGATCGTTAATGGTACCTCCACCATTTAAACCGTTAAAGAGTCCGTCGATTCGGGAGGCATAAGGCTCGTTGAAGATATCTGAATATGGATTGGTGATGGCTCCGGCAGATTTAAATCCCTTCATTAAATAGGCAATATAATATGGCTGTGGAAACGTACTGGAAGAGACGACAATTTCCGTGAGGGCCGGAAGATTATAGGGTCCGGCTCCGCATCCGGCAGCTTTCAGGCTGAATTCGCTGCTGTAACTTGTTTCAATGGCATTTTGCAATTGAAGGGTTGACAAACCTCCCTGAGAATACCCCATAAGGTATAGATCCCGGGATAGTCTCAGATTAAGTTCAGTTTTGCTGCTCATCTCTTTTACAGCCCTGAAAAGATCAAGTATGGGAGTCACCGTGGATTCTTTGTGAAGATAGGGATGGAAGACCTCCTTAGAAGCTCCGAAGCCGATATAATCAGGAAGTACCATAACAAAACCGGCGGTGGTAAATCCTGTTATCAGTTGCGAAGTTAGGCCGTTTGAGGATACCGATGGGGCATTGGCATAAACAGTATTTGTTCCGTTCTGGAAACTCAGGATCGGATAGGTGCCTGATCCGTCCGGAATGCAAACCAATCCGGAAGCAATCAGTTTCCTGGTACCAAATGTAGTGTTGTAAGTGACGGAATAGACTTTTAAACCACTTTTTATGGAGGGAAGGAGGTCTGCCATCTCCGGATAAACAGTTTGTGCCAAAGTGTAAACACTTGTCACCTCCGCTACGGTGGAGACTCTCATCAGGGTATAACTGACAAGAAATTTGTCTTTTGCCTCTTCAACGGGAACGTCTGCTACATTTGAACTGCAACTGGAAAGAAGAATGGATCCGTAAAGCAGTGTGGCAAGTAAATATACCTGTCGTTTCATGGATTAATAATTTGGTTTTCAGTCACCTGATGAAATAATCTGCTTTGTTCTTCGAATGTAAAGTTTTTTTCTCACCGGATGGTGAATTACAATCCGGCCCATTCACTTGATCAGCTGTTTGAAATGTAAAATAAGATGCGAAAAGGTCAGATTTTTTCGCCGATAGTTTCAGCGATCTGCCCTTTCACCAAAGTATTCAATGCTTCAGGCGCCAGTCCGGCCGGGTTGACAGGCGGCAAAAATGTTACTGTAATCTTTGATCCGGGTTTTATCCTTTTCTTTCCGGATGACATGCCCTCATAGGCACCGGAAATTGCAACAGGCACGATCGGGATATTCAGTTCGGCACTGATAACAGCATACGTTTTTTTGAAATCGCCCAATTTACCGGTTGTTGTCCTTGTCCCTTCGGGGAATATCATGATCTTTTTGTTCAGTTTGACAACTTCTGCCATCTTTTGTAAAGACTCTTTCAGGTCTTTGGCAAGGTCCATCACAATGATGTTGGAGCGGCGTGCCACAAATAGACGCAACCGGCCTTTCATATGACTCTTTTTGGCATAGGAGTAAGTTTCCTTCCTCATTTCGTGACTTAGGCAGGAGAGCACAAGGAACCCATCGAGTTTGGTTTGATGGTTGGGAGTAATAAAACAAGCCCCTTCCGGAATGTTCTCAGTACCAGAAACATTGAACCTGAAGAAAAGGCTGAAGAACCTCCGGACAGTATTAATGATAAAATGATAGAGGAAGGAAGTTCTGGGCAGATCTACCGGGATGCTTTCCTTCAGATTTCCGGACCATGAGGTGCTGTGTTCCTTGTGGAACAGCTTATTGGCCTTAATATAATCGGCAATTTTACCAATCGACGGAAATTTGAGCAATTGTTCCTCGTCAAATTTGATACCAAAGGTTTGCTCAATATAATCAATCAATCCCATTTTCCCCATCGAATCCATGGCCACATCGAATACAAGATGGTCGTCGGGGGAAATATCCATATCAACCTGGGTTTCGATGTAGGTCTTCACTGCCCGGTATTCTTCTGTTTCCGGCAGCTCTGCCCTGTTCTTTTTACCCAGATTGTCCTGAATGAGCTCTTCCAGTTTAAACCGTTGCAATTTGGATAGCCTGGTCCGGGGAAGGTCGGTTTTTACGAGTGTAAACTGCATAATCCGCTTGTAGGAGCTCAGTTCTGCATTGAATGGAGAAATTACCTGGTCCCTGAAATATTGATTGAGGTCGGAAATGCCATTGTCTGCCAGGAATTGATAATCAGGGACGATGGCTGCATGCAGCATCTCCTTATATATAAAGACTCCGGCCTCTTTGATGGATTTTGAATAGAATTCCAGTTTCTGTTCTAATTCAACCGGGTTGATGTTTTTCCCGTTTGGAAGTACTATAATCTCTTTTTTCCGGCCGGTGATATATAGGAATCCCTCCTCGTCAAATCGACCAAGGTCGCCGGTATAAAGCCATCCATCCTTAAGTACTTCTGCTGTCTCTTCCGGACGGTTGTAGTATCCCTTCATCACGTTAGGCCCCTTGGCTACAATTTCCCCGTCCCTTATTTCGACTGTCATGCCTGGCAGAGCCTCACCCGTAGATCCGATTTTTATCTTGCCCGGACGCGGAAAAGT
The DNA here is from genome assembly GCA_964506325.1 of uncultured Tangfeifania sp. Classification (GTDB taxonomy): domain Bacteria; phylum Bacteroidota; class Bacteroidia; order Bacteroidales; family Prolixibacteraceae; genus CAINVV01. Next base: position 69,814 of record CAZDLO010000004.1, read on the forward strand.
AATCATGGGTGCTGCTTCTGTCATGCCAAAACCTTCCAGGATATCGAACCCAATGGCATAAAAGAAGGTTCCGACCTCCTTATTCAGGGCTGCTCCGCCAGCAATCATAAATTGCAGGTGACCTCCCAGTCCCTGGTGTACTTTCTTGAATAGTTTCTTGCCCAGTTTTCTGCTCTTTGTCAGATAGACCAATTTCAGAAAAGTTCTGGCTAAAAAGCTTTTGTTGATCTTGGCCATCAGTCCACGATATATGAGTTCATAGAGTCGTGGTACCCCGATGAAGACAGTGACAGCGTTGTCCGCCAGTGTTTTCATCAGGTCGGATGACTGCATGGAGGGCGATACGACAGCAATACCGCCGGAATAGAAAGTTACCATCATAGATCCGACAAGGGGAAAAATGTGGTGTAGCGGCAGCAGAACAAGAACCTGGCATTCTGAGTGAAATATTTTTGCGTCAACTACCGCCTTCATGTTGGCAAGTATATTGGTGAAGGAGAGCATAACTCCCTTCGGGCTGCCTGTTGTACCTGAAGTATAAATTATAACGGCTGTTGTTTCGTTGTCCCCGGGACCGATCCAGGTGGATTTTTCGTGATCCTCAACCGGAATGTTATTTTCAAAAAGAACTTCTTCCGGCCGGTGTATACTTTTTTGCAGAACCTTTTCATAGGGTTCCTTCATCCCTTCACTTAGAAAAATAAGGTCAGGTTTACAGTCATCGATAATATAGGCAACATCATCAGGAGAAGCCATAAAGTCGATTGGAACTGCAATGCATTTGTTTTGCAGTGCTGCATAAAATGCGAAAAACCACTCAACCCTGTTTTCTGAATAGATGGCTACCTTGGAATAACCTTTGGTGTCGAAAAGGAGTGAATATTGCTGTATATGCTGCAACAGCTGTTGGTAAGTGAAATCTCCCTGCTGGGAAATGATCGATTTTTTATCAGGATTGTTCCTGGAAATAATTGCTTCAATCATACCTTAATTTTTTATAAAGTGATGTTGCCCGGCATTCTAATTTACCTCCGCTTTGATTGACCGGTTTTACCTGACAGAGGAACCTTCCTGAAACGAATTATACAAAGTAATAAATTATTGGGTTCATTACCAAAAACAGCCTGTAACTTAGTAAATAGTAAAATAGTAACCTATTTTCATGCTTTTTGTAAAAAGGTTTAATAGTTTTACAAAGAATCTGCTATTTAATAATCACACTAAACGAGGCTTATTTATGGAAAGAAGCGATGAAAGAAAAGTATTTATGCCCTCACAGGAGGTTGTGAACCAGGCAAATGTGAAGGAGTACGACCAAATGTACCAATATTCCCTGAATCAGCCCGAAGCCTTTTGGGCAGAACAGGCGGAACACCTCTCCTGGTATAAAAAATGGGACAAAGTTTTGGACAAGAGCAATCCTCCTTTCTTCAACTGGTTTACCGGAGCAAAAACCAATATTATTCTCAACGCCATCGACAGGCACCTTGTTTCTGCAACCAGGAATAAGCTGGCTGTAATCTGGAAAGGTGAACCGGGCGATTCCAGGACCTATTCTTACCATGCATTAAACCGCGAAGTTTGCCAGTTTGCCAATATCCTGAAAAGCATGGGGGTCAAAAAGGGGGATGTTGTAACAATCTATATGCCTCAGATTCCTGAACAGCTCTTCGCCATGCTTGCATGTGCCAAAATTGGTGCTGCCCACAGTGTGGTTTATGGCGGTTTCAGTCATGAGGCACTGGCCGATCGCATCAATGATGCCAACAGCAGGGTCGTAATAACTGCTGACGGTGGATACCGGCGAGGTAAGGTTGTGGAGATGAAAAGCGTGGTCAACAAAGCCATGGAATTGTCTCCCACCATGGAGATCTGCATTACCGTGAAGCGAACAGGTGTCGATGTCTACATGGAAAATGACAGGGATTACTGGCTGCACGATCTGAAAGCCTTGCCCATAGCTGCCAACAGGTGTGAAACGGAGGAGATGGATTCTTCAGACATGCTCTTCCTGCTCTACACATCAGGATCCACAGGCCGGCCCAAAGCGCTGGTCCATACCCACGGAGGTTACAGTGTATACACGGCTACGACACACAGGATGGTGTTTGACATTAAGCCTGAAGACCGTTACTGGTGCGCTGCAGACCCGGGATGGATCACCGGGCACAGCTATATTGTTTATGGCCCGCTGATCAACGGTTCGACCATCATGTTGTACGAGGGGGCACCCAACCATCCCTATCCAGACAGATGGTGGAAAATGGTCGAAAAATATGGTATCAATATTCTGTACACTTCCCCGACAGCCATCAGGGGATTGATGCGATTCGGCGATTCATGGCCCAACAGAAATGATATCAGTTCACTGAGGCTCCTTGGATCTGTAGGTGAGCCTATTAACTCAGAAGCATGGAACTGGTTTCACAAAGTGGTTGGCCGTGGGAACTGCCCGATTATGGATACCTGGTGGCAGACAGAGACCGGTGGATTTGTCATTGCACCCTTGCCCATCACGCCTCTAAAGCCCGGGTCGGCTACCAAACCATTTTTTGGAAATGACCTCGCCGTTGTGGACGACGCCGGTAATGAGGTTCCTGCCGGTGAAGAGGGAACCCTGGTAATCAAGACACCATGGCCCGGACTGGCAAAGTCGGTATTCAATGATCCGCAACGTTTTATCGACACCTATTGGTCCAAATACAAAAAGCAGGGTTGGTATCATACCGGTGATTCAGCCAAAAAGGATGAGGACGGATACTTCTGGATTATAGGCAGGAATGATGATGTAATCAAAGTTAGCGGTTATAGGTTGGGATCTGCTGAAATAGAGGGGGTAATGGCCAGGCATCATGCAATAGTCGAATCAGCAGCCATCGCATTGCCCCACAATCTGAAGGGGAATGCGATCCATATTACCGCTGTTCTCAGGCCCGGTTACGAACCAGGAAAAGAGCTGGAACATGAACTGATCATTCACATGGAAGAACATCTTGGTAAAATTGCCCGCCCTGAAGCCATAATTTTTGCGGATGCCTTGCCAAAAACCAGGAGCGGAAAAATTATGAGAAGGCTTTTAAAGTCCAGGGCGATGGGACTGCCTGACGGCGACCTGAGTACCATGGAGGAATAAAAGATCATTTTTGCGAAAAAATATTAAAATTGGCTGTTATGTTAATAAACAGTTCCAATGAAAATTTCTATATTCATAACATTCTCGGCCTTTTTGACGTATTAGCTTAACTTCCTGAAATCCAATTACCTACAAATATGATCATAACAGAAACCAAACAACACATCCACAAATGACCAGACGAATCATTGGAATTAAGGAAAAGCTCCCCTTGCTGGAGAGCTTGCCTCTCAGTTTTCAGCATCTGACTGCAATGTTTGGAGCGACAATCCTCGTTCCGATCCTTTTGGGTATTGATCCTGCCATCGCCTTGCTGATGAATGGAATTGGCACCCTGATCTACTCCTGGATTACCAAGGGAGGCATACCGGCCTACCTGGGCTCCAGTTTTGCATTCATTGCTCCTACATTACTGATAATCAGTACTTATGGAAGTTTTAGCAATGCCCAGGCTGGGTTTATCTTTTTTGGCTTATTCTTCGTAGTTATCTCCTACGTGGTAAAACAATGGGGTATCAAGTGGATTGACGTGATAATGCCGCCTGCAGTAATGGGGGCGGTTGTTGCCATCATCGGACTTGAACTGGCACCGGTTGCTGCTCAGCAGGCAGGTCTTGCTCCCTGGCCTACTTCGGTCGGACAGGTTGTTCCTCCCTTCAACGTTGATTCAAATGTGTTGATTGTATCACTCTTTACGTTGTGCGTTGGTATGGCCGGCAGTGTGTTGTTCAAGGGTTTTATGCAGGTTATTCCAATACTCTTTGCAGTGGTTGCCGGATATTTCCTGGCATTTTTCATGGGAATGGTTGATACTGCAGCAATCAGTAATGCTGCCTGGATTTCGCTTCCAAAATTCCATGCACCTGTTTTCAATCTTCAGGCAATTATTATCATTGCTCCGGCATGCATAGTTGTTTTGGCCGAACATATTAGCCACCTGATTGTCACAGGGAAAATAACAGGTGAAGACCTGATGAAGAAGCCGGGACTTCACCGTTCCCTGCTTGGTGACGGAATAAGCAATATACTGTCAGGTTTTACAGGTTCACCGCCCAATACAACCTATGGCGAGAATATCGGAGTGATGGCCATTACCAGGGTTTATTCTGTTTGGGTAATCCGGGGTGCAGCCATCCTTGCCATCGCTTTCTCCTCTGTAGGGAAAATTTCGGCAGCAATTTCAACAATTCCGACTCCTGTTATGGGTGGAATAACCATGTTGCTTTATGGAGTTATTGCGGTACAGGGTTTCAGGATGTTTGTCGAACAGAAAGTCGATTTCAGTAAAAACAGAAATATGGTTTTGGGGGCAGTCACCTTCGTCATCGGAGTCAGTGGTGCCGCCATCAACATCGGCTCAGTCCAACTGAAGGGAATGGCTTTTGCTGCCATTGCCGGAGTTGTCCTTTCCCTGATTTTTTACCTCCTGGATAAACTTGGAGTAATGAATAAAGACGCCTGACGAAAATAATTTTACTGGTACAATTTATTTGACAAGTGCTATTTAATGGCTGTTTCACAAGGAACAGCCATTATTTTTTACTTAATTTTATACCTTCATAGAATAAATTTCACTGCATGACCATTGAACAACAAGACCTGATTGACAAATGTGTGATTTTTGTAAAAAACGAGCTGGCAGCGGGTGAAAAGGGCCATGACTGGTGGCATGTGGACAGGGTATGGAGACTGGCCCGTCATATATCAGCATCGGAACCTGTCGACCAGTTTATTGTCGAGCTTGCTGCACTGCTTCATGATATTGCGGATTCCAAATTTCATGGCGGTGATGAAGAGATTGGTCCGGCTAAAGCAGCAGCTTTTCTTTCCTCCCTGAATATTCAGGAGTCAGCTGTCAGTCATGTTGTACATATTATCCGGAATATCTCTTTCAAAGGAGGACACAAGTCATCAGAATTCACCTCGCCCGAGATGTGTGTTGTACAGGATGCCGACCGGCTGGATGCAATGGGAGCCATCGGTATTGCCCGTGCGTTTCATTTTGGCGGATATAAAAACAGGTTGCTTTACCACCCTGACATCAAGCCAAATCCGGGTATGACCAAAGAGGAATACAAACACAGTGATGCCCCGACCATCAATCATTTTCACGAGAAGTTGCTTCTCTTAAAGGACCTGATGAATACTCCCACAGGCAAGGCCCTTGCCGGGAAGAGACATACGTTTATGGTTCAGTTTCTGGATGAATTTGAGGCTGAATGGCACAATGTTACCGGCATTTCACATTCAGGGGCGGGACAAAATTGATTCGGATCAGGATCTGCAGAAAAAATAATCCGGCTCCTTTCGCAGTTGAATCTTTTACAAACTGCATTGTTTGGAAACAGAACAACAGGCATGACGTACAACTACAATCATCCCCTTCAAATGGTACTCTTGAATTTATGATTACACACTCGTTTCGTGACACCTGGAAAATTGCAGGCCCTATAATGCTTAGTCTTCTGGCGCAGAATATTGTAGGGGTAACTGATACCGCTTTCCTCGGAAGAGTTGGTGAGGTTGAGCTTGGGGCATCTGCGATCGGAGGAGTCTTCTATCTAATCATATATATGGTGGTCTTCGGTTTTACAACAGGGGTACAAATCTTAATTGCCAGGCGAAGCGGCGAGAAGAATCACACTTCCATCGGCCGCATTTTTGACAACAGCTTTTATTTTGTAGGATTTATTTCATTGTTGTTTACTGCGGTTATTTTCTTTTTAGGACCGTTGTTTCTCAGAATGATACTCTCTTCTGAGGCCATTTTTCAGGCCAGTTCTGAATATCTGAAATATCGGGTGCTTGGACTCTTTTTTGCGTCCTCTGCACTGTTGTTCCGTTCTTTCTACACCGGAATTTCCTTTACAAAATATTTGAGCATCAGTGCCGGAATAATGGCAGTCTTGAATATAATACTCGATTATGCCATGATATTCGGTCATTGGGGATTTCCTGAGATGGGTATCCGCGGAGCCGCAATAGCATCATCCATTTCTGAAGCCTGTGCTTTACTGTTTTTTGTTTGGGTTACCTGGGGAAATAAAAGGCTGGCCATGTATAATTTATTTGCCCTTGTCAAACCTGATTTTGCTATTATCAGGAAGATTCTGGATACTTCGGTGTTTGTGATGATGCAATTTATTTTATCCTTTGGCAGCTGGTTTGTATTTTTTATGATGATTGAAAAGATGGGTGAACGGTCCCTTGCCGTTTCCAATATCATTCGGTCGGTCTATATCTTCCTGATGATACCCGGTTGGGCCTTCGGTTCAGTAACAAGTACACTGGTCAGTGAAGCATTGGGAGAAGGAAAGCCGGAAAGTGTGATCCCTATTATTTTCAGGATTGTAAAATATAGTTTCATATCACTGTCAGCAGTAATTCTTGTTGCACTGGTATTCCCCCGGTTGGCCATATCCGTCTATACCAGCAATCAGGACCTTGCCCAGGCAACCTTGCCCTCATTCTATATTATACTGGGAGCGCTAGCTGTTTTTTCAGTTACGAGTATCTTTTTCAATGGATTACTTGGAACGGCCAACACGAAGACTTCCCTGTTGATTGAGGCCATAACGCTATCTGCCTACCTCGGATTTACATGGTTGAGTGCCGTGCACCTGAAACTTGCTATTGAATGGGTCTGGCTGGCCGAATATGTCTACTTTATCCTGATTGGTGCCTTATCATTGTGGTACCTGACCAAAGGCGACTGGAGAACAAAAAGAATATAGAGGATAAAATCCTGCTTCAGGATTAAATTATCACCTGTATGTCAGGTTCTTAATAATGAAAAGCCTGGTGGTGAAGCGGAAAATGAATTCAGTTGGAGGAACTCTCTTTCCCTGTTTTTTTTGTTGTATTGGTAATAAAGAGGTAGAAGCTGTTCTCCCCGAACCTGGAATCCATTACACTGCTGCAGCAAAGATTCAACTTGTTGGCAGTAATGTTCTTCCTGAAATCATTTCTGAAATCGATACTCTCAGGGTTAAAAATACTAAGTGGCAGCAACGATAAAATTGCCAGCCAGGTAACCCAGAATGTGACCTGTGGCGAAAATTTCAAGGTCGACCATTTGACAAAGGCAAATACTGCAATCAACAGCAAAACCGCCATGGAGATGGTATTAAGCATGTTTAATCCCCCTGAGGCATTGATTATCTGTGAAATATCACCCGGGGAAAAGGTTAGAGCATTCGCTCCGTACGGGATCTTATTGACTGCGAAATACTGTAGTAAAAGCATCTCTGCCATTACAGCAGTCAAAGAGCCTGCAGCAAAAAGAACCCTTGCAACGACCGGCGAAAAATAATCGATGAGTAAATAGGGAATAAGCATCAATGCTGAGAGTCTCAACGCAAGAATCACATCAAACCTTATCCCATAAAGCACCAGGAAAATGCTTCCGGAAGGATAACCGGCCTTGACTGAGATAATCACAATTTCATAAAACCTCAACAGCACAATCAGTCCGGTGAGCAGGAGGCTCAATGTGACAAAACGCTGGACCGACTGGCGTATCAAATACCCTATCGGAGGAGAGTATTGCATTGTGGAATAGGTTAGAAGTATCTGATAAGGCCTATTTCAAGTGCGAATGTATTTACATAACCCTTGTAGGGGAATTGCTGGTGTATGTAGGTTGGGGCAATATAAGCTGACCAGACCTTCCTGAAAAGATGGTTGTACTCCAGCCTTATCGATTGGGATTGCAGACCAAGAAACGTTGTGGTCTGGCTGTAACGATTCCGCTCATCAGGGGAGACACCGTAATTCAACTTCAATCCGATGTAATTCTGGGCATCAGAGAAATAGCGGCGTGCCTGGAATTGCCCGGAAACATAGGTGCCTGTTGAATCTGGTGTGACATATGCCCGGAGGGATAACCAGTAGTTTCCCAGATATTTACCTAAACTACCTGTGATTGTGTAGAATTCGTCACTTTTGAAATAGAGGGCCCTCATTCCAATGGACGCTTCGAAATTCTTGGGAAATTTATGATACAACTCTGCACCATACCTGTATGTCGGGAAGAAGGAAGCATCAGAATAGCCGAAATTAAGGTATCCAAAGTTCTTTTTGCCGAGGGTCGGATAGGCGTCCAGTTCGTACTGGTATCCCTGTTTTCCGTATCTCTGAGCCCAGTTAACCCTGGCAATGACCGGACCAATGGCCGTTTTTCTTCCATAGGAAAGTGAAGTCATATGCCATGGATCAATGGTTGAACTATTCTCGAAGTAATCCAGGTAATAATCCACCCGAATCCAGTTCTTTCTTAAATCCATCCGGACTTTTTCCAGATCATTTCTGGCTTCAGCATTTTGAGGATAGGTTTTCAGCAAGCTCTCCAGCTGATCTGCTGCCTGAGCTGGTTGCCCCATCGCATGAAGAATCTTTGATTTTTTAAGCATGAAATGTTCATCGGCAGCGTTTTCAGCCAGAACAACATCACAGCTTTTGAGGGCATCCGTATATTTCCCGTCCCAGTAATCCACATCCGATGCTGCGTCGAGAGCATCCCAATGTTTTGGATTTTCTTTCAGGACCTGAGATATCAAAACTCTTGTTGAATCGTACTTGCCATCCCAGGCGTAAGTACGGGCCATAAGTGTGGCAACATCAGAATCAAATTCATTGGCAAGTATTTTCCTGCATAAATCCCTTGCTTCTGCATACTGGCCTTTGGTTGCCAAATCTTTAGCCTCTCTGTAGGTTTGGGCCTGTGAGGACAGTCCGGTAATCAGAAACACAATAAAAAACGATAAGGAAATACCATTTTTGATTTCTGCAGAGGCGTAATTGAAAGTTCTATTTTCCCGATTTGCCATAGGTTCTTGATATAGGATGATCAGTTAATAAGAATGAATCCAAAATTATTAAATTACTTCAATTATTTAGTGACAGACATAAAAAAAGAAATCATTATGTTATCATTTTCTCAGATCGCCTCTTGAGTAGGAGAAAAACACACCTGAGAGACACATTCCGGAACATATAAGGTATATGAATCTGGTAGTATTGACAAACAGGTAATCAGGCACTTGTGAAATCCCAGACCCGTTAAATGCAGTTGAGAAGGCAAGCGTTACAATGGTCATGCTCACCATCTGTCCAATAATCCGCATAGTTGAGGCAGTTCCGGAAGCAGTACTCATCTGATTTTTTTCGACCGAACTCATGATGGTATTCATATTTGGCGACGAAAAGAAGGCAAACCCAAGGCCCATAAACAGTAAAACCGCAATGATGACAGGAATTGGAGTTTCCTGGTCAACATAAGACAGGAAAAGCAGCCCGATGAAATTCATAAACATGCCGGCGGAGGCAAGGATGCGTGGTTCAATTTGGTCGGATAGTTTCCCGGCATAGGGAGAAAGCAGTGCCATGACTATTGGCTGGGAAACCAGGATGGCTCCGGCTACCTGGGGCGGAAGCCCTTTCACCTTCTGGAGAAAAAGGCTCATCAGGAAAACAATGGAAGCTGTGGCAGAATAATTGATAAGTGCCGCTATGTTGGAAAATGCAAATATCCTGTTTCGGGTAAAAAGCTTTGTGTCAAACAATGGGTACTTGGCTTTTAAGCACTGAAATACAAATAGCAACAGGAGGAGGATACCCAGGAATAACAGCAGAAACCCATGAGGTTCGTTTAAATGAGATGAATAATAGACAATCAGGATCAGAGCCGAACCGTATAAGAGTGCTCCTGCCAGGTCGAATTTTCCCTTGTTTTTCACGGGGATGTTGTGCCTTAGTCTGAGAACTGCCAGGATAATACCTGCAACACCCAAAATGGCGGAAAACAGGAATATGGAGCGCCAGCCCAAATACCGCGTGAACAAACCGCCTACAAACGGTCCGACTGCCAACCCGAGATAGACTGCGGCTACATTGTATCCCAGCATCTTTCCACGTTCGGATGATGAAAAATTGGAGAGCAGCAGTGGAGCTCCTGTCGTCATGGTCATTGCAGCCCCCAGACCTTGAAAAGCACGCATGAGGGCTAGTATAAGGCCGTTCGGAGAAATTGCGCACAACAGTGTGGACAAAGTGACAATGACCATGCCCAGTTTGAAAAATTTCACCTCCCCTTTCATGTCAGCCAGTCTGCCAATCGGGATTAAAAAAATGGCCGTGGAAAGCAGGTAGGATGTTACGATCCAACTGAGAGAAACAGCACTAAGCCCGAACTCTTTTTCAATGTCCGGGAGGGCAATGTTGACCGAAGAAATTAGGAAGGGCCCCAGAAAGGAGGAGAGTAATGTTGCGGCAAGGACCGATTTTTGTGTATTGCTGTATTTTTGGGATATCATAATCATTTCATTGAACAGAATTACAAAACTCGCAATTTAACGTGAAAATAACAGTCATATTCTGAATATTAAACTTGAAAGGATTAACTTTGTGCACTGTTTTTATAAATTAGTTAGAGTCCTATGAATGAGAAAGATATGAAACTGCTCTCGGAATTTCCTCCAATTGCAACTTCTACCTGGGAGGAACAAATCATACTCGACCTGAAAGGAAAGGATTATGAAAGGAGCCTGATCTGGAGACCGGATGAAGGTTTTGATGTCAGGCCTTACTATCGGGCAGAAAATATTGAAGGACTGGATTTTACTGATTGCATTCCCGGGCAGTTTCCTTTTGTCCGTGGTAAATCAAAGAGTGGCAATAGGTGGCTGATCAGGCAGGACATTGTTGTAAACGACTTTGTTGAAGCAAATCTGAAGGCATTGGATATACTGAACAAAGGGGTGACTTCAATAGGTTTTATTTTCAAAGGATGTCGTCAGACCGAAGTGGCTGAACTGAAGCAGTTGCTGAAAGGCATTCACCTGGATGCAGTGGAGATAAATTTTATCCTTACATGCCGGCACAAGGCATTTTTCGAAATCCTGGCAGCATATTTCATTGAACATAAGACTGATGCCGCCACATTGAACATGTCGGTAAATTTTGATCCCATCGGGAAGTTTACCCTAAGTGGCAAATTCAGTCACAGTGATTCTGAAGTTTTTGAAAAAGTGAAAACCATGGTGGAATGGGGAGAAAAATATCCTCAATTTCATATGCTGGCCGTTCATGGAATTTATTTCAACAACGCGGGTGCATCTGTCGTTCAGGAATTGGGCTTTTCCCTGGCTATCGGAGCAGAATACATGACAAGGCTCACTGACCAGGGAACCGATGCTTCCCTGGCTGCGAAAAAGATCCGGTTTAATTTTGGAATAGGAGGAAATTATTTTTTGGAACTGGCAAAATTGCGTGCTGCAAGGTTGCTGTGGGCGAACATTGTCAAGGCTTACAATCCCCTTTGCCGGTGCGGGGGAACGAATGGCGAAGGAGAGTTTTGCGCCTGTGCGGCCAGAATGGTCATACACAGTGAGACATCCGTATGGAACAAGACCCTTTATGACCCCTATGTCAATATGCTGAGAACCCAGACTGAGGCAATGTCAGCCGTACTCGGCGGAACCGATTCCCTGACTGTTCTTCCTTTTGATTCAGTCTGCGGGCAGCCTAACCCTTTCGCTGAGCGAATTGCACGAAATCAGCAAGCCTTGCTGAAGGAGGAAGTACACCTTGATAAAGTGGCAGATCCTGCTGCAGGTTCCTATTACATTGAGACACTGACGGCTTCAATTGCGGAGCATGCCTGGAAACTCTTTCTGAAAATTCAGGACAAGGGAGGTTTTCTTTCTGCGTTCCGTGAAGGTTTTGTTCAATCTGAAACACAGCAAATGGCTGACAAAAGGAGAAAGGCCATCTCGTCGCGGAGGGAGAGTATTCTGGGGGTCAGTCAGTTTCCGAATTTCAATGAAATTCTGAACCCGGATTTGGACTCCTCATTGTTTGATGTTGAAGATCATACTGCGTCGAATGCTGAAGTTGAAACTATTAAAATGTTCAGGAGAGCACAGCCATTTGAGGCTCTCAGGTACGCGACGGACCAATATTCCGCAAAAAATGCACGTCCAAAAGTCTGTATGTTCCCAATTGGAAACCTGGCAATGAGAAAAGCCAGGTCACAGTTTGCCTGCAATTTTTTCGCCGCAGCAGGTTATGAAGTGATAGACAACAACGGGTTTGACTCTGTTGAGGAAGGGATTGCTTCAACAATGCAAGAAAAACCGGTCATCATAGTTCTTTGCAGTTCAGACGATGAATATGCTGTTCTGGCTCCTGAACTTTACAAAATGCTGGAGGGGCGGGCAATAATGGTTGTTGCAGGAGCCCCTGCCTGTATGGATGACTTGAAAGCGCTGGGAATCAGTCAGTTTGTCAGTGTGAAAACCAATATGCTTGAGGCACTTTCTGAATACAATAAAATGTTGGGAATAAATTAATTTATAGTGATGTGAGGTCTTGATTTTAAGGTAGTTGTATTTTTTTATCAGTAATTTGCTGCTTTGGTACAAAGACTAACCAAAACTCACAGGTATCTCAAAATAAAACATTGTCATGACTCCAAATTTTAAAGAGCTCGGGATAGAAGGAAGGATAAAAACCGGGTACTCCGGGGATGAAAAGAAGCAGGATGAAGCTGCTCCCTTGTGGATAACTCCGGAACTTATACCTGTAAAAGGGGTATATACCAAGGCTGATCTCGAAGGGATGGAGCACCTGGAGTATGCAGCCGGGAAAGCCCCGTTTTTGCGGGGTCCCTATTCAACCATGTATGTTATGCAACCCTGGACGATCCGTCAGTACGCCGGATTCTCCACAGCTGAGGAGTCAAATGCATTTTACCGGAGAAATCTTGCCGCAGGGCAAAAAGGTTTGTCCGTTGCATTCGACCTTGCAACGCACCGCGGATATGATTCTGACCATCCACGTGTAACGGGTGATGTGGGAAAAGCAGGCGTTGCCATCGACTCGATCCTGGACATGAAGATCCTGTTTGACCAGATTCCACTTGACAAGATGTCTGTTTCCATGACAATGAATGGAGCTGTCCTGCCAATAATGGCCTTTTATATTGTCTCTGCACTTGAGCAGGGGGCTAAGCTAGAAGAGCTTTCAGGCACCATCCAGAATGATATTCTCAAGGAGTTTATGGTAAGAAATACCTACATCTATCCTCCTGAATTCTCCATGAAGATTATTGCCGATATTTTCGAATACACTTCTGCCAGGATGCCAAAATTTAACTCAATCTCAATCTCTGGTTACCATATGCAGGAAGCAGGTGCAACCGCAGATATTGAAATGGCATACACCCTTGCTGATGGTTTGGATTACATCCGTACAGGAATAAAGGCAGGGCTGGATATTGATGCATTTGCTCCCAGGTTATCATTTTTCTGGGCTGTAGGAATGAATCATTTTATGGAAATAGCTAAGATGCGGGCCGCAAGGATGATCTGGGCAAAAATGGTCAGACAGTTCAATCCTAAAAGTGCCAAATCCATGGCATTGCGTACACACTCCCAAACATCAGGCTGGTCACTCACCGAACAGGACCCTTTCAACAATGTTGGACGCACCTGTATAGAGGCACTGGCCGCAGCTCTTGGTCATACTCAATCGCTTCATACGAATGCACTGGATGAGGCAATTGCCTTGCCGACAGATTTTTCTGCCCGTATTGCAAGAAACACTCAACTTTACCTCCAGCAGGAGACCGGGATCTGCCGTTCTCTTGATCCGTGGGCAGGCTCCTATTATGTTGAATCACTGACCAATGACCTGATGCGTAAGGCCTGGGCCCTCATTGAAGAAGTGGAAGAGCTGGGAGGCATGTCCAAAGCCATAGAGACAGGTGTGCCAAAAATGAGAATTGAGGAAGCTGCAGCCAGGACCCAGGGCAGGATCGACTCGGCTTCTCAGGCCATAATCGGGGTAAACAAATACCGGCTCGACAAGGAAGACCCGATTGACATCCTGGAGATCGACAACAGCGCAGTACGTCTTTCACAGATAGAAAGACTCAGGAAATTAAGGTCTGAAAGGAATGAAGCCGGGGTTACTGCCGCCCTGGATGCCATCACCAATTGTGTGGTTACCGGGAAGGGTAACCTGCTGGAACTTGCTGTGGAAGCGGCGCAACAAAGGGCCACACTGGGAGAAATTTCATTTGCCTGCGAGAAAATTGCAGGACGTTACAAAGCAACCATAAGAACCATATCCGGAGTGTATTCATCAGAAGCCAAAAATGACAGCGACTTCACAAGGGCGAAGGAGCTTGTCCAACAGTTCGCAGAGTTAGAAGGCCGTCAGCCTCGAATAATGATCGCTAAAATGGGCCAGGATGGCCATGACCGGGGAGCAAAAGTGGTCGCTACCGGATACGCTGACCTGGGATTTGATGTCGATATGGGGCCATTGTTCCAGACTCCGGAAGAGGCAGCAAAACAGGCCGTTGAGAATGATGTTCATGTGTTGGGAATTTCTTCCTTGGCGGCGGGTCACAAAACCTTGATACCTTCAGTGATAGAAGAGATGAAAAAGCTCGGCCGGGAAGATATCATGGTGATCGCAGGGGGTGTCATTCCGTCGCAGGATTATCAGTTCCTTCACGACGCAGGAGTTGTAGCGATTTTTGGCCCTGGTTCCTCAGTTGCTTCTGCCGGCAGAAAAATCATGGAAATTTTGATTGCTGCGAGGTCCTGAATTTTGGATGTACGCGTTATACAAGATTTAAAAATGCAGTATATTTTTGTAAAGGGTTGTGAGGATTCACAACCCTTTTTTATTGTTTGTGCCGGCAGTATTTTGGCCACCTAATTAATTTGCAAAAAAATGTGGGGTATAAGCAATTTTTTTCATCAGGTAGTGGATTGCTGAAAACAGATAACTAAATTTATCAATTGTTAGACTGATCAAAGCCGGACCGGTATTTATTAATGACCATTTAATCCTGAAAATGAAATTGCAATGATTTGTCCGAGGCTGTTAATACTTAAAAAAACTTCATGGTTGTTTCTGCCGGCCTAAAAAATCAAATTTTATACTCATGAAACGAGCATGGGCCAAGCCAACAATAGCGATGCAGATTCAACAGCAAGTTTCCCCGATGAATCGGGGAAGGCAATGAGTTCATACTGATATTCAATAATATACTAATACTATTTACGAGTGAAAAAGATACACCTGTCCTTATTCTTATTCCTGTTCTTTCCATTCCTCCTTTCAGCCTCTCCGGACAGAAATTTTTCCGGAGAATCTGAATCCGGTCAATCAGATAAGAATTCTTCGGATTTTGCAGCAAAACTCCGTATCTGGTATGCAATGCCTGCAAATCCAACATTGGAAGATGATAAAAACGGTTGGAAAAATGATGCAGAATGGTTAAAGGCTCTGCCGGTAGGCAATGGTTTTCTTGGCGCCATGGTATACGGGGGAGTTAATTCTGAACGCATACAGCTGAACGAAAAAACACTTTGGTCGGGAAGTAACGAAAACGGGAATAACCCGGAGGCGTATCCTGCCCTGGATAAAATACGCAGGTTGCTCTGGGAAGGGAAGTACAGGGAAGCGACCCTGCTTACAGAAAAGACCCAGGTATGTTCAGGAGCCGGATCAGGGAATGGGAATGGCGCGGGAGTGCCGTTCGGATGCTTTCAGTCGCTTGGCGACTTAAAGATTAATTTCGATAATTCGGGTGAATTCTCCGGCTATACAAGAGAACTCGACCTTGTCAACGGAGTGGTTAAGGTGAATTACCGGCAAAACGGAGTGCTTTTTACCCGGGAAATATTTGCCAGTTATCCTGACAGGGCCCTGGTAATTCGTCTTACCTCGGACAGGAAAGGAGCAATAAATTTCAATGCCACTTTATCCCGCCAGGAAAGGTTTGCTACTGAGGACGTTGCTGATCATATAATGATGTCGGGGGTCCTTGACAACGGTAAGGGCGGTGCAGGAATGAAATATGCCGTTCGTTTGAAGGCCGTTGCAAAGAATGGAAAAGTGACATATTCAAACGGAATATTGAATGTAAAGAATGCTGAAGAAGTTACTCTTGTCCTAACAGCGGCAACAGACTATAAACAGGTTTACCCCTTGTACAAGGGCGAGGATCCTGAAATTACAACTTCCGGCCAGCTCGCCAAAGCCTCGGCCACCTCATATGCAAGCTTACTGAAACAACATGTTTCTGATTACAAGGCCCTGTTTGGAAAAGTTCATCTCAGACTTTCAAACAATGAGCCTGATAATATTCCTACTGATGCCCGGATTAGAAATCAGAAATATTATCCGGATGATCTTCACCTCCAGGAAATTTATTTCCAGTTCGGCAGGTATCTTCTCATCTCATCCTCCCGCGAGGGATCTCTTCCGGCCAATCTCCAGGGAATATGGAGCAATAAAATTCAGACCCCCTGGAACGGTGATTATCATACCGATATCAATGTTCAGATGAACTACTGGCCGGCGGATGTGACCAACCTTTCTGAATGTATTTCCCCATTGACTGATCTTGTGGAGTCCCTTGTCAAGCCGGGTGAGCAGACCGCTGCCCAGCAATACCATGCAAATGGATGGTGCGTTCATCCCATTACCAATGTTTGGGGATTCACATCCCCCGGGGAGCACCCGGGTTGGGGAATGCATGTAAGCGCTGGTGGGTGGCTCTGCCAACACCTGTGGGATCATTACACCTTTTCCCTGGATAGAAAATACCTGGAAAGAGTCTATCCCATCATGGTAAAGTCCGCGCAGTTTTACCTCGACTGGCTGGTGAAAGATTCCGCAACCGGTAAACTTGTCTCAGGTCCGGCTGCTTCTCCCGAAAACTCGTTTAAAGCGCCTGACGGCTCCGTGTGTTCTATCAGCATGGGCCCCTCGCATGACCAGGAGATCATTCATGAACTTTTTTCCAATGTCCTCAAAGCATCAGAAGTACTTGGGAAGAAGGATTCCCTGTCAGATAAGATCAGGACTGCCTTGTCCATCCTTGCCCAGCCTAAAATTGGAAAGGATGGCAGGTTGCAGGAATGGGCGATGCCTTATCCGGAGACGGAGCCTACCCACAGGCACGTGTCCCATCTATACCTTCTGTATCCCGGAACTGGTCTCAATACCGAAAAAGATACAAGGATGGCACAGGCTGTCAGACTGAGCCTTCAGGGCAGGGGAGACGGAGGCACAGGCTGGTCTCTGGCCTGGAAAATTAATTTCTGGGCAAGGCTGAGAGATGGAAATCATGCCTACCTGATGCTGAAGAATCTGCTTCGGCCTGCCGGAAACCTTGGAACAGATTACAACAATGGTGGGGGTACCTATTATAACCTTTTTTGTGCCCACCCGCCCTTTCAGATCGACGGAAATTTTGGGGCCACTGCCGGTATTGCTGAGATGCTGATGCAAAGTCACAATGGTT
>CAZDLO010000004.1:87285-90036 GCA_964506325.1 uncultured Tangfeifania sp.
GCCTGCCTTGCCCAATGCCTGGAGCAATGGTTCAGTGAAGGGCCTTGTTGCCCGTGGAGGATTCGAAGTGAGCATGGATTGGCAGAAAAGCCAGGTTACTGCCGCTGAAATAAATTCCCTCAACGGCGGTGATTGTGTCATTAAGACCTTGCATCCCTTTAAAGTTGAAAATGTGACCTCCTCCCTGAGAAAGGAAAATTGGGGATACCAGTTGACATTTCCGACTGTCAAAGGAAAGACTTATCGTTTGTATCCTGCGAATTAAGAAGCCAACGTCTTAACTGTCAAGTTTATGTCAATTAAACAATTCAGGATTCACCTGGAGACTCTGTTGTTCCTTCTCCTTCCAATTTTATTGCAGGCCCAGTCTGTCAGGACATTCCCGGTATTCGAAAAGTCAAAGGTCACCATTTTCCGGGACTGGCTGGTTGAACCGGTAAATGCAAGGGCTCAACTCTACAGCACCTCTGAAGGGGACATCGTTTTTTCAAATGGATTGGTTAGCAGGACCTTTGCCATTAATCCAAACTGTGCGACCATCTCTCTTGACCTTTTGCCTGGGAATGAATCCTTTTTGCGTTCCGTTCGTCCTGAAGCTGAACTAACTGTGAACGGACTTACTATTCCGGTTGGAGGACTGACAGGTCAGCCAATTCACAATTACCTGCTGCCAGGGTGGATCAGGCACATGACGGCAGACCCGGCTTCATTCCGTTTGAAGGGCTTCAGGATTGAAGAAATTAAGGCCCGCTTCCCCTGGAGAAAGAGGGCTGAGTGGATGCCTAAGGATTTGCCCTGGCCAGCGCCGGGAAAAGAATTGGTGTTTGATTATCAATTGGATAACGCTGCAATTGAATTGGCAATACTTAAGAGCCCAAAAATATTTTCAGGAAACGGACCGGGTGTTCTGAAAGAAATAGTGGTATCGGTACATTATGAATTATACGACAATATGCCATTGTTCTGCAAGTGGGTTACCGTAGAGAACAGGTCACAGCAATCTGTCCTCCTTGAAGGATTTAAGAGCGAGATACTTGCAGCTGCCGAAGCAGAGAGTGAGGTTGACGAAAAGAAAAGCTGGACTTATCCCAATATTACCGTTGTGACTGATTATAGTTTTGGTGGTACAGCCGACGACCGGCCCCTTGAAACCAGTGTGTCATGGAGCCGTGATTCACTTTACCTCACACAGGTTAATTATGAACGTACCATGCCTTGTTTGCTTGAAGTATATCCCAAAATTGGCCCTTCCCAGGTAATTGAACCCGGAAAGGTGTTTTCCACCTACCGGGCGTGGGAATTGATTCACGACAGCCGGGATCGTGAACGCAGGGGATTGGAAGAACGTCAGGTTATGCGTTCCCTGGCACCCTGGGTGACGGAAAATCCAATTTTGATGCACGTTCGAAAGGCGGATAATGAGTCTGTTAAAAAGGCGATTGACCAATGTGCTGATGTCGGGTTTGAACTGGTGATCATGACATTTGGCAGTGGGTTTAATATTGAAGACAATGGTAATCCCAATCTCAGCAGAATGAAAATGCTGGCTGATTATGGCCATTCCAAAGGAATCGCCCTGGGAGGGTACTCCCTTCTCGCCAGCAGGAGTATCAGCAAAAAGGAGGATGTGCTGATGCCGCAGGGCCAAAAGCCAAGGTTTGGTAATTCACCCTGTTTAGGGAGTGAGTGGGGTATTGCCTATTTTGAAAATATGTACAGCTTCTATGAGATGACAGGCCTTGATAATCTTGAACATGACGGCAATTATCCGGGCGATATCTGTGCATCAGAGGTGCATCCGGGGCACAATGGGCTGAAAGATTCACAATGGTCCCAACACAGGAAAATCACCGAGTTTTATAATTGGTGCAGGGGCAAAGGAATCTACCTGAATGTCCCTGATAACTATTACCTGAACGGCAGTAACAAATGCGGCATGGGTTACAGGGAATCCAACTGGTCTTTGCCCCGCGAACAACAGGAGATAATTGAACGACAAAACATCTACGATGGTACCTGGCGAAAAACGCCATCCATGGGCTGGATGTTCGTTCCATTGGTGGAATACCAGGGTGGAGGTAAAGCGGCTACCATTGAACCTCTTAAAGAGCATCTGCCCCATTACGGACAAAGGCTTGCCAATCTCTTTGGGGCAGGGGTACAGGCCTGTTACCGTGGTCCTGAACTATACGATGCACCTGAAACCAGAGAGCTGGTAAGAGGATGGGTCTCTTTCTACAAAAAACACAGAAGAATTCTTGATGGCGACATCATTCATATTCGAAGGCCTGACGGACGAGATTATGATGCCATTCTGCATGTTGATCCGCAGGGTGAAGAGAAAGGCTTACTTATGATATATAACCCGTTGAACGAACCAATCAGGCGAAGAATCAAGGTAAATCTTTATTATACAGGACTAAAAGGTGAAGTGCTGGCCACAGATTCATCCGGGAAAATCTATCCTGTTTCCATCGATTCCGTAAATCAGGCATGGATAGAATGCTCCATTCCGGCCAATGGTCAGGAGTGGCTGGTGTTCAGGTAAAATAGGATGATTTTGAATAAGAAATATATCAGTCAGTTTTTCAAAATTCCTATTGTCATATTGAAAAAAAAATCTTTTCTTTGCATCGCGAAAATTGAGGCTGTTCGACGTCGTTTGAAGGCCCGGTTTCCAGCATTTCATTCCTCTTTTATTTTCAAAAGAGTTTCAGATGGTCTGTTCATCTAAGGGTTAGGATTCAAGAT
>CAZDLO010000005.1:0-17870 GCA_964506325.1 uncultured Tangfeifania sp.
TGTTACAGCAGAGAAGTGCAGAACGAATCAATTGGCTGACTTTCTGATTTGCCGAAAATAGCACTGATTCTGCTTCGGCGAAGATAAATGAAATAGCCATGATTATAAAATATATAATGCCGTGTGAAAGAATCCAAACGAGAACAGCCTTGCTGTTTCAGGGTTTAGTGAGGCCCTCCGTGCTAAAAATTATCCCCATCACCCAACAGGCACCCTGGAGAAAGGTTATTTTCCTACAAAAGCTGAAATTTTCCGCACTGAACAGGCGTTGAAATACCCTAGTGCCCCATTGCTAATATTCGAAACCGGATTGGAGGGGGAGGCGGATTGCCCTCCCTCAGAAACAGCTGTCCGGAAATATTGATAAATGCCAAAGTCGACAGACTCCAGCCAGACAGTTACCTTGTCTCCTCCTGCCAGCTTGATCTCACTCTCCCTGGGCATTAACGAGTACTTAATTGTCAATCCCTGGAAAATATCATCATTCAAAACATAAAATTCATCCTGCCTGATTTCATTGATAAAATAGATTACTCGGTAATAATTTTTCATACCAGGCGGGTCATTGAACTTTATGACAGTAATTTTATCTCCCGTGTAAGGACTTTTCGAAAAGTAGATGCTGTCAATCTCTACTGCTGGCGGCATAATCGCTGTGGCCAAAAAGGTTTTTTCATGGGTTCGTACAGAAAGTGAATAGGAGCGTTCGGCCATTGCCCTTAATTTGGTTGAAAAGTAATGGCCCGGCAGCGACTCTGAAAGTACTTCCGTCTGGCCCGAATTGTCGGAAATGGTTACTGTGGCACCTGTTACGGGCGGATAAGTACTGGCTTCTTCAAAGTTTACAGAACTTGTAATTGTGACATGATAGGGCCCGGGTTCGTCATAAATGTTTCCCTGGATGACTACCCTGGGAGCAGAGCTGGATAAATTGAGGTGAATAACTTTTTCACAGGAGGAAAACAGCAGGATTGAGATTATCCCCCAGTAGAAAAGTAAAACATTTTCCAACCATCGGGAAGGCATGCTTCCTATAGTTCTGCAAAAAATAGTATATATCTGGCTTTCAATCCTTTTCATAAATGTCAGAATTTAAAATTGTAAGTTACAGATGGAATCATTTTAAATAATGTAGTTTGCACTGCCTCAGTTTTTCTCGGGTCATCCTTGTTGTCCCTGAAGGTTATGAAGTAGGCATTTTCCTGTCCATAGGCATTGTATATTGCAAAATTCCAGCTGGACTCATTTTTTTTGCCTTTAGTGCCTGTCCAGGTTGCTCCGAGATCCAGGCGATGATAGGCAGGCATTCTGTTAGCATTGCGCTCAGAATAGAGAAACATGGTGCGGTTATCGATTTCATACTTCCCGGTTGGATAGGTAACAGCGTTGCCGGTATAATAAACCCATGTTGCGGACAAAGACCACTTTTTGTTTATTGCGTACATGCCAACAACGGAAACGTCATGAGTCCGGTCTTGTTTGGAAGGGAAATATTCCCCCTGGTTTATCGCCTCAAATTTTCGCTCGGATTTCGACAAGGTATAGCTGATCCAGCCATTGAACCGGCCCATCTTTTTTTTCATCAGCAACTCGATTCCATAGGCCCTTCCTTTGCCAAATAGGATTTGGGATTCAACGTTTTCGTTGAAGATAAGGTCTGCCCCATTTTTGTAATCCAATTGGTTTCGAAGTAATTTGTAATAGGTCTCAATGGAAAGTTCATATTTGTCTTCATCAAAATTGTGGTAATAACCCAAAGAGACCTGATCAGACAGTTCAGGGCTCACATTGTTGCTGCTTGGAATCCAAAGATCGGTTGGATTGCCTGAGGTTGAGTTGGATAGCAAGTGAAGATTCTGAACGTTGCGGCTCACCGAAGCCTTGACTGAATTTTGGGAGTTCACAAGATAGTCAAGGGTGATTCTAGGTTCCGGATTAAAATAGGTTGTGATAAATTGGCCGGATCGGTACGTTTCTAAATCAGTTATGTTGCCCTCTGAATCATAGGAATAGATATCACCTGGTCCGATTGCACTGAAAAGAGAGAACCTTGCCCCGTACTCCAGGTTGAATTTTTCATTGAAACGGTACTGGTGTGACAGGTATACCGAATTTTCCCAGTCGTATTTGTTGGTGAGATTTTTCAGGCTGATCTTAGTGTCTGCCGTAATAATCCCCGGAATTATTCTATGGAAGATTGTGTTAAATCCAAATTTCAGCGTGGAGTTGGATTGAAGGTAAAATTGCAGGTCTTCCTTTATTCCGTAATCCTGGATCCGGGAGATGATGTTTATTTTATTGCCGTAGTTGATTTTTATTTTATAGTCATAATTGCTGAAGACCAGCGAAGTGTTTGAAAACAACCTGTCGGTGAAAAGATGATTCCATCGGAGTGTTCCGGAAATGTTGCCCCAATCAATGCCAAAGGTGTTTTGAAGGCTAATCTGGTCTTTCCCCATATACCCGGATAGATAGATACGGTTGTTGTTATTGATTTTATAGCTGGCTTTGGCGTTCAGATCGTAGAAGTATAGTTTTGATTTGTTTTTCATGGTATCAGGCGAAAGTTTCAGAAACAGATCAGCATAAGTGCGCCTGGCTGATATCATAAATGATCCTTTGTCTTTAACGATCGGTCCTTCAGCACTGATACGGGAGGAAATCAGTCCGATTCCACCTGACACCACATTTTTCTGGTCATTGCCATCATTCATCTTAATATCCAGAACCGATGATAATCGTCCTCCGTACTCAGCAGGTTCATTCCCTTTGAACAGCGTTACATCCTTGATGGCATCCGAGTTGAATACGGAAAAGAAACCAAGAAGATGCGAGGCGTTGAAGACAGTTGCTTCATCCAGCAGTATCAGGTTCTGATCGGAGGAACCTCCCCTGACATAGAAACCACTGCTTCCTTCTCCTGCCGGTTTAATACCGGGAAACAGCTGGATGGTTTTTAAAACATCGTTTTCACCAAATAGAACCGGAATACTCTTAATCTCCCTGGTGTAGAGTTTCTGTATCCCCATTCCAGTCCTGGTAATATTGTCGTCCTGCCGCTGGCCTGAAACAATTACTTCACCGAGGGTATTTACCTGTTCTTCAAGGGTGAAATTCTGCCTGACAGATTGGTTGAGGCTGATGATTTTTACCTGGGGCGCATAACCGACAAATTGTCCTGTTACCTGGTAACTTCCTGCAGGAAGCGTAATGGAATAGAAACCGTAGGAGTTGGTCCCGGCACCATTCCCCTGAAGCTCTTTGACAGTCACAGTTGCTCCAATGAGGTTTTCACCGGTTTTTGCATCTTTAAAAAAGCCGCTCAGAGTAAATTTCTGCTGTGAAAAAGCTGGTAAAGAGACAATTAGTAATATGTGCAAAAAGCAATAAGCGAATCCTTTCATTTAGTCTCTTCTTACAATACAAATCAATAATTTATTTTTTTGCGTACAGCAAAAAGACCGGGTAGGTTCTTCCGGATTCCCTCCTGATTTCGTAGCAGTTCATGAAATCTGCCTGAATGAATCCTTTTGACTTCAGAGATTCGCAAAGCTCCTCCGGATCAAATCCCCGGTGTACGATTACTTCAGGCCCGTGAAATGAGCCGTCTTCTTCGAAGAGATCTGCTATCGCCAGGTAACCTCCCGGATTTAGCAGGGTTAAGAATTTTTCCAGGATAAGTTCAATATCCGGGACATGGTGTAAAACCATCTGGGTGAAAATGCAATCAAACTTCTCCTCGAGATCAGTTTGAGCCAGGTCCAGACAATGGGCCTTTATATGATTTGCCCCGTAATAATCAATCTTTTCAGCACAAACCCTGATCATTTCGGCTGAATTGTCAATAAGGGTTATCCCGGAAAGGCTGTCCTTAAGCAGAAAACTCAGGATACCGGTACCTGCACCAAATTCAAGGGCAGTCATAGATGGGTTAAGAGGTATCCTTCTTTTCAGTTCAGTAGCAATTGCCACTGAACGTTCCATGTGTGCCTGGTCTTTGTCCCATTCTCTGGCAAGACTGTCGAAATTGTTCATCAATACGGGTTTTGAGCAAATTATGCATCTATCAGTGCCCAAAAGTATACAAAAATGCGTCAGAACCTAAAATCGTTTAATGCCCTTGTTTTACTGCCCTTTTGCCGTTGCAGTCAAGTAATTGTGGTGTAAAAGTGGTTTATCGTTATTATCATATATATTTGTATCACGGTTATGAAGATTTTTGTACACATACTATCCCTTTATATCCTGTTTCTCACAGCAATTCCATGCGTTGACAAACCGGAGAACTGTGATTTTGACAAGGCTGGGGTTTCAGGGAAGACATCACACAACCACGACGAGGATATCGACCATTGTTCACCGTTTTGTACCTGTAACTGTTGCTCTTCCCCAAAGATTCAGCTGGATGCTGTTATGGAATTCAATAGTTTTCAGTTCCTTCTGACGAGCATTACTCACTATTCAATTCCAAAAGTTTCCCCGCATATTTCCACTATTTGGCAGCCTCCACGATTGAATTAGACAGCTAAGACCAAGTACTTTCCGCCGGTATTGAATCAGGCGGATTGATTTTAGTATTAATTTGATCTGTTCCCGTCATGATTGAACGTATCATTTATTTTTCGATAAAGAATAAATTCATTATCGTATTGTTCGTTTTAGCATTAATAGGCTGGGGTACCTATTCACTCACACGTTTACCCATCGATGCCATCCCGGACATCACCAACAACCAGGTGCAGGTAATTTCTATTGCACCTTCCCTGGCTGTTCAGGAAATGGAGAGTTTTATTACAGCTCCCATTGAAGTTGCAGTGGCCAATATCCCTGATATTATTGAGCTGCGCTCCATCTCCAGGTTGGGATTATCAGTTGTCACAGTCGTTTTTAAAGATGATGTCGACCTGTACTGGGCACGACAACAGCTGAGTGAAAGGTTGAAAGAGGCCCAGGAGGCAATTCCTGACGGTCTGGCAAAGATTGAACTTGCCCCTGTTTCCTCTGGATTGGGCGAGATCTTCCAGTACCGGCTGGCTGTTGAAAGGGGATTAGAGGATAAATATAATCCCATGGAGCTCAGAACATTGCAGGATTGGGTGGTGCGCCGCGAGATGCTCGGAACACCCGGTGTTGCTGATATTAACAGCTATGGAGGCTATGTAAAACAATACGAAATAGCTGTAAACCCTGAAAGGCTGAGAGGGATGAATCTTACCCTGGCAAACATTTTTGATGCCCTCGAAAAAAATAACGAGAATACTGGAAGTGCCTACATAGATAGGAAACCGAATGCCTATTTCATCAGAGGCATCGGACTGGTAAAAACACTGGATGACATCGGGAAAATTGTCATAAAAACCAATGAGTCCAATATCCCTATCCTGATAAGGGATATTGCTTCCGTTCAATTTGGAAGTGCTACCAGGTACGGTGCTTTTGTTGTTGATACGGCAGAAGCAGTCGGCGGTGTTGTTATGATGCTGAAAGGCGCCAATGCCCATGAGGTTATAGATGACGTTACCAGTCGCATTGCGACGATACAGAAATCCCTGCCGGCAGGGGTCACGATAGAACCATTCCTTAATCGCTCAGACCTTGTCGGACGTGCCATTAATACTGTTTCCAGGAATTTGCTGGAGGGAGCCTTAATTGTCATTTTCATCCTTGTCTTGTTGCTTGGGAATATGAGGGCCGGACTTATTGTTGCCTCGGTGATACCACTGTCTATGCTATTTGCTATTTCCCTGATGGGCCTCTTTGGAGTATCAGGGAACCTGATGAGCCTGGGGGCCATAGATTTCGGCTTAATTGTTGATGGCGCAGTCATAATTGTAGACGGTGTGGTACATAGGATTTTTACGGGAAAATCCGATCAGCCTGGGATCAAGCGATATTCGCAGGAACAGATGGACCATACTGTTTTCGAGTCGGCCAAACGAATGATGAGTTCAGCTACTTTCGGACAAATTATCATTCTGATAGTTTATCTTCCTATAATCGCGCTTGTTGGCATAGAGGGCAAGATGTTCCGTCCCATGGCACAGGTGGTCGGGTTTGCGCTGCTGGGTGCAACCATCCTTTCCCTCACTTATGTTCCAATGGCTTCTGCGCTGTTTTTAAGTAAGAATACTGTGCATACCCCCAATTTTTCTGACCGGCTGATGGACCGGCTTCACAAAGCCTTCAATCCGGTGATTCATTTTGCATTGAAACACAAAATCAGCGTTTCGGTTTCTGCCCTGTTGTTATTCATCAGCAGCTTGTTTATTTTTAATAACCTGGGCGGTGAGTTTATCCCGCAGTTGGAAGAGGGTGATCTTGCCGCCGGTGTGATGACCCTGCAGGGCGGATCTTTGTCCAATACCGTTGAGATGGTGCAAAAAGCCAACAAAATATTGCTGGCAAATTTTCCTGAGATTAAGCATGCTGTGTGCAAAATCGGTGCAGGGGAGATTCCAACTGATCCAACACCAATGGAAACCGGCGATTATATTATAACGCTGAAGGATAAAAGTGAATGGACTTCTGCTGAGACTCGTGAAGAACTTGTCGCAAAAATGGAGGAGGCATTGATTCCATTGGCTGGAGTTAAATTTGAGTTTCAAATGCCTATACAGATGAGATTCAATGAATTGCTTTCCGGATCCAAACAAGATATCGCCATAAAAATCTTTGGGGATGACCTGAATATTTTGGCGGCAAAAGCAACTGAAGTTGAAAAAATAATTCAAAATATAGAGGGAGTGATAGCAATCAATGTTGAAAAAGTAACAGGCCTAGCCCAGGTGCAGGTCGATTACAACCGTGACAGGCTTGCCCAATATGGACTGTCAGTCGGAGACGCCAACAGGGTCCTTAGAACTGCATTTGCAGGTAGCCAGGCTGGTGTCGTTTATGATGGAGAAAAGCGATTTGGGTTGATTGTCCGGCTCGATAAGGATTATCGTCAGAGCCTGGATGATGTAAAAAATCTTACGGTCGAACTGCCAAACGGAGGTCAGATCCCCTTTGAGCAGGTGGCTGATATTTCTATCCGGTCCGGTCCTGCCCAGGTCTCGAGGGAAAGTACGAGGCGGCGGATCGTTGTAGGCTTTAATGTCCGCGGGAGAGATATTGAAAGTGTCATCAGGGAAGTGAGGGATAAAATCGACAAAAGCATTAAACTTCCTACAGGTTATTTTGTATCCTTTGGCGGACAGTTTAAGAATCTTGAGGCCGCCAGGGAGAGGTTGTCAATTGCAGTTCCCGTGGCTTTGCTCCTTATTTTCGTAATGCTGTTTTTTACATTTAATTCCGTGAAACAAACACTCCTTATTTTTACTGCAGTTCCAATGGCGGCAATTGGAGGGGTTGTCGCTCTCTGGTTACGCGATATGAATTTCTCCATTTCTGCAGGAGTTGGTTTTATTGCTTTGTTTGGTGTTGCGGTTCTGAATGGGATTGTCCTGATAACGGAGTTTAACCGTCTTGAAAAAGAAGGAGTGTCAGATGTTACAGAACGGATCATCCGGGGACTGCAATCCAGGTTGCGTCCGGTAATTATGACAGCTGCTGTAGCCTCTCTGGGTTTTCTCCCAATGGCACTTTCGAACTCTGCCGGGGCAGAAGTTCAAAAACCATTGGCAACAGTAGTTATTGGTGGCCTTATCACTGCTACCATCCTGACGCTGGTGATACTTCCCGTATTTTACATGTTGTTTTCTTCCAAAATAAAAGGCAGGAAGCCCGGAGGTAATTCCAAAGGAGTTGCAGCACTTGTCCTATCAATGGTAATTGTGTTCTCTGGACTTTCAAATGTCAGGGCTCAGGAATTCAGGTATTTGAACCAGCATGATGCCGTTCGGATGGCACTTGACAGCAATCTTTCTGTTCGTGCTTCCGCTTATTCACTGGATGCTCAGAAAGCTTTGAAAGGATCCTCATGGGATATTCCAAAAATCGCTGTAGACGGTCAATACGGGCAATTTAATTCCTACAATGATGATAATAATTATACCGTTTCTCAGTCATTTGCATTTCCTACAGTGTATATCAGGCAAAATATGCTGGCAAATGCCAACATCAAGGGCAGCGAATGGCTGCATAAAGCATCCAGGATACAGGTAGCTTCGCAGGTAAAGCAGGTATACTGGCAGCTTGCCTATCTGAATTCAAAGTATAAGTTGTTAATCTACCAGGATAGCTTGTATTCCGGATTTCAAAGGGCAGCAGAACTAAGGGCCAGGGCAGGGGAGACCAATCGCCTGGAAATGGTTACTGCACGTTCCCAGAGCCTTGAAATCAGGAACCAAATGCAACAACTGATTGCTGACAAGGGAATATTGAACCGTCAGCTGAAAACACTCCTCAATACCGGGATGACAATTGTCCCGGTGGATTCAGTGCTCCGCCGGTTAGATTTTGCCCCGGACTCAATTTCCGGTTCATTGAATGCAAATCCAGACCTGGGATTCATCAATCAACAGGTGGAGATAGTCCATCTTGAAAAGCAGCTGGAATTAAGCCGTGCAATGCCTGATTTGAGAATTGGCTTTTTCAGCCAGACCATGTTTGGAACACAGGAGATAAATGGAATTCCGCATACTTTCGGCGCACAGGATAGATTGAAAGGGATGGAGGCAGGTATTACCATCCCCCTTTGGTTTCCCCAGTATGTGTCTAAAGTTAAGGCTTCAAAAATAAGGGAACAGGAGGCCATAACCAAGGCAGGTTACGTCAGCCAGTCTTTATCAGAAAATTATCAGTCGTTGGTTGATGAATGTTTAAAATTCAGAACAAGTGTCGAATTTTATGAGAAGCAGGCACTTCCGGAGGCCCAGTTAATCATTGACCAGTCTGTTCGAAGTTACAAGGCCGGCGCCCTTGACTACCTTGATTATGTATTGAGTCTTAACAGGGCCCTGAGCATCAGGCAAAATTACCTTGATGCACTTAACAGCTACAACCAGACGATAATAAAAATTGAATTTATTACGGGTAAAATATTTTAATATGCTTAAAATGATAAAAATAAAATATCGGTCAATGCTCTTTTTTAGTCTTATTCTGATCTTATCCGGCTCCTGCTACCAGGGGAAGACCAACCCGGAAGAGAATAAGGAAATAGAAATTCTCCCGGAAGATATCGTAGAATTGCGGGAAGACCAGGTTAAGCTGGCTGATGTTCAGACAGGAAAGATTGAGATGCGTTCGTTAAGTGGTACCCTGAAAGTAAACGGGATCGTTTCGGCTTCACCCCAGAACCTTGCCACCATTTGTGCGCCGATGAGTGGTTTCGTCAAAAGCACAACCCTCATGCCAGGCAATCCTGTAAAAAAGGGTCAGGTGCTGGTTGTTATTGAAAATCAGGAATTTGTGGACATTCAACAAAATTACCTTGAAGCAAAAAACAAACTTGGATTTGCAGAGGCAGAATACAAGCGGCATACTGAGCTATTCAAGGAAGATGTTTACTCCGAGAAAAACGTCCAACAAGTCACGGCGGAGTATAAAAATCTTCAGGCTGGA
Source organism: uncultured Tangfeifania sp. (assembly GCA_964506325.1). GTDB lineage: Bacteria > Bacteroidota > Bacteroidia > Bacteroidales > Prolixibacteraceae > CAINVV01. The sequence goes on from CAZDLO010000005.1 coordinate 9,508, forward strand.
GTTAAGGCATTGGAACAAAAATTGGTGCTGATAAGTATCAATCCGGCCGGACTTAACGAAAACACCATCAGCAGTTCAATTTCCTTGGTTTCGCCAATAGACGGATACGTTGAGGTCGTCAACGTTAATTTGGGCAAATATGTTGTTCCGACAGACGTTATGTTTAAAATTGTAAATAACGACCTGCTTTTTCTTGAACTTACCCTTTTTGAAAAGGATGCCAACAAAGTGGAAAAAGGTCAGAAGATCAGGTTTTTTATCAACAATGAGGAAGAACCCCATGAGGCGGTAATTACCCAGACCGGCCAGTCAATCAGTGCGGATAAAACCTATAAAGTCTATGCCAGGGTTACCGGAAGTTGCAAGAATGTATTGCCCGGAATGTATGTTAATGCCATTATTGAGACCTCAGGAAATCTTGTGACAGCCTTGCCGACTGAAGCCGTTGTAAGTTTTGACGACAGGGATTATATTTTCCTGTTTGAAAAGAATAAATTGGAAGGAGGAAAACCTTTTACCGAGTACAGGATGATTGAAGTTAAGAAGGGGGTCAGTGATGGAGGTTTTATACAAATTATTCTACCGGAATCCTTCAATATGAGTCAGGCCAGTGTAGTAACCAAGGGCGCCTATGTATTGTTGTCTGCGAAGAAGAACGGAGGTGAAATGGCCTGTTAAATCAAATCCGTCGATGGCATTTTCACAAAGATGAGTTTGTATTTATTTCTTAATGCTTTTATTTACATTGCCTTATGAAGTCATGCTGTCCGGGTTCCGGGAATCTGGATGGAGTACTCACAGGGCACAATTAGGTAAAAATATTTGGATTTCCCTTCCTGAGATATTACATTTGATGTATTGTGGGGTTGTTGGATATTTCTGACATGAACTTATACAATGCGAGTGACAGGGAATTTATCCTGAAGCTCAGGGAAATCATTTTGGGGAACCTCGAGAACGAGAATTTCGGGGTAGCGGAGCTCATACTTGCTACGGGGGTAAACCACTCCAATATCTACAGGAGGGTAAAAAGCATCACCGGGAAATCAGTAAGCCAGTTTATTCGTGAAATCAGGTTACGTGAAGCGATGGCAATGCTTCAGCGGAATGAAGCCACTGTTGCAGAAATTTCTTACAAGGTAGGTTTTGGTAGTCCGGCCTATTTCAATACCTGTTTTCATGAATACTTTGGTTTTCCCCCCGGAGATGTCAAGAGAAGAAGTATGCATGAAACCGACCCAGACCCTGCTGCCGGTTCGGATCCCGTTGATGAAATGATGAGCAGCAGAGGGAAGCTTAAGAGTTTAAAATTCACAATAATAAAACTGACAGGTGTATGGCTGATTGTTGTTTTTATCTTTGTGGTAGCCCCGGGAATGTATTTTTTTTTCAATTCAGCTGGTAAAGGTGCTTATCACAGAGCTTTTTTGAATTTATTTCAGCAGGGAGAAAAGTCTATCGCAGTGTTACCCTTCAAAAGTCTCAGTGCCGATGCAAACAATGGATTTTTCTCTGAAGGAATTCTGGACGATATTATGAATGAATTGAACCTGTTTAATAATCTCAGGGTAATATCAAGAACCTCCGTCGAACAATTCAGGGATACCAAAGGAAGTGTCCGGGAAGTGGGCAAAAAATTGAAAGTAGATTATATCCTCGAAGGTAGTGTACAAAATGACGGAAAAAATGTCAGGGTAATCGCTAAACTGATTGATGTCCGTAAAGATCAGCAGGTTTGGTCTGGAAAGTATGACAAAAACATGACGGATATGCTGGTCACACAAAGCTCAATATCAGGTCAGATCACCTGTGAACTCGAATCGGTACTGGCTTCTGGCGAAAAGTATAAAGCAGAAAGGGTCAGATCAAAAAATCCGGAAGCCTATAATTTTTATCTGAAAGGCCGATATTTTTTATGCAGAAGAACCAGGGCGGATTCGTTTCTTGGTATTGAATATTTTGAAAAGTCGATTGCATCCGACCCGGGTAATGCACTGGCTTATTCAGGTTTGGCAGATACCTATTTTAACCAGGCGATGTGGGGATGGCTTCCTGCAGACAAAGGATTTGCCAAAGCAAAGGAGATGGCGAAATTTGCCATTGCACTTGACAAAACAGTAGCAGAGGCCCATGCTACACTCGGTGGTATTTTAACCTGGCGGGAATGGAAATGGAAGGAGGCTCAGCAGGAATTGCTGACGGCCCTGGCCCTGAATCCCAACTGTGCCACGGCCCATTATTATTATTCAGAACTCCTTGAGGTTTCAAACAATAAAGATGAAGCAAGGGAGCACCTGGACTATGCCATAGACCTGGATCCATTGTATTTCTGGTATTATCTGGTTAGTTCAACCTATCATTACTTTGATGGCAGGCTCGAAGAATCGCTGAAGGCTTGCCAGGAAGCCGAGCTAATCCGTCCCGGATTTGAGGGTGTTTACGGGCAATATTTTCAAATCTTTCGTAAACAGGGAGAAGATGCTATGGCTGCATCGGCCTTTCAGCAGTTTTTACACTATCATTCCGACTCCACTTTTAGAAAATGGGAGAATAATGTCCGGGAAATTTATGGAAGGCAAGGTATCAATGGATTGTTGACCTGTAAAATTCAACTGGAATCAGATCGATCCAAATCCCTGCCATTGTCCTTAGCTTTGGATTACAACAATCTAGGTCATTTTGAATTGGCTCTGACCTGCCTTGAGGATGCCTGTGGGCGGCACACCAACGATGTTCCCTGGATCAATGTAAATCCGGATTTCGATAATCTTCGTTTAAACCCCAGGTTCCAGGAACTCATCAGGAGGATGGGACTGGCAAGCTTCACCCCCTGACATGGCTGCATGCCATTCTCTTCGGCAGGAATGTTGGTCATCGAGGGTAAAATTGTAAGCCTATCCGCCAATCCTGGCTTTTATCCCATATTTCTGAAAAATCGCCAGGGCATTCTGAATGGCTTCCCCGGAAGGCTCCCTGAAGAGCTTAAATTCTTCCTCCCTTCCTAATTTGCCATATTTATTAAGGGCTGATTTATGGTAAACCAGGAGGTTAACCTCCTTCTTCTCTCCGGAAAGGGATGCTACAAATGCAGCTGTATCCTCCATATTCTGCTGATCATCATTTATTCCACCGATAAGGGGAATACGTAGGATGATATGTGCTCCGGTTTTAGCCAGGATCTCAAGGTTTTCAAGAATTGGTTGGTTGGATACACCGGTCCATGTCCGGTGTCTTTCTAAGTCAAACATCTTCAGGTCGTATAAAAACAGGTCAGTATGTTTGGCAACTTCCAACAGGACATCAGTTTTTGAAAGGCCGGCAGTATCTACCGCCCTGTGAATACCCTGATTTCCGCATGACTTAAGTAGCTGAATCAGGAAATCTGCATGCATCAACGGTTCACCGCCGGAAAATGTGACGCCACCTCCCGATTGGTCAAAGAATATCCGCTCTTTACCAATTTCGGTCATGATCTCCCCAACAGACATCCTGTGACCTGAAATCTCGATTGCCTTTGTCGGACAAACCAGGGCACAATTTCCCGACAATTCACACAATGAAGTATCCGTTGCAATTCCTCCCGCCGTAAGCGTCAGCGCTTTGGTGGGACAGGAAGATACGCATAATCCGCAACTGATGCATTTGGATTGCGAATACATCCGTTCCTGCCTGGTTGAAATACCTTCCGGGTTGTGGCACCAGCTGCAGTTGAGGTTGCAACCTTTCAGAAAGATTACGATCCTGATTCCCGGACCGTCATTTATTGCATAGCGTTTAATATCAAAGATTAAACCGGTGTCATTAGAATCCGTCATTTTCAGTGCGCTCAATTACTTCCTGTTGCAGATCGGCATTCATATCGTTGAAATAGTCGCTGTAGCCTGCCATGCGGACCATCAGGTCCTTGTAATCGGAAGGGCATGCCTGGGCTGCCAGCAAAGTGGCGGTATCCACAATATTAAACTGAACATGATGACCTCCAAGCGTGAAATAGCTCCTTATGAGCTGCCCCAGCTTAATGATGTCATCCTCTCTTTTCAGCAAGCCTGGAAGGAATCTTTGATTCAGCAAAGTTCCCCCCGACTTTACATGGTCGAATTTGGTCATCGACTTTATAACCGCAGAAGGACCGTGTGTGTCTGCACCATGAGAGGGAGAAGTTCCGTCAGATATGGATTTGCCTGCCATCCGTCCGTTAGGGGTTGCACCCATTACCTTGCCGAAGTAAACATGGCAGGTTGTTGAAAGCATATTGAGGTGATATTTCCCTTCCGGTTTGATATTCGGCTTGCCATCAATGGCTTCAACCAGGTCGTTGTAAACTCTGACTGCCATAGAATCGGCATAATCATCATCATTTCCAAAGAATGGAGTGCGATTCATGATAGTCTGACGCAATACTTCCTCGCCTTTGAAGTCCAGCTGAACTGCCTTTAGAATCCGGTCCATCTGGAATGTGCGCTCTTCAAAAACATGCTTTTTAAGCGCCACCAGGCTATCAGTTGTGGTAGCAAGTCCGCAACACTGAATGTAACTGGTATTGTATTTTGGTCCGCCATCATAATAATCCCTGCCCTTCTCAATGCAATCCTCAATAACCACCGAAAGGAATGGGGCAGGGGCATATTTGGCAAACATCCTGTCAATGTAATTGCTCACCCTCATTTTCAGATCCACAACATAATGCAGCTGTTTGAGAAAGGCATCATACAATTCCCTGAAATCACTGAAAGAACGCGGATCCCCGGTTTCAGGGCCGACCCGAATGCCTGTTACCGGGTTAATGCCGTTGTTCAAAGTCACCTCCAGAATTTTGGGAACATTGAGATAACCTGTCAGGAGATAGGCTTCCTTGCCAAAGGCTCCCACTTCTATACAACCGCTGCAACCTCCCTCACGGGCATCCTGAAGTGTTTTGCCCTGACGCAGCAATTCCATCACATAAACATCAGGATTAAAAACAGAGGGATAACCATGTCCTTGCCTGATCACCCTGGCAGCGGCATGGAGAAATTTATCCGGAGTTTTGCTGCTGATGTGAACGGAACTACCAGGCTGCAGGATGTGGAGTTCCTCAACCACTTCCAGTAAAATATAGGAAACTTCACTTGTTCCATCACTGCCATCCGGCTTGATCCCTCCAATATTGATGTTGGTAAAATCGTTGTAAGTACCGCTTTCACGCGCAGTTATACCAACTTTTGGCGGGGCCGGATGATTGTTCACCTTGATCCAGAAACAGGAAATAAGCTCCTTTGCCTCCTCCCTTGTAAGTGTGCCACTGGAAATCCCATCCATGTAAAATGGTGTCAGGTGCTGGTCGAAATGCCCCGGATTCATGGCATCCCAGCCATTGAGTTCGGTAATTGTTCCAAGATGAACAAACCAGTACATCTGAACGGCTTCCCAAAAATTTCGCGGTGCGTTTGCAGGAACCCATCGGCACACCCCGGCTATTTTTAATAATTCCGTTTTTCTGTCCGGATCCTTTTCACCGGCCGCCAATTCCTCAGCCAGGGCCGCGTGGCGTTCTGCAAACAGGATAACAGCATCACATGAGATATCCATTGCTTTCCACTCTTCAGACTTGTCTGTTGCCTCCGGATCATTCAGAAAATCAAGGGTGGCAATTTTGGCGGCAATATCTTTTTTAAAATCAAGCATCCCCTTTCGGTATATCTTTCCGTCGAGGGTAGTATGTCCGGGGGCTCGCTGTTCCATAAATTCGGTAAACATACCTGCCTCGTAGGCTAGTTTCCATTCTGTCGGTACGTGACCAAATATTCGTTCCCGTTGTGTCTTTCCCTCCCAATATGGGATAACCTCCTCTGAATATAGGTTTATATCTTCTTCACTGATGGAATAGTGCTGAAGCTCCCGGGAATTCAGTACACGCAAATCTTCGATGCTATGACAGGTTAGTTCGGGGAAGGTTGGAACGCATTTGGGCTTCGGACCACGTTCTCCCACGATCAGTTCACCCTCTCCAATATAAATTGTCTTTTGCAGGCAATGGTCATGAAAATTGGACGCCCGTAATACGGGAATCGACATCTTTCCGAAATTTTCCTTGTAAAAGGCTGTTTCGTGTAATGCCCGTTCAATCGACAAGGAAGGTTCTGTTTCAATACTTAGTTTCCTGAGTTGCCGGATACGGCTGTTCATCCCCGGTTCTGACTGCCTGTTTCCCGGCTGGCTGAAGTTACTTTCACTGGCAGCCTGCCGTTCAGGAGAAATGGTATGTTGTTTGATCTTTTCGAACATGGCTTTTAATGAAAATTTGAGTTGAATATTCTTTTCGCGTGGTTAGTGAGGTATTTGATACTTAATCATGGATTTTCACATGATTTTCCGTTGTACAATAATCGGCGAAACACGGTTGCCGGCAATTGGGGTAATTTATTGAAAGAATGTTAATTGTAGAACATAAGGCAACTGAACAATCGCCTGTATGTTTTTACCAGTGAAGAACCGCAATTAACTCTTTCCATCCTGTAAATAGGGTAGTATGCTGTATACGACCTAAAAGTAATGATAATAAAGACCTTTTAAAAATTTCAGGGTGAATTTTAATTTTTTTCGTAATCCCTTATAGTATAATAAATTAACAATTAGACAGTCAGGATAATTGAAGTCGCAGTATTCAGGGTTAAATTGTAACTAACTGTTATTGCTTTAGTCCATGGTTCAATGAACAGAATCCGGATCCGGGGAAGGCGGGGTAATGAAATTCACTGTCTCCGTAGTCAATGTTGAAATATCATTCCATGGATCCTGAATTTAATGCCAAAACATGAATAGCACTTAATATAAGGTAATCCATTGTATGAAAATCCAGTTTTAGCGGAAATTATTGAGATTACTGCTTCCCGGATTAAAGCTTAAGTCTTGATTCAACAAAATTTTGAAATTTTTTTGTATTTAGTTAAACTTTTTGAGAAACTGGTTGTTATTATTAATACATAAATCAAAAAAACCATTGTACACTGTGTCAATTCAAACCACATATACAATTATTCCGGAATTGCGTTTAATTCTGACCTATTCCCAAGGCAAGATGCAGGTGACTGATCTTATGCAGTTGTCTATGAAAATAATCCAGGACGAAGCTTATGATTCAACCTTTGATATTATTTGGGACCTAAGGGCCACTACAGCACTTGGTTTTAAAATGGATATTTTGGAATACATTGATTTTCTGAAAAATAATCTTCGCTTAAAGAATAGAATCAGAAGTAGTGTCCTGCTCAACACCCCTAATCAAAAATTTTTGATGTCCATTTTTAAACCCTTCGCAAAATTGAATAATATCGATGCCGAGAATTTTCTGGAAATAGAAAAATGTTTTAAATGGATGGGATACTCAGAAAGCGAACAAGTTGTTGTAAATGAAGCATTTGCTAATTTGAAAAATAGCCTTTCCAGTTTAGAATGATGATCAACTCAGTTTTCCTATATTCCGGCAAACAGATTTTTCGACCTCTTTAGGTTTCTTTTAAAGTTTCCAAGGGGTTGTTAGAGCAATTTGCCCGAGAGGTAAATAATCTCTGTGTTGTTAATCTGAGAGTCAAGAATCCAGCTGGATCGAAATATCAACAGCTTTCCGAAGAACAGTACCGTTGTTAACAGAAATATCATTTTCGTAGGTCTCAGGAATAGAGGGATGTGAGTTTCGGGTATTTTAATTTACTTTTGATTATCGAAAAATAAAGCACATATATTTATGAAAGGTCAATTGCGATACAGGATTCTGGATGAATATAAATTGGTTGTAGTTCATTATTCAGGCGTGCTGACGGTGGACGAACTGATAGACCAATTGGTCAACCGAAATGAGACTTCTGGTTATAATCCAACCTATAACACCCTATATGATTTCCGGGATTGCACTTTCAACGTAAAACTTGCAGAATTTGAAAGATCCGAGGAAGTTGGCCGGACAACACCTGGTTATAATACGGGGAAGAGGGTTGCCCTGTTGGTGAAAAGACCCAAAGAGACCCTGTTGCTGAGGTCATTTGTTAAAGCCATTCAAAAGCACAAATCACACTTTGAGGTTTTTTCCGCAATGAGTGCCGCATTGCTTTTTGTTGGCGCTACCCTAAATGAGAAGGGTTATATTGAAGATATTCTGAAGGAATTAAAAACTGTTGAACCTTTTTAGGTTCACTGTCGGCCTCTTGACCTAATTCCTGAATTCTTTCTGTAACTGCCTGATTTTTCAAGGGGTTTTTGAGCCACTCCATCGGGAGAGCATTAAAAAACGCAAGGCGGGTATTACCTACATGCGCATTTATTCAATTACTTTCTGTGGCTTTTGTTACCCGACCAGGATTCGAACCTGGACACTCAGAGTCAGAGTC
>CAZDLO010000005.1:17880-84961 GCA_964506325.1 uncultured Tangfeifania sp.
TGGTTGATTCGCCTTGAATTGAACAAGGGTATTCAGAGTCAGAGTCTGATGTACTACCATTATACTATCGGGCAGTTTTGTTTCAAAAAAATGGTGACCCAAGAGGGATACGAGCCTGTACTATAATCAACTGTATATCAATAATATAATCTGTTGCTTTCATCGATAGTCTCTAATTTTCCACCTAAAAGCATCCGTGAGCTCTTGGCCTCTCCACCATTAAAATTACAATTTTTTCGGATTCAATTGATGAGCTGCATGAAATAAATAGCTAAAAATTGCCCACGGGATTCCACCGGTTAACACTGGTTGTCATAAATCCTTGCGGATTTTCAGATATAATTTAAAAATTGCCACTTTTAGAAGAACAAATGCGTTGATTACTGATAATTTCTTTTTTAAATTCTGATTAAACTTTATGGTTATCAATGTGTCCAATCTAAAAATAAGGTCAATACATTATCGAAGTACCATCTGATATTCAACCCGATTTGAAAGATTTATCAGTCATAATAGTTAACTATAAGGCTGGGGAGAGGCTTACAAAGTGTTTAACTTCTCTTCAGAACATAAAGGGCAATCGTTTCTCTTTTGAGGTTGTGGTTGTTGACAACCAATCTTGTGATGGCAGTCAGGATGAGCTCAAACGGCTTTTCCCGCAATATACTTTTATAACAAATTCCGGGAATAATGGTTTTGCAAATGGTTGTAACCTGGGAGCAGCCAAAAGCACAGGTTCCAATCTGCTGTTTTTAAATCCTGATACAATCGTTACAGATGATGCCCTTTTCGACATGCTCGAAGAAGTTCGCGTCAGGCCTGAATATTCTATTGTTTCATGCGGACAGGTAAGAGAGGATGGATCCAAAGACCGTCCTTACGGTAAGTTCCTCACCTTTTTTACCTTGGCAGGATGGCAGCGGACTATGCATAGACTTTATTTTGGGAAGATGGAAGATTTGATCAGTCAAACGAAACATTATATTTATCCTGATTGGGTCTCTGGCTCCGTGATTATGATCAGAAGGAGCAGTTTTTACAGTTTGGGACAATGGGATGATGATTTTTGGATGTATTTCGAAGATGTGGATTTGTGTCACAGGGCCAAACTCAGAAATGGAGAGATAGTCAAACTTAAACACAGTGTGATCGGCCATATTCATGGTGCCTCATCACGCATCAACCCGCAAATTACTGCCCTGACTAAAACCGAAGTACAAATTTCGCGGCATTATTATATCTCAAAATATGAGAAATACTGGTGGGCCTCATGCATGCATTCCTTATTGATTCTGGATAGCATGTTATTTGGACTGCTGCCGGCACTTTTGGGATTTCTGCTTTTCTTTGTCAAAAAGCTCAATGTTTACAGTCATATCTACCTCAGATTAGTAAAATATTACCTAAGTGTACTAAAATCTGGCAGATGGATCAGTGAGAGGTCTGTGAATTACGCTGTCAAGCACAAAGAGCCGGTTACGAACCACGATATTTCGTTGCCTAAACAGTTTAAACACCAAATACAACAGGGATATTGATTAATTTTCCTTTACAAGTGAAAGGTACAATTTCATCAGGTTATCTGCTACTATCTTATCACTAAAAAGAAGGGCATTGGCAGTGCCTTTTTGAATTAATTCACTTCTTAAATCACTGTTTGTTAAAACATTCCGGATAGATACACCTATTTCAGCGCAATTGTGCGGGTCGATGTATAGAGCTCCGTCCCCTCCGGCTTCAGGCATACTGCTAACATTGGAAGTGATGACAGGGCACCCCGAGGCCTGTGCTTCGAGTACTGGAAGACCGAATCCTTCAAAGAACGATGGATAGACCATTACTTCTGCCATTTGGTAGATGGCTTGCAATTCGGATGTGTTGGTGTCATGGAGAAAGATCAATTGATTACGGATACCTGATTCCATGATGAATTCGTCAATCTGCTTTTTGTATTCAGTAGGTTTCCCCAAAATTACTACCTGAACTGAGAGCTTCTCTTTAACTATACCCTGCAATATGGCGAGTTGATTTTTTCTTTGTTCAATAGTCCCGACACATAATATGAATTTATCAGGTAAATTGAATTTTCTCCTGACATGCTCTTTTTCGACCACAGTAGCAGGCGTGTAAAAAATACTATTACACGACTGATGGATTACTTCAATTTTCCCTGGGTTAATACCCATAAAATCGATCAAATCCTTTTTTGTCTGATGACTGATCGCTATTATTTTCGTGGCTCTTTGGCAGCTTCTCAGTGCATTTAAATAATAGAATTTACGGTCTAATTTTTTGTAAAATTCAGGGTATCTTAAGAAAATAAGGTCATGAATGGTTACCACAGATGGAATACCAGTTTTCCTTATTCCGATAGGAACTAAGTGGCTTAGTCCATGAAATAGGTCTAACTTGTTTTTTTTTAATAGTTTACAAACTCCAAATAGTCGCCAGAATGCACTGAATCGTTTGGAAAATTGGGACTCCGGGGAGATCACTTTCACCTGTACAGGTGGTAAAAATAGGTTTGTAAGCTTCGGGGCAAAAAGTATATATTGGTTGTCGGGATAATATCTGACCAATAAATTAATAGTATTGCGGCTGTAGTTGCCCAATCCAGAAAAATTTTGAAATAGCCTTTTAGCCTCAAAACCAATGATCATAAGTCATTTATATTACATGGGGAATTTTAAACTATTCTATTTTAGAAAGGCTAAATGTAATTTATTTTCTCAAAGAAGCAAGTTCCAAAGGATGAAATTTAAGCCGATGAAATGAAAGTGGATTTTAATTTCTTATGGCACGAATCATGCCCCGTCTAAAAAAAGGTGCCTTGATATTTCTATCCCTATAAAGCAGAACATAGCCATCAGAGTGAGTAGTTTCAAATCGGTGATGCCTTAACAGGCTATTAAACTCAAGTTCATCTTCAGGCTTATGGTAGGTGCAGATAGCTATTTTTAGAGGAATTTGTGACTGAAGTATTCTTTTACAACCATTTAGTAATTGTGATTCAGCACCTTCTACATCAATTTTCAGAAATGATATTTTGTCTGTATCAGAGAAATAGTCATCAAGCGTAGTAAAATTTGAATCAACGGTATCACCGACAAATTTATTTACAATAGTTACTTTATTTTTCCAGGGGCTAAAGGTTGCTTTTAACGGCTCGATCCACTCCTTATCCCCTTCAAAGATTATTATTCGTGAGGCTTTTTCAACCACACTCAGTGAGAAATTTCCTTCTGCAGCACCAATGTCGACCAATACGTCTTTATTTTCAACTTTAAAGTTTATTGTTTCGTAACAATGAGGTGATTGTGTATCCTGTTCTTTCAAAAGCTCATTGAAAATTTTTTGGATCCGTCTTTTGCTTAACCGCCTCTTGAAATATAATTTTTTCATGTCTAACAGCGCATACGGCAGCTTATTTTCATGATCATAGAAAACTTCCACGCGATCACTCTTGTAATGATCCTGAAAATAATGGGGAAACATCACTAACGGCCTTGTTCTCAGATATTCAAGTGCTGCTTCGATATCTTCGGCGAGAGGCTCTGTAAGTTTTGAGTAATAGTCGAAAATTCTAGCCTTGAGCCTTCGGGAATCAATTTTTTTTCGGATAAATTTTGGTAAAATAATCCGATAGATTTGTGAGAGAGTGAGGTCCAAAATCGTTTGATTTATGGTTTATATCAGCAATGATTATTTTTTTTCAAAAAAATAAGAATGAATGTGCAGATCAGATAGATCTAAGTTTTTTTATATATTCAAAATCCGAAATAACCATCTTTTTGACCAGATCGCTAAAGGCTGTTTTGTTGGGATTCCAACCCAAAACCTCTTTGGCTTTGGTGGGATCCCCGCACAACAGATCTACTTCGGTTGGCCTGTAATAGGTCGGATCAACTTCAACAATGACATTCCCGGTTTTTTTACAAACTCCCTTTTCGTTTATGCCGGTTCCGTTCCATTCGACGGTAATTCCGGCTTCCATAAATGCAAGCGAGCAAAATTCACGTACCGTATGCATCTCTCCTGTTGCAATAACAAAGTCTTCCGGGGTATGGTGCTGGAGCATTAGCCACATGCACTCAATGTAATCTTTGGCATATCCCCAATCTCTTAATGCATTTAAGTTCCCTAGGTACAGTACTTTCTGCTTGCCGGTGGCAATGCGTACTGCTGCAAGTGTTATCTTCCTTGTCACAAAGTTCTCGCCGCGACGTTCACTCTCATGGTTAAAAAGGATCCCGTTGACTGCAAATAGGCCATAAGCTTCACGGTAGTTTTTTGTTATCCAAAAGGCAAATTGTTTTGATATTCCATAGGGTGAGCGAGGGTAAAAGGGCGTCTTTTCTGACTGGGGAGTCTCTTGCACCAACCCGTATAGTTCTGAGGTGGATGCCTGGTAAATTCGTGTTTTCTTTTCCATCTCCAATATCCGGACAGCTTCCAGAATCCGGAGTGTCCCAATAGCATCGGTTTCGGCTGTATATTCCGGGACATCAAAGGATACCTTTACATGCGACTGGGCTGCAAGATTGTAAATTTCGTCAGGTTTAACTTTTTGAATGATGCGCACCAGTGAACTCGAGTCGGTCATATCGCCATAATGAAGCGTAAGCTTGCTCTTCAGTTGCATATCCTGTATCATCTCCTCGATATACAAATGCTCAATCCTGGTCCGGTTAAACTGTGAAGCCCTTCGGACTATTCCATGGACTTCATAGCCCTTGTCAATTAAGAATTCGGCCAGATAGGAACCATCCTGACCAGTAATACCGGTTATTAAAGCAGTCTTCATTGAGTATGTTTGTTTTTGTGTAATTCGTCCATAATATCTTTGAAAAGAGCAATATATGCCTTCAGGTTGGCTTCCCATGTAAATTTCAGTGAGTGTTTTTTTAAAGTACCGGGAAGAGCAGGGTTCTTATAGAACTCATCAATTTTTTCCAAAAAAAAGTGAGCCATTTCCCCCGGATCAAAGCTTTCCCAATAATAGGCATGATCTTCACTTACTTCAGGAATACTTGAAAATGTCGAAGCAAAAACCGGCTTCCCAAATCGCATTGCTTCAACAGGAGGAAAACCCATCCCCTCAAACCTGGATGGGAAAAGAACTGCCTTACAGTTGCTGTACATCCAGAATTTAGCTTCCTCCGAAATAATCCCCGGTAGTAAAATGCGGTCGTGGAGGCCCAATGAATTAATTTTCTGCTGTAATTCATCCGCATAAGCAGAAGATTTATTGCCTGCAATTATCAATTTATATTTGTTGGGCAACTGTTGCATAAATTCAAGAAGAACATGATAGTTTTTCTTCATTTGTACGACTCCAACCGAAAACAGTAGATCTCCTTCAGGGGCAAAGGAAGGTTTTTGTACATTTTCAAAAGTTTTCACCTTTACACCACAGTAAATCACATGAATCGGAATATTTCTGATATTCAGGTGCTCTCTGACCACACTTTCTGTGTACTTGGAGATAACGGTTATAGCAATTGCCCTGTCAACTTTTTTTTGAAGCTTTTGAAGCCTGATTTTTGCTTTGGCAGGAGATTTCTCCCCCAGAAAATTCAAGTCGTTGATTGTGAGGATGTAGGGTGATTTTAAGTCAGATGGGAAGTGTGCCGAATCCTGGTGGATAGTATACCAAAGGTCATATTTTTTGCATAAGGTCGGGAAATACCGACGTTTCAGGGATACTACCTCGTAATCAACAAGATCACCAAAATATCCTTTGAATTTTTTTGGAACCAGCAGGGTGAATTTGAATCTGTCATCATTTAGCCGGCTGATTTCATCGCCAAAAAAGGCAGCCACCTGTCCCAGACCTGTATTTAAATCTTTTAACCGGTCCAGATCGATCAAAACTGAATATTTATCCATTTCCCTCAATAAAATTAACAGCCAAATTTGCAATAAAAGAGACATCTGCATTTTTTAATTCCGGATAGCTGGGCAGGTTGATGCCACGCGAGCTGATATCTGCAGCAACCGGGAATTTTTCATCGGTAAGATTCGCATACATTTTCATAGTATGGACCGGATAAAACAAAGGACGGGTTTCAATGCCCATCTTGCTTAAATGAGATCTTAACGCATCTCTCCTGTCAGCGGACGGGATCAAAACCGAACACATCCAATACGAGTTAAGCACATAGTCTGCTTCACCCTGCAATTCTATGGCGGAATTTTCAAATGCCTTTCTGTATACTGAAGCAATCCTGATTTTGTCGGCGATGATCTCATCTATCCGTTCCAGCTGAGCAACGCCAATTGCAGAACAGATGTTGGTCATTCTATAATTGTACCCGATTTCATCATGCCAGTATTCCAGGTTGGAAAGACCCTGGTTTTTCAGTTTTTTTACCCGTTCGATCAGCTCTTCTGAATTGGTTGTAACCATTCCACCCTCGCCGGTGGTAATTGTCTTGTTCCCGAAAAAGCTGAATGCGGCTATATCCCCGAAAGTACCCATCAACTTTCCTTTGTATTGACTGCCGATTGCTTCGGCGCAGTCTTCAACAAGCTTTAATTGATACCTGCTGCAAATGTCAAGCAAGGAATCCATTTCGCAAGGATGGCCATAGATGTGGGGTGCCAGGATGGCTTTGGTTTTTGGCGTGATTTTTAGTTTTACATCCTCACAATCCATCTGCCATGTCTCAGGGAGTGAATCAACAAAAACAGGCGTAGCTCCTACGTAAGCAATTGCATTAACGGAAGCGATGTAAGTAAAGGTAGGCACTATCACCTCATCTCCCGGTTTGATATCCAAAGCCAGCAATGCCAGGTGCAGGGCAACAGTCCCGTTGCAAACACTGGTTGCATAAGCTGCATGGATATAATTGGCAAATTTCAATTCAAATTCATTGATGTATCTCCCTTTTGAAGAAATCCATGTAGATTCTATACAATCGGTAACATACTTTAGTTCATTCCCTGTCAGGGAGGGTCTGTAAACCGGGTAATTTATATCCATTGGTATGATCTGTAATTGAATGGCACAAAGTAAGAAAAAAACACAAATCAATATTGGTTGCCTTATTGGATCGTTCTTATACTTTTCAATGATTGCCTGAGCCTGTTGCAGAATTGGAACTGGTGCCTGAACGCCAGTTTTATTTCTCTCGTAATTTATCCAATTTTTAGCATCAATACCTCGTGTAATACTTCCCGGAGTAAGATCTGCAAGATCTGAACAGGATAGGCCCGTGTAACAGACAAAAACAAAAATGTCGCGAATCCGCTTTAGCCTTGATAATTTGAATTGTTTGGTTTCAATCTTATTTAATTCTTCACCAGTCAAATACCCTCGTGATGTCTCTTTGTCCGCTGTTTTCTATACTGTGAAGAACGTCATTTAAAGTCCTTGCATTTTCAGAACGTCCCCTGGCTCTTTCTGGAATGGGGTCCCATTTTTACAACTCTATCTTGCAGTTGGTTGATATTTCTGAGCGTGAGCCATTCGCCGTTATTCTAAGATAAATTGGGATATAGCCCTTTCTATCTTCGTGGGTTTTCTTCAGGTAAAACAAAATGCTTAAATCGTACTTCATAGCTAAAAAGTGTTTAATTATAGTGCAAATTTACTGCCAAATGGTGGCGCCAGAAAGTGAAATAATCTGCAAGTAGATGCAAACAAGCTGTAAATAATGAGGTGGTTACGAGGTTTCATGTGACTATTTTTCACTGGGGATGAATAGTCACCTATTTAGTCTCCTGAATATCGGGTAAAACAACAAATTTCAGGGTTTATTAAAATGAAAAAACGCCTGTAATCATTGATAACAAGCGTTTTAATGAATTTAATAGGCTAAACAAGTGACCCCGGAGGGATTCGAACCCTCGACCCATTGATTAAGAGTCAATTGCTCTACCAGCTGAGCTACGGAGTCTCTAAAAAATCGAGGAGCAAATCTAGCAATTATTTTAAATCATTCTATTCAAGCGCCCAAATTAGTGCAATTATCTGCAATATCTTTACCTGTTGCTGACCAGTTATTGAAAATATCTCATAATGTCATCGGCAATCAGGTGATGGCCTTTTTCGTTGGGATGGTTAACCTGTGACATAAAATGGGAGATCGAATCGCCTGAAGCTGCTACCTGGTAAAATAGTGCGTAACTGTCAACAATTCCCACCCCGTATTTTTTTGCCAGGGCTTTTACCTGTCTGGCATGTTTTTCCAGTTCATTGGAAGGTTCCAGTATATTGATTCTCTGGTCCGGAGAAGGAGTCAGAAGTATTACTTTAATGTGCCTTTTGAGAGCTTCACGGATCATAAACTCCCATGCTTCTCCTGCCTGAACAAGTCCAAGTGACCGGTCGTTCAGCGAATAATCGATAAAAATCAGATCCGGTTTATGCGACAGGACTTCTGATTCGAACCGTTTTGCGCCTCTCAACGAGTTTTCGCCTCCAACAGAGGTATTGATGACATTGATTACCGCGTAGGCATACCTGTTTTTCAGCTCCGTCAGAAGCAGGTATGGGTAAGAGGAGGCAGTGTTCACCACGGGAGTAGTAAAATACCCGGCCGGAACGGAATGACCATGAAAAACCAGGTTGATGGTTCTGTTGGATGGCCATTTCTTCCTCATCTCCGTTTTCAGGTCATTCAGATAATCAGAGCTGCTGACGTTCTCATTTTTTATAGACCTCTGGCATGAAAAAATGGATAGAAGAAATGAAGCCACAACAATATATCTGAACAGGATTTTTCTTTTCATCATTAATTATTTTGTTTATCTATTTGACTGTGGGCATACCCACCTATTCATTTCCGGTTGGTCCCGACAAGTCGGGATGACTAAACCATAATTTTGGAAATTATGGTTGATTATCTGAAGTTGCCTTCGAATATCCTGATTTCAGCAAAATTACTTGGGGGCTGTCGATTCAGAGCTAAGGCCGGACCTCCTGGAGCAATTCCTTTACCTTGTTGTACAAATCTTCCCCTCTCAGGTTTTTTGCCACAATGATACCGTTTTTATCCAGTAAAACATTTGATGGAATGGAGTTTACGAAATAAAGCCTGGCTGCGGCGTTGTTGAAATAAGCCAGGTCAGAAACATGTGTCCAGGTAAGGTTGTCATCTGAAATAGCTTTGACCCAATCTTCTTTGTTTCTGTCAAGCGAAACACCCAGTACATCAAAACCTTTCTGCTTGAACTCATTGTAAACTTTTACAACTGCAGGGTTTTCCCTTCGGCAAGGGCCGCACCAGGCAGCCCAGAAATCAACAAGCAGCAGATTTTTTCCGGTTCTGGATGACAGTGATACAGGTACTCCATTGGGGTCATTTAACGTGAAATTCGGGGCTTTTTGACCGATGTCAACCGATTTTACGGAAATGTAACGTGCTTTCAGTTCAGTCATGGCCGGGATTTTGGAGATTGCGGGATCCAATTGGCTGATGAGAGATTCCACCTCCTCCTGTGGGACCATGTTGGCAAGGCTGCTGATAATAACAGGAGATACATAGGATTTAGGATTCTGCTTAACAAAGTCCTTTTGGATTTTCATTATTTCAATTGACAGGTTCGAAGCCAGTGTTCTGATCTCATTCATTTTTAGGGTATCACCAGACTGACTTGCAGACTGATAATTTTTTAAGTGGACCTGGATCTTCTCCTGGTTGGCCTTAATAGTATTAAGCAAAGTGTAAAATTCATCCTGGGTCTTTGATCCTGAGATTTTTGCGTTGCTGAGAGAATCAAATTTTGCGAGGATGGAAATTTTAGAATTTTCAACAAAGAAGGTAAAGCCTTTTTTGCTGGCCCTTGCAACTAAACTTACCATAGAAGGGACCATTGTCTTTCCTGCGATCCTAAATTTACCGTTCACAACTACTGCAGAGTCAAGATTGACAATACGTCCGTTGGCTCTTTCCTGGAGAGTGAAGCTGATACCATCAGCACCTTCGATGTCGACGTCAATCACGTAACCTGTCGATTGAGCTGTGACAGAAATGTTGATAAATACTGACCATAAAAGACCCAGAATAAATGCGGTTTTTTTCATTCGTTAAAAAATTAGTTTTAAAATGCAACATTGGAATGAAGTTCGGGGATCTTAACCGGGGCTATTTCCGAGATTTGTATTTTCATTCCGGTTGAGAATTTAAAGATATCGGCATCTGCATTGATCGAATATATAGAATCCAAGTTTTGTTAAAGTTAGAATTTCTGGAGAAAAAGTGTGTTTAAACTTCATGAAATATGAGATTACGAACCGGTTTTCTGCATTCTATGATCTTTTTTGTGCGGTAAATGCCTGATTTCTTCTTCCGGAAAAAAATTCCTGGCACAAAATTGTCAGACCATTAATTAGGGGTAAGTCGAACCCGGATTTTGTATTCAGTAAATTTTAATAACCTATATTACAGCGGATTGGCTAGTTGATTGGTCAAAAAAAATAGAAGTTGGCCTCCTGTAATTAACGTCTGTTTTTAGCAGATGCCTGTTTCAATATGAATCTCTGTTTGGTTAAAAAATGCAATTCATATTTAAATTAACAATGAATTTATTACTTTCAAAGTCCTAAAAATCCTGTGGATGGATACCAACAAACAACTAACCTTTAAAATTGCAGATACTCCGGATGAATTTGAACAGATTCACCGGATGAACTATTCCACCTTTGTAGATGAGATACCTCAGCACTCCGGTAACCCGCAGCATGTACTGGTAGATAAATTTCATGGAGATTCTATTTATGTGATTTGTCTAAATGAGGTTAAAGAGTTGGTAGGTATGATATGTATCAGGGATAAAAGGCCATTTTCCCTTGATGGCAAAATTGAAAACCTGGACGAATTGCTTCCAACCGGCAGACAGGTCTGCGAAATACGCCTGCTTTCGGTTAAAAGGGAGTATAGAAATGGCAGGGTGTTTTATGGATTAATTCGTCTTCTGGGCCAATATTGCCTGGGAAGGGGCTTTGATATGGCAATCATATCAGGAACCACCAGGCAACAAAAATTGTACGGACATCTTGGCTTTAAGGTATTTGCTGATCCGGTAGGGACCTCGGAAGCCCTTTATTATCCGATGTACCTTACTCTTGAGAATACATTGCCTGAGTTTAAAACCTTTTAAGGCTGCAATATAAATGAGAAGAACTGGTGGTTGAATCACCAAAAAAACTTTACTCACAGCGAAATTTTGCTTTGCTGAAATTAGTGAAGGTTCCTTGATCTTTTATTTCTTTTGAACGACCCGTTATTAATTAATACTACAATGATATTTCCGCACGAAACAATCCATTTATTGCCTGGCCCCGTTGAACTGGACCAACAGGTTATCAATGAATTTACCAAAGTGCCTGTTTCGCACCGGTGTGGCAATTTTAATCAGGATTTTCAATCTCTGAGAGGAAAACTCTGCAAATTGGTTAATTCAAAATATGTGGAAATTATGTCGGGCTCAGGCACTTTGGCAAATGATGCGATTGCTGCCCAGTTGTCACGGTACCATGAGAAGGGTTTAATTCTATCCAACGGAGAGTTTGGCAACCGGATAATCTCTCAGGCAGAAAGATTTGACCTCGATTTTCTAACCTTTTCTGTCCCCTGGGGAGAGGCATATCCTTTTGAGAATATCAGTGAACTACTGGAACGCAACCCGCAGATCCAATGGATGTGGGCTGTTCACAGCGAGACTTCTACAGGAGTTCTTAATGATATTGGCAGACTTGGCGAAATCTGCCGGCAAAATAAAATAAAGCTTTGTCTGGATTGCATCAGTTCTGTCGGCATAGTTCCGGTCGACCTAAGCTCTGTTTTTCTGGTTTCCTGTTCCAGTGGCAAGGCGCTATGCTCTTTTCCGGGGTTGTCCATGGTCTTTCATAATCACCCCATTGGGATCTCCACTCAGATTCCAAAATACCTGGATCTGGGATTCACGGAAAGTGAGGATGGAGTTCCTTTCACAATTTCCTCCAACCTGGTTTATGCCTTGCTAAAAGCGGTGGAATCACTATGGGACCAGGAAGCAATTTTTAGCGTAATCAGGGAGAAATCAGAACTGATGAGAAAGGGATTTCGGTCAACCAATTTCAGGATTGTGAATGATGAGCTTATCTCTTCTCCGGCGCTGATTACCATAGAATTACCCGGAGAAGTAAACAGTGTTGAACTTGGCCGATATCTTGAGGGCAGGAATTGCTTTATAAGCTATAACAGTGGCTACCTTGTGAAAAAGAATTGGATACAAACTTTCATTACAAGAAATACCACCATCGGGGAAATACAACGTTTTATTCTAATCTTCAGTGCTTTAGGCCGATTGAAGCAGATTGATCCATAGCAGTCGAGTACTTTTCGCCCATAAGGAGCAGCTGTTAACATGCTGAAAATGGAATTCCTTACCCATGCTCTCCCATTCGGGTATTTCATCTTGAATAAACGTATAAATCCCATGCCGTTTGCATGCTTGTACCAGTAAGAAAGCCTTAAACCTTGCCAGCTTCACTTTGAGGGGAG
Source organism: uncultured Tangfeifania sp. (assembly GCA_964506325.1). Lineage (GTDB taxonomy): Bacteria > Bacteroidota > Bacteroidia > Bacteroidales > Prolixibacteraceae > CAINVV01. Next base: position 30,372 of record CAZDLO010000005.1, read on the forward strand.
GCTGGGGTTCCCTCAATTTATTTTCCGAATCAGCATTACAGATAAGGACTTCGCCATGGTGAGACATAAGTCCGGTAAAAGAATTACAATGATTTTTTTGCCATCCAGGAGGTTGCAAAAGTTGCAAAGGCAACAACTGATACAGAGCTTACCGGCATAAGGATAGCGGCAACCACCGGTGACAGCTGACCAGACAAGGCATAGGATAGTCCGACAATGTTGTAAAGGAATGAAATGGTAAAACTTATCTTTACAATTCTCAGTGAAAGGTGGGCAAAGCCGATGAAACGGCCAAGCTTTCCAATCTGTGAGGCCTCAACTATTGCATCTCCAGCCGGTGAGAAGTGGTAGATGTCATCCGCGATTGAAAGTGCCACCTCACTCTGCAGAAATGCTCCGGCATCATTTAACCCATCACCGGTCATAAGAACTTTTTTGCCTTTTTGCTGGAGTGTCCGGATAAAGTCCATTTTCTCCTGTGCTTTTTGATTGAAAAACATCTTTGCCGGATCGAAATAGTCTTTTAACTTCTCCCTTTCCGAGTCATTGTCGCCCGAAAGCAGGTATATGTCAAAGCGGCCTTTAAGTTCTTTCATCAGGGTTTCAAACCCTTCCCGGTACTGATTTTCTATGGTAAAGTATCCTTTATTCAGTCCATTGACAGCGAGAAATACACGCGAAGCGTTGTGCACTAACGGTTCTGTAGTCCCGGTGACATACTCCATAGAACCCATTTTGATGGATAAGCCATCTGCGGTGCCAAAAATCCCCCTACCGGCTATTTCAACAAATCCGGAAGTTTCTAAGAGTGCCATTGACTGGTATGACCTGGCAACAGCGTTACTTAGGGGGTGGGTCGACTGCCTGGATATTGAGTAAACGGCATTGATTTCGAGTTCAGACAGTGGCTCTCCAACAAACTGGACTTTATTGACATCCGGTTTGGTTATTGTCCCGGTTTTATCGAAAACAATGGTATCGATTTGTTCCATTTTCTCAATAACACTGGTATTCTTAATATAAATTCCCTTTTTGCCAAAGATGCGCATGGTGCTGCCCAGTGTAAACGGAAGCGACATGGAAAGAGCACACGGACATGCAACAATGAGAACTGAAGTAAAGACTGTAAGCGCCTTGTGCAGGTTTTCATACCAAAGCCACCATCCCAATCCGGAAAAGGCAATAAAGAGGATTATCAGCGTAAACGACACACTAAGCCTGTCGGTCATGTTGACCATTGATTTGGTGGAATGGATTTTTTCCTCCTCCTGGTTCCATAATTGAGTAAGATGACTCTGAACGACTGTCTTTTGAACTCGTACTGTAATTGCACCGCCTGTTTGCCGGCCACCTGCATAGATGAATTCCCCGGTATTTTTCCGGATGGTTGTTGATTCGCCTGTAACAAAACTATAATCAATCAATGCAGTACCACCCACCAGAACCGAATCTGCAGGGATCAGTTCCTTGTTCCGGATCAGTAATTCATCGCCAATTGATATCTCTCCGAGCAAAGTACTGATTTCTGCCCCATCTTCAAGCTTGCTTACTGCTACCGGGAAATAGGACTTATAGTCCCTGTCAAAAGTAAGTGCTTCGTAACTTTTACCCTGGTACCACCTGCCAAGTAGCAGGAAAAAGAGAAATCCTGCCAGCGAATCGGAATAACCCGGTCCTTTCAAAGTGAAAACATCATAGGTAGTAACCGAGAAAAGTGCAATGATTCCAATTGCGATAGGCAGATTGATATTGATGATACCTCTTTTCAGGCTTTGCCAGGCAGAAACGATATAATCGCTGCCACTGTAAAAGACCAGAGGAATCAACAAGACATAACTCATGAAATAGAGAAATACTCCGAGAGATTCGCCCAGGGGCTTGTGATTGAGGTATTCCGGAAGGCTGTACAGCATAACATTTCCGAATACAAATCCTGCAACGCCAATTTTGTACAATAAGGTTCTGTCGCCAGATGAGTTTTCATTTTTCTCCAGTGACTTCAGTGAAATATCTGGAACATAATTGATTGAAACCAATAAATCAACGAGTTGGCGCAATGTTATTTCTGCAGTATTGAACGTAATGGTAACTCTCTTCGTAATAAAATTTACAGAGGAATTGATAATTCCCGGGTTTAATTTATTGAGGTGTTCAAGTAGCCATATGCATGATATGCAGTGAATTACAGGAATATAAAAAGTCGTTTTTCCGATAGAATCTTCCAGGAATTCAAATAATCTTGCCTTTACTTCATCTTTGTCTAAAAAGGCATATTTGCTGTCATAAGCAAGATCAGTTACTTTGATCCCAGGACTTTTCTCGAGAGAATAATACTTTGTCAGCCTATTCTCATGAAGAATCTGGTATACCATACTGCATCCGTCGCAGCAAAATTTCTGTTCTCCTAGCAGAACAGGAGTTTTGCCACAATCAGATCCACAATGAATGCATTGGTTGTCAGAGATCATACTACTTGGCGGATGACGGCATTTGAGGTTCTATTCTGATTTGCCGGTTGTTGGCTCACAACATGAATGTTTGACAGCCTCCTGAACGGGCACCTCTTTTAGTTCTATCTTTCTGGCTGGGGTAAGCTTCTCTTTGGGGGGACTCAGGAAGGGTATTCCTAATGTTAACCCTCTTAATATGAAAATGATGCCGATGAGTATTACTATTACTGGAACGACTTTGCTGATTTTTTTTCGGACGGCCTGACTTGCGATATTTCCAAATATTGAAATGGCCAGCAACATCGGCATTGTTCCGAGTCCGAAGAGCGCCATATAAGCTATTCCTTTTAATAAATCGGCAGTTCCGATTGCCCCTGCAACCGCCAGGTAGACCAATCCGCATGGAAGAAGCCCGTTGAAAATTCCTATGAGGAAGAGGGCCATCAGGTTTTTACCCTGGAATAACTGCCGCATCCCATTTCTGATGGGGCGAAATAAGGGGGAAGAGTGGCCAAGAGAATAGTTTTTTAACAATGAAGGGAGTAAAACTGAAAGTATCATCAGAATTCCCATAGTTACCGAGATAACCTGCTGGTAACCTATTAATTTAAAGCCTTCTCCGATTAAGCCAAACAATGCTCCGATCAAACTGTAGGTTACAATCCTTCCAGCGCTCCACAGCATGCTTCCCCATATTTTCTGTAGAATTGAATTCCCTCCCAGGGGTAGACTCAGTGCAATGGGTCCGCACATGCCGACGCAGTGAAAACTTCCTGCAAGGCCTAAAAGGAATGCTGTGATAAGGATATTCATAAGGTTGTATATGATTTAACTAATTGAAAATGAATTCTATTTCCGGATACGGAATTAGAAAGTTGTGATTCATACCGTGACCAACTGTTCGATTTATGCAAGGTATCAAAAGAATAATTCAATCAGGCTGACTGCGAAAATAATTGTACAATTCTTTTTAACCCTGATTCAGGCAATAATTTTTATTCCACATCCAGAGTTTTCTTCACCATGAAATTTTCATTCTTGCTTCCCCATGTGATATACACAAGATAGCGGCCATGAAAGAGTTTGCTTCTGTCGATTTCGAAGGGAGAATCTGCAGCCCTGAAATTAATTCTTAGATCTTTCCTTTTATCCGACGAGCGGAAGAAATATACCTGAACCGAATCTCCGTATGCAGCGACACTCTTGCACAGCGAAATCTGTATACTGTTGCCGGAACTGATGATTTGAATACTATCGCCGTAGGCTGATGACCTCTTGTCAACATTAATCTGGGTGGTAAAGCTGGCCCCTTTCTGGTAATGATCATCTGAGACCAGGTCGTTGTTTTGGCGCAGGGCAAAAAAGACAAAAGAGAATGACCAGATGAAAAAGAGAATAAAAAAAAGGATCAGAGCTTTTCCCCAGTTGAGTTTAATCTTCATTGTTGATTTTTATTATCAAGGTCCCAAAAAGTTTGTGGTAATTGTTTCTTTCAGTTGATCTCCGCTGTATAACCCAATTTTGAAGGTTGTTTCCTTGCCTGTCAATGCAATTTTTTTCATTTTGACGATCAAGGCTTCCTTCGTCTTTCCGTTTGGCGGCAAGATTATTTTGCCACCTGCCATGCTTAGTTCCCCGGAAGGGCAATCAATTAACCTGGGTGTCAACTCCAGTGCTTCACTGCCCTTGTTCAGGAACATTACCTGGTAAATATTGGAGTAAGTTTCATTATCAAGTTGCTGATAAAGAGTCCCCTGGGCTCTCCACAAAGTGACGTCAATGGTTGTTCTGTTGCCAATAGTGAAAATTAATGCAATTACCAATGTCACCAATACCATGGAGTAGGCCACAGAACGTGTATTCAGAAGTGATCGCTTACCGTTTTCAACCCCCTGGAAGGAGTCGTAGCGTATCAGGTTATGAGGCTTATTGATTTTCCTCATCACCGTATTGCATTCATCAATACAGGCTGCGCAATGGATACATTCCAGTTGGGATCCATTACGGATATCTATCCCGGTAGGGCAAACGGCAACGCATTGGCGGCAGTTAATACAGTCTCCGCCTTCACTCACCTTCGGGTTTCTAGGTTCGCCTCTTTTATAATCATACACGACCGCTATGGAGTTATTGTCCAGCAATACCCCCTGCATACGGCCGTAAGGACAAAACAGGGTACAAACCTGCTCCCTGAAGTAGGCATAGATCCAATAATAGAACAGTGAGAGCGCCATCATGACCATAAAGCCTGCAATGTGTTCACTTACTGGTTCAGTGATTATTTTCATCAACTGGGCGGGCCCGATGACCCACATAAGCAATACATTGGTGAAAAACAGGGAGACTGCCAGGTACAATGCATGCTTGACCAGAGACCTTATTTTCAGGGAGGACGGGGAATCCGTTCTTGTTTTGCCTTTTCTGCCGTTGCCGTCGACCAGAAACTCAATTTTCCGGTAAATAAGCTCAAGAAAAAGCGTTTGAGGGCAGGCCCATCCGCACCATACCCTTCCAAAAACTACGGTAAAAAGTACAATAAATATTACCGCCACAGCCATCACCAGGGCCAGGATATAGGTGTCCTCGGCAAATACAGTCAGACCAAAAATATAGAATTGCCGGTTGAGTATATCCAGGAGCATAAAGGGATGGCCACCGATTTTGATAAATGGCGCCAGGATCAGGAAAATGATCAGGGTGTACCCGACAATATTCCTTCGCTGGTACCATTTACCCTTTGGTTGTTTGGCCCTGATCCATTTTCGCTGACCGGAAGCATCAATATTATCCGGGCGATCCCGAAAATCCTGGTCATCAGTTTTTTTCATTTTTTTTATTTGCACTCAACACCTTGAGGTGCTTTGGCATTGGGTGGATTAGATCCGGCAAGAGTTCCGAGAATATAGGCAACCAGACTCTTCATCTGGGCTTCTGTCATCATTGCCTTGTAAGGAACCATTCCTTTCTCCGGCACCCCCTCGCTGATTGTTTTTAACAGGTCGGCGGGTTTACATCCACGAATCCAGAATTTATCAGTCATGTTCGGTCCAATGGCATTGCCTTCACCTTTTAGACCATGACAGGCGATACATCCTTTTTCGGTGAACAGTTTCTCGCCCTGCGCATTTAACTCCTTACTGTCAATGGGGATTCCTCCATTTAGATCTCCCTGGTTCTGACCATTGGGCATATTTTGAGCCATAGCCATCTGTTGATTGTATTCGCTGATCTGGTCTTTGCCATTGTTGGGATACCCAAAATAATTGACTGCATAATACAATGAAAAGCAGATTGTTCCCAGGAAAAGAAAGAGAACCCAGTAAGGTGACGGATTATTCAGTTCCTTTATGCCGTCATACTCATGGTCGGCAAAATACTTGTCCATTTCCGGATTGTAATCTGTGGTTTTATTATTCTGATAAGTCATAACTAATAATTTTCGGAATTATATTGATTAACAATTTAGTTGTAAGCATTTTCAAAATTTATGAATTACGGCAGTGAGCGTTCGAGACCTTTTCCCTGCACGACATCCAGGAGGAAATCTAAATTTCCTCCTTTTCAAAGATGGATAATTTGTATTTGGCCAGGTCCTTTTTTGGAATGGTATAGGTGTGAATGACAACCCCTATAAACAAGCCGATAAACAGGAGGATTCCAATGATATAATACCACTCAATTCCATTAATTCCTGACAATGTTTCACTTACAAATCCCATAAGTTTTATTTTTGATTGTTTGCAGCAGGTGAAATATCTCTTCCCAGTTTGTGCATGTAGGCTATCATTGCGATCACTTCCCTGGTCGGTTTGATGTCAACACCTGCAAGTTTCAGTTCATCAGCAATCTTTTGGGCATCAGTCATGTAAGACTCGATGGCCTTGCTGTCGAAACCTTCCTCGTAAGGTACACCCAACATACGCATGGCTCTTATTTTTGCAGGAATAATTGCAATATTTGCCTCTTTTTCAAGCAGGAACGGATAAGCTGGCATAATTGATCCGGGAACAACCACTGCTGGTTTGTTAAAATGGTTCAAATGCCAGATGGCAGTTTTGTAGGTTGAGCTGCCGATGTATCCGGCCCTTGCCAGATCCGGCCCTGTCCGTCTTGAACCCCACTGGAACGGATGGTCATAAACAAACTCCCCGATTTTTGAATATTCGCCATAGCGGTCAGTCTCAAACCTTAAAGGCCTTACCTGTTGCGAGTGACAATTGTAGCACCCATTGGCAATATAAATGTCCCTGCCGGCCAGTTCAAGCGGAGTATATGGAGTAACTGTCGAGATAGTCGGAATATTGGACTGAACTTTCATCATCGGGATAATTTCAACGATACCACCGATTATCAATGCAAGAAACATTAAAAGCGCCAGGCGGACACCTTTTCTTTCGAGCCAGCGGTGAGGAGTCTCGCCACTTTGTTCCCTTGTTTCGTCATTTACAAGTCCGGCAGCTTCGGCAGCTTCATTGGCAACGATCTTACCTGCAGCCATTGTCTTCAACATGTTGTAAAGGAAGATGATAAAACCTGCCAGGAATAACAACCCGCCGATAATTCTGATGTGGTACATGGGAAGGATACGGATGGTTGTTTCCATGAAAATCGGATAGGCCAATAGTCCGTCCACTGTATATTCCCGCAGCATCAGCCATTGGGTAATGCCCGACCAGTAAAGGGGAATAGCGAACAGGAGGATGCCCAGCGTTGCAATCCAGAAGTGGGTATTGGCGAGTTTTTTGGAATGAAGAGGAGTCCTGAAAAGTTTTGGGACCAGCCAGTAGAACATACCAAAAATCAGTCCGCCGTTCCAGCCCATACCTCCGATGTGCGTATGGGCGATTGTCCAGTCGGTAAAGTGACTGATGGCATTCACACTTTTGAGGGACATCATTGGCCCTTCGAAAGTCGACATACCATACGCCGTAATGGCGATCACCATAAATTTTAGTCCAGGATCTTCCCTTACTTTGTCCCACGCCCCGCGAAGTGTCAGAAGCCCGTTGACCATTCCTCCCCAGGAGGGTGCAATTAGCATTATTGAGAAGGTTACACCCAATGCCTGAACCCAGTCGGGCAAGGAGCTATAAAGCAGGTGATGAGGACCGGCCCACATGTACAAAAATATCAGAGACCAGAAATGGATAATTGAAAGTTGATAGGAGTATATCGGCCGGCCGGAAGCTTTCGGCAGGTAATAATACATCAGTCCAAGGAATGGGGTTGTCAGAAAGAAGGCAACAGCATTGTGCCCATACCACCATTGTACCACTGCGTCCTGGGCCCCAGCGTAAATCGGATAGCTTTTAAGTAATGATACCGGAAGTTCTATTGAATTTACGACATGCAGAATTGTAACACCAATAAATGTTGCCAGGTACCACCATACGGCTGCGTAGATATGCTTTTCCCGACGCTTGATAACAGTTCCGATCATATTGGCACCGAAACTGAGCCATGCAACTGCAATCAGCAGGTCAATGGGCCACTCAAGTTCTGCATATTCCTTTCCGGTAGTAAAACCGGACAGAAGGGTTACAGCTGCAAGTACGATGATAATTTGCCAAACCCAGAAATGAATTCTGCCGAGCAAATCATTGAAAAGCCTGGCTTTCAAAACTCTTTGCAAAGAGTAGTAAACCCCGGCATACATCGCGTTGCCAATAAATGCAAAAATCACCGCATTGGTGTGAACAGGCCGGATGCGGCCAAAAGAGGTAAATTCCAATCCGAAATTAAGTGCCGGAAAGGCTAACTGTAATGCAGCTACCAATCCCACCAGCAAAGCCACTGTTCCCCATACAAGTGTGGCGAGGATGAAATTTTTTACAAGCGCATTGTCATAATTGAATTTTTGAATCTCCATAAGTTAGTAAGAAAATGAATAAATTAGTGATAAGACTATTTTGGTTATTATATTTCAAACAAAATCTCAAGATGAAAGCGACCTGTACTGAACCAATAAACCATTTCTATTTATCTTCAACTTCCAGTTCCTCTTCAAAAAGGATTCGGACAGAAGGGGTGTAATTATCGTCATACTGACCAGATTTTACGGCCCAGATGAAGAGTGTTAAAAATATCAGTGCTGCAAACAGACTAACTCCTATCAACACAAAAAGGATATTCATAACAGTAATGGTTAGTTCGAACGACTGAAACACAAGGTAGGGGACTAAATAATTCTTCCGTTTTGTTCCTCCTGAGATGCAGCCGTTCCAATTGTAATTTGGCTAAGAAATGATAAAATTATCAGGTGATCAAAACTATACATTTTTTTATAATTTCATTCCATATTTGATTCTGTCAGGGATGCTATACCCATGTTGCAGTGTGTAGGTATTCCGTTTTCAGGTATAAAGTGTAATTATCAGATATTTAATACTATAAATGAAAAATTTAAGATTATTACTGCTTCTTTTTATGGTAATACCAGGGTATTTTAAAGGGTATTCCATTAATTTAGAATCGTTACAAATTTCAAAAATCAGCTATGATTTCGCTGAAATGCCCGGACAGGGGGCAAAAATGATACCCAGATTCAGCTGGATTGGTGTTTCAGGGCACAGGGGGGCCATCCAAAAGGCATACCAGGTTGAAGTTGGTTCAACTTCTGAAAATTCAGCTGATTTCAATGCCGACATGTGGAATTCAGGCAAAGTATATTCCGGCAATACGCTCCAGGTTCCCTATTCAGGAAAACTGCTGGTAAGCAATAAAAGCTACTTCTATCGTATCACAATCTGGGATGGGGCGGGAAACAAATGCACAAGTCTCATTGATCGGTTCAGAACAGCCATTCAGGACAATAATGAATGGCAGGCAAAATGGATTGGAGCAGGGCAGCTTCATGATCCCCTACCACCGAAGGGTTTCTTTTCAGGGGCAAAGGATGAAGGAAACTATGGTGATTCTGTAATTCACGACGGACGTTCCATGCTGTTGAGGCACAACTTTCAGGTTACGCGAAATGTCCGTAATGCCAGCGTCTCTGTAACCGGTCTCGGTCTTTATGAATTTTTCATCAATGGAGAGAAGGTTTGTGACCATCAGTTGTCTCCTGCCAAGACTCCGTATCACAAAGAGATATTGTACGATTCATTTGATGTGACCCGGTTGCTTTCACCCGGAGCCATTGTTTTGGCCCTGCATCTGGGGAATGGATGGTACAATCCCTATAAAAAATGGTGGCAGGAATACAGGATGCAATGGTTTGGACACAAAAAGGCCATTTTGCAGTTGCGCATTGAATATATGGATGGTACTATTGAGACTGTCTTGACAGACCGAAGCTGGAAGACATCCCCCGGACCATCGTTGTACAACTGTATTTATGACGGAGAGCTTTATGATGCCTTGAAGGAGCCTTCTGGCTGGATGAAGCCGGGTTTTGATGACACTTCATGGAAATTTGCGACAGAGGCTGAAGCGCCCCGGGGAGCGTTAATGGCCGCCAATATGCCACCTGTCAGAATTGTACAAAAGTTTGATCCGGTAAAAGTCACTAAAACCTCGCCCGGTAGTACTGTCTATGATTTTGGACAGAATTTTGCCGGATGGACCAGGGTTTTGCTAAAGGGGAAAAGAGGTTCAAAAATTAGTATCAGGTATTCAGAGGAACTGGATTCAGCCGGAAACCTGGATCTTACATGCAACGAAAATGCGCGGGCAACTGCCGAATATATTTTAAAAGGGGAGGGGACTGAGGTGTATGAACCTCATTTTACCTATTTCGGATTCCAGTTTGCAGAACTTGTGTCAGATTCGCCCGGGACAGAAATTATTAAAGTAGAGGGCTGTGTGGTTCATTCTGATAATCTGCCGAAAGGATCTTTTAACTGTGACAATGAATTGGTCAATAAGATTCACAGGGCGACTTTATGGTCGCAGAAAAGCAACATGCTGGGCTACCCTATGGATTGCCCGCAGCGTGATGAACGGCTCGGATGGATGGGTGATGCACAGGTAACCGCTGAAGAGGCAATGTTCAATTTCGATATGGCAAGGTTTTACAGGAACTGGTTCAGCGGTATTCGTGCGAACCAGGATCCGGCCACCGGGGATATACCGATTATTTCTCCCCGTCCCTACATCCGGGATGAAGGTGTCGAATGGAGCAGTACTTACCTTACAATGATCTGGGACCATTACCGTTATTACGGAGACAAGCAACTTATCGATAGCCATTATGAGGCTATGGCCAAATATTTTCGATTCCTGACCGGTCACGCATCGGGCTTCATTCAGCCCAAAGGCTGGATTGGTGACTGGGGGAGCCGGGCGAGGAACTGGAAGGAGGGCGATCCTGAATCTGTTCCGACAGCCTATTATTACCTGGATGCGATTCTGCTTGCAAAAATGGCCGGGGTTACAGGAAGAACCTCTGATTCAGTCTATTTTGCAGGTATGGCAGATAAAATAAAAGAGGCCTACAACAAAAATTTCTTTCACCCCGAACACAATGCTTACCATGATGGCAGCCAGATGGCCAATGCTTTTCCCCTTTACCTGGACCTGGTTCCACTACAAAAAAGGAATTCAGTGCTAAACTCCCTGGTGAACCAAATCCTTGTGGCCGATTCGGGCCATCTCACAACGGGTGTGCTCGGGACCAAATATCTTCCGGAAGTACTAACCGAAAATGGCAGGGCCGACATAGCCTGGATGCTGGTCAATCAGAAGGGATATCCGAGTTGGTCTCAGATGATGGAGAAGTACAATACCATGTGTGAGTTCTGGACGCTCAAACAGTCGCACAACCACGTTATGATGGGAAGTATTGACAGCTGGTTTTATGAGGCTCTTGCAGGGGTCCGTTTACTGGAGAGCTACCCTGCTTATGGCAGAACTATCCTCAAACCCTATCTTCCTGATAACCTGAACCGTGTGGACTGCACGCTTCAGACAGTAAGGGGAGAGGTTAAATCCAGCTGGGAGAAAGATGGGTCAAACCTCAGGATGATTGTGGAGATTCCATTCAATTGTCAGTCAGAAGTATGGATACCAGGCAAAAGCGGATCTGTCATCACTGAATCCGGAAAGCCTGTCGATGGAGCAACAGGAATCACCTTCGTAAAGAGAGAAGGTGATTTCAGCATTTACAAAATTGGATCAGGGAACTACCGTTTTGAAGTCAGAGAGACCGCTGGAAAATTCTGAACCTCTTGTATACCTTTCCTCCGAATTTTTCCATCTCGGCCCTGACCTTTGTGTTGTATTCGAGTTCGAGGTGAGAATCCATCACAATTTTACCGGTTTCCTTGGCAGATTTCACTAATTGGAGACCCATCCATACGTCCAGTCCGCGTCCCTGGTAACGCGGGTCGATGGCCCCCAATAGCAGGTTAATCTGTTTGGTCTTGCGGGCAGCCGCAAAAATTTTGAAAATGCCGAACGGGAAAAGGTATCCTTTGGATTTCTTGATGCCTTCACTGATGTCAGCCATACCAATAATCATGGCAATGATTTCATTTTTTTCATTGACAATCAGCTTGATATACCTCGGATTGATCAGGAAAAGGTATTTGTTGGCAAAATCGTCCATCTCCTTTTCATTGAAAGGAACAAAACCATAAATTTCCCCGAAGGTGTTGTTAACCAGCGTAAGAACCGGCCTGATAAGCGGTTTGATTTTGCGCCTGGAGGTGAACTGAAGCAGTTTTAAGTTAGAGTTTCTTTCTTCTGTCCGTTGCAGAATTTTTTGATGTAGCTCAGGGATTTGTTCAGGAATAGGGACATTGTAGACGACCAGGTCAACCTTTTTTGAAAAACCTGCTGCTTCAGTTAGACCGACCATATAAGGGAAATTGCAGTTGGAGGCAATAACCACTGGTTTGTCATACCCATCTATCAGAAATCCCTGCGGGTCTTTGTCGGAAAATGCCAATGGTCCTACAAGGGTGTCCATCCCAAGTGATTTTCCCCATTTTGCAACATGGTTCACTAGTGCGTCAAAGACTTCCTGGTCATTGTATGTTTCGAGGTTGGAAAACCGTACATGGTCTTCATTGTGCGACTTGTTATACTCTTTGCTGATTAGTCCCATGCACCTGCCAACGCATTTGTCATCCTTGAAAGCCAGCAACAAGATGTGTTCACAATGTTCGAACAATCCATTTTTCTTCGGATCGAAATAAGTCCATTCATCCATATATAGTGGTGGCACCCAGTTTTTATGGTCTTTGTGGATTTCTGCAGGAAGATGGATAAAAAGACGAAGGTCTTTCTTGTTTTCTACTTTTCTGATAGTTATGGTCATGCGACAAAAATAAAAAAGATTTTAACAAATGCACAAATTACAATAGTCAGGCTGATTGATCGGATAGGATAGTAGTAGTGTTGTAGTTCTTAAATGGGTGTTTATTGGGGTATTGCAGAAATTTAATCCTTAATGTCTCCTTTTTATTTTATTGAAGATGTCCCATAAAACGATACCAACGCTCACTGAAATATTGAAGGAATGTTTGGTGCCAAATTGTGGAATCTCGAGAGCCAGGTCGCATTGATCGACAACCTCCTGTTGCACTCCTTTGACTTCATTGCCAAAGACCAGGGCCAGCCTGGTGTGATCCAAAGGATAATATTTGTCGAGTCCGATGCTGTTTTCAACCTGTTCGACGGCGATAACAGTGTATCCGTTTGCTTTTAATTTGGCGGTGACTTCGAGTGCGGAGCTGTTATATTCCCATGAGACTGTATTTTCGGCCCCAAGGGCGGTTTTGCGTATTTCCTTATCTGGAGGTGTGGATGTTATCCCGCACAGGTATATTTTTTCTACAAGCAGCGCGTCAGAAGTACGGAATACTGAGCCAATGTTGTGGCAGCTGCGGATATTGTCAAGAACAATTACAACAGGTATTTTGTCAAGAGAGTTAAACTCCTCGGCACTGGGTCTGGCGAGTTCGTTGTTTTCCAGTTTTCTCATCCTGCTTACCATTCAACATTTTTTCTTTTTACAGGCATTGTCATACACCTGGCTCCACCTCCGCCCCTTGCAAGTTCCGATCCGGCAATGGTGACGACAGCCCTGTTATAATCCATCAGGTTCACCTTGTTTTCTATCACGTCCATGGCTTTTAATATTTCAAAACCATTCCTGTTCATCTCTTCCAGGGTCTTTTCATTTCGTTCGTAACCTATTACTTTTCCTGGAGCTATGGCAAAGAAGTTGGCGCCACTGTGCCACTGTTCCCTCTCCATAATCCAGGGGTCTCCGTGCCCGCCACAGTTGATTGGGGCTAATTCCATCCCACAGCGTTCAAGTGCTTTCAACAGGCTTGTTTCCTCCCTGATAGAGGTAACCTTGCCATTGTCAATGGTTATTTTGATCGTGTGGTATTTTGTCTTCTTTAAAATAAGTGGTTCATAGACCATACAGGCATTCTTGTCCAGGAGGGTAAAAGTCATGTCGAGGTGAATAAATGACTCGGGTGTTTTCGGCAATTCCTGCACAATCAGGTGTTTGGTGCCTGTTTTTTTCTCTTTGATTATTTCAGTCAGCAAATCAATTCCTTCTGTTGAAGTCCTGGCACCGCTGCCGACGAGGATAATATTTTCATTGGCAATTTCTACATCTCCGCCCTCAATTGTGGCGTTCCGGAAAATATTTCTGCCGCCGGCGACGCGTTCAGGATTGATGGTATTAACTTCCATGGATGGGTGATCCCTGAAGATGGTCTCCATAATCAACGTCTCCCTCTCCCTGACTTTGCTGGCCATTTTACCGATCAATACATCATTCCAGATGGCTATGGCAGAATCACGGGTAAAGAGAAAATTGTGCAGTGGCCGCATGGAATACCGCTCATTGCTCAGAAACTTGGTAAGGTTGTCCCGTTTGAGCACAACACCCTCAATAAGCTGTTTGGCAAGGATATCCGGCTGCATTGCCAGAAGCAGATCCATCTCATCATGGGCAGCCTCATGGTCGCAGATATTCCTGATAAGCGCCTCCTTCGAACGGTCATTTCGAAGGGTTTCAGTTAACAACTGACTGACTTCATAGGTCTTGGTCACTTTGTTCAAAACCTCTTTCAGTTCCATATACTCCCTGGAAGCAACTGAAAGGTTCAGAATATCGCTGTAAAGAGCTCTTTCGGCATTTTCCGGGGTCATATTTTCAACTTCCGGTCCCGGACCGTGAAGGATAACTCCTTCCAGTTCCCCAATTTCGGAGGTTACATTCACATTTAATTTGTCCATAAGAAAAGGCAGATGTTGGGTTGAATTTAAATGCAAGTTATATTATAAGAATTTAAAAATCAACTATATATGTTGTTTGGTTTATGTTACCGTAGTCTATATTCTTCTTTCGATGTTTCTTTTCATGCAAAGATATTTAATATTAGGCAGGTAAAGAATGTTAAACAACCTTTATTAGCCATGCAAAAATTGTCATATCGCAGTTTCCTTTATTAAATTTGCACCAAATGACAGGCACGATGGTCAAGAAATGGCACTTCATATTATTTCTGATGATCTTTCCTTTACTGGCGGTCTCCCAGGTAAAGAACACCGGGAAAGCGGAACTGAAAGACTCTGTTTTGGTTCCGGCGGATTCAACATTGCACTTTGACATGAAGCCCGTCTATATTTTTCCGGATAAGAAAGATATGTCACCCAGGAAATTGCGTCAATTGACAAGCCTTGAAATGAAGGTTAAAAAAGTTTATCCCATTGCGAAGGTTGCTGCTGTCAAGCTGGCGGAGTACAACCGGGTCTATACATCATTCAAGACAAACAGGGAACGGAAGGATTATGTGAAAGGCGTTGAAAAGCAATTGTTTGCAGAATTTGAGGATGACCTCCGAAAGATGAAGGTGTCTGAAGGGCGTATTTTGATCAAACTCCTGGACCGGGAAACAGGCGACTCTTCCTTCGAAATCATCAAGGAGTTCAAGGGCGGGTTTTCTGCTTTTTTCTGGCAGTCTGTGGCACGGTTATTTGGCCATGATCTCAAAGCAGAATACGACCCGGTTAATGAAGACCGTATGATTGAATATATAATTTCAGAGATTGATTTTGGCCTGATATGAATCAGAGGTGTCAGATTAATACTGAACCAGGCACCAGTTTTTGGTTTATTCTCTCTATGAGCATAAAGGTTTTGGCCTCCTCACTTAAAACATTGCGTTGGCTTCCTTTTTTAAGGATTGATTCGGTAAAGTGAATTATTTGTTTGAACAAAAGCCAGTTTTCCGGAATTGAATTTTTCTCAAACTGCTGAATAAACGAGGGAGGATAGTGGTTTTGATCTTCAAAGTTGTAGGAGATTGTCCCTTTGGCCGAATGTATGGAGACCAGATGCTCCTTTTGCCGGCCGCTAAATGAAAATGTAAGGGAAGCAGCCGATCCGTTGTTGAAATTCAGATGAAGATTTACAATGTCGGCTGGTTCACCGGTGGAAGGGATGGAACAAACATTGATCCTGGAAGGCTCTGCATCAATGATCTTAAGTGTCATCAGCAGGTTGCAGTATAGCATTTCCTGCAGCATGTAATGCTTTTGCGGTGCAACGTGCTGCAATACCACGAGTTTTGTCTCATGGCGGTTATTATTGCCGGATACAAACGAAGGATGAAAAAGGAGGTCGTTGCGGAACTGGATAAGTGTATTTCCCTCCTCCGACAGGTGGATCAGTTTCGTACGTTCCTCTGCAGTCATTTTCTGCATTTCTGTAAGGAACAGATGGCAACCCCTCCTTACAAGTTCTGACAGAAAGGCGTAGGTGGTATATTCAGGGTTCAGAACGGCTACCATGTTGCAATGGTGCGGTAAAAGTTCCTGCACTCCTACTGCACCAATTTTCTCCATCGATAAAGGTGCAGCCTTCCACTTCACGCCCCTGACCGATTGCAGTGACGCAGAAATAAAGTTGTCCGGTTCCCCGGAATAGATAATAAATCCGTGTAACATATTGATGTAAATGTACTTTATTGCATGAGTACCTCCACAGCCGGCCATCTATATTTATCAACTTTCCGGTGTTGAAAAACCCAACGAGATTAGTAATTTTGTAAGCCGGACACCAAAATTTACACCAATTGGAAGATACCTTCAAACACAAGGGATTAAGAAAAAAACTGGTCGATGAAATCCGAAATAAGGGTATTGGCGATGAGTCTGTCCTAACGGCCATCAATGCGGTACCCCGCCACCTCTTCATGGATAACAGTTTTATCGGCTTTGCCTATGTTGACAAGGCTTTTCCCATAGCATCGGGGCAAACGATATCACAACCCTACACCGTCGCTTTTCAGACTGAAGCACTTAAGATCAAGAAACTTGACAGGGTGCTTGAAGTTGGCACAGGATCCGGCTACCAGGCAGCGGTATTGTGTGAGATGGGCGTCAGGCTGTATACCATTGAAAGACAAAGGTCTTTGTATGATTTCGCCAGGCTATTGCTCCCCCGTCTGGGTTACAATCCTCAGTTTTTTTATGGTGACGGGTACCTGGGACTGCCGACATATGGTCCTTTTGATAAAATCATTGTCACTGCAGGTGCAGATATTGTTCCTCCCCGGTTGCTTGAACAACTGGCTATTGGTGGCCGGATGGTTATCCCCGTCGGAGACAGGCAATTTCAGGTAATGAAAATTATTACCAGGGAGAATGAGAATGATTTTACTGAAACGGAAGCAGGTAATTTTGTTTTTGTTCCTTTACTCCCGGGTACAGTGGATAGGAAAGGTGAATAATTACAGATTTTTTTTTGGAAATCCGGCTTAATATTTAGGCAACATTATTTTTTACCAGGCAGCAAATATCATAGATGATACAAATCAAAAAATTTACTTTTAATCCGGTTTCAGTTAATGCATACCTGTTGTGGGATGAAACAGGTGAGGCAGCCTTGATAGATCCGGCTTGTTATTATGCAGAAGAGGAGGATGAACTTGCAGGTTTTGTGGAGAAACAGGATCTGAAAATTGTCCAGTTGTTGAATACGCATGGCCATTTTGACCACCTGATGGGCAATGGATTTGCAGGGGACAAATGGGATATCAATTTTCGAATTCACGCAGGTGATGCCAACATGCCTGGTCAGGCCAAACAATATGCATCGCTTTTTGGCATCTCCATGAGCAACCCACCGGCATTGGTGGAAATACTCGGGGAGGGTGATGTAATAAAATTTGGACATACCGAATTGAAGGTGATTCATGTCCCGGGTCATTCTCCGGGAAGTGTCGCCTTTTATGGAGAAAAGGATAAAATACTGGTGGTCGGGGATATTATTTTCGAAGGTTCTGTCGGGCGGACAGACTTGCCCGGAGGAAATCATGATCTTCTGATTTCAGGTATCAAAGAAAAACTGCTTGTTTTAGACAGTGAAGTCAAAATATACCCCGGGCATGGCGGATCGACAACGGTAGGCCGGGAAAAAAGGACAAACCCGTTTCTGAGCTAAAGAGCAAATGGGTTGCAGGTATCTTTATGTACGGAGGTATCAGGTTTAATTGCTGATATATATCATTAACTTGTTGATTATTATTAAAATATAAATTCAATATTTTCAAAATGGCCATTGATAAATTTGTTAACCGACACATAGGTCCAAGGGATGCTGATATTAGTGCGATGCTTGCTGTAATCGGGGTGTCGACCCTGGATGAGCTGATTAATCAGACTGTACCTTCCAACATAAGGCTGGAAAAACCTCTTAATCTGCCCAACGGACTGACTGAGCGGGAGTATTACAGGAGGATACTTCACCTGGCATCCAGGAACAAGGTCTTCAATACCTACATTGGAATGGGGTGGTATGATACCATCACTCCTGCTGTAATATTGCGCAACATCCTTGAAAACCCGGTTTGGTACACGTCTTATACACCCTACCAGGCCGAAATCTCCCAGGGACGCCTCGAAGCCTTGCTTAATTTTCAGACAATGGTCTGTGAAATGACTTCCATGCAACTGGCCAATGCTTCCTTGCTTGATGAGGCGACCGCCGCTGCCGAAGCGCTTCACATGATGTATGCCCTGCGTTCGAGGGCACAGGAGAAGGCAGGCGCCAATGTCTGTTTTGTCGATGAAAAAATATGGCCCCAAACACTGGACGTGCTATTGTTACGTGCTGAGCCATTGGGAATTGCGGTAGAAATCGGTGATTTTAAAACTGCAGAACTCAATGAAAAATGCTTTGGTGCGATAGTTCAGTATCCCAATTCAGATGGCGTAATTTTTGATTACAGGAATTTTGCAGCAAAAGTACAGGCTGCCGGCGCTAAAATTGCCGTAGCAGCAGACCTTCTATCCCTGGCATTGTTGACTCCTCCAGGAGAATGGGGTGCCGATATTGTATTCGGATCCACCCAGCGGTTTGGAGTTCCTATGGGTTATGGCGGACCCTCAGCTGCTTTTTTTGCCACACGTGATGAATACAAAAGAGATATCCCGGGAAGAATTATCGGAGTATCAAAAGATTCGGGCGGAAAACCGGCACTTCGCCTTGCTTTGCAAACCAGGGAACAACACATAAAGAGGGAAAAGGCAACTTCCAACATTTGTACATCCCAGGGATTACTGGCTACAATGGCAGGAATGTACGCCATTTACCACGGGCCTGAAGGAATCCGGAATATTGCGGAAAGGGTTCACAGTATTGCTTCACTCCTTGCTGCTGAGGTGACAAAATTGGGCTACAGTTGTATCTCACCTGATTTTTTCGACACCTTGAAGATCACCCTGCCGAAACATGTCAAGAGAGAAGACATTGAATGGCTCTCTGTGGCGCTTGAAATGAATTTCCGGTATTTCGAACATGGGGAAGTTGGAATAAGTATTGATGAGACAACCAACCTTGAAGATATCAACTGGATACTGGAAGTTTTTGCCAAAGCCGGCAACAAGCTGGTTCCTACGATAGATCAGATTCCGGAACTAAGGAATATTGCAGAAGTCTTCAGCAGGAAATCTACCTTTCTCAAACAGGATGTTTTCAGCAGGTATCGTTCAGAAACGGAAATGGCGCGTTATATTAAGCGGCTCGAGAAGAAGGATATTTCGCTGGTACATTCCATGATTTCGCTTGGTTCCTGTACCATGAAACTGAATGCGGCAACAGAGATGCTTCCTCTCAGCTGGATTGAATTTAACGGAATTCATCCATATGTTCCAAAGAATCAGGCTATGGGATATCATGAAATGATGGAGGAGATGCGGAGGGATTTGTCTGAAATCACTGGATTTGCCGATATTTCATTCCAGCCCAATTCAGGTGCTGCGGGAGAATATGCGGGGCTGCTTGTTATCAGGGATTACCACAAAAGCAGGGGAGAGGGGCATCGTAATGTGGTTCTGATTCCTTCATCTGCCCATGGAACAAATCCTGCAAGTGCCGTAATGGCCGGCAACCAGGTGGTGGTCGTGGGATGTGATGATAATGGGAACATCAATGTTGAGGAACTGAGAACCAAGGCAGAAGCAAACAAGGACAAGCTTGCCGGTTTCATGGTTACCTATCCGTCAACCCACGGGGTTTTTGAAGCCTCCATTGTTGAAATGTGTGATATTATTCATCAGTTCGGAGGACAGGTCTACATGGATGGGGCAAATATGAACGCCCAGGTTGGACTGACAAATCCCTTCAGGATTGGTGCGGATGTCTGTCATCTGAACCTCCACAAAACGTTTGCGATACCTCACGGCGGAGGTGGACCGGGAGTAGGTCCTATTGGTGTCGCAAAACACCTGGTAGATTTTCTTCCTTCTCACCCGGTGATGAACAACGGGCACATAGGAGCCCATGCAGTCTCAGCTGCCCCATGGGGCAGTGCATCAGTTTTGCCAATCACTTACGGCTACATAAAGATGCTTGGAGCTGACGGATTGACGGAAGCGACCAGGATTGCCATATTGAATGCCAATTACATTGCAGCCAGGCTTAAGGACAATTTTGGAATATTGTATACAGGAGCCAATGGTAGAGTGGCTCACGAAATGATCCTTGAGTGCCGGCACCTGAAAAATGTAGCAGATATTTCAGAAACTGACATAGCCAAAAGGTTGATGGATTATGGGTTTCATGCCCCGACGCTGTCTTTTCCGGTACACGGGACACTCATGGTTGAGCCAACTGAGAGTGAATCGAAAGAGGAGCTGGACCGTTTTGTTGATGCTATGAACTCTATTTTCCATGAGATCAGGGAGATTGAATTGGGAATCACAGATCCTGAAGACAATGTTTTGAAAAATGCGCCTCATACGCCGGATGTTTTAACTGCCAATGAGTGGAATCACTCCTATTCAAGGGAGAAAGCATGCTATCCTCTTGAATGGCTGCGGGAGAATAAATTCTGGGTACCCGTGGGGAGAGTTGACAATGCCTATGGCGACAGGAATCTTTTCTGCACCTGTGATCCGCTTGAAAGCTATGCCAACCAATCTTAGAAGTTGGTTGTCCTTAACGGGTGCTGAAAGCGTAAACTCAGCCAGGTAGAATATAATTGTTTACTTAAGAGCTAGTTATGGTCCTTTTTCCAAATGCCAAAATCAATATCGGGTTAAACATCCTGCGCAGAAGAGAGGATGGCTACCATGAGATTGAAACACTCTTCTATCCTGTTGGGTTGAAGGATGCACTAGAATTTGTATTGAACGGGACCAATAAGGTGAATTTTTGCAGCAGTGGACTGGACCTTCATATACCTTCTGATCAAAACATTGTATTAAAAGCATACAAGTTATTGAGCGAGAATTTTTTACTTCCGGGCATGGATATACATCTTCACAAGGCAATCCCTTCCGGTGCAGGGCTTGGAGGTGGTTCGGCCGATGCAGCTTTTTTCCTTAAATCTCTTAACGAATACCTTGACCTGAATATTTCGCAGGAAAAACTAAGAGGAATGGCAGGTCGTTTGGGCGCAGATTGTGCCTTTTTCATAGAAAACAAGCCATCATATGCCACTGGGGTTGGCGAAGTACTTACCCCGGCAGATGTAAACCTTAAAGGGTATATTCTACTGCTGGTGAAGCCACCCTATGGAGTTGAAACCAGGGAGGCCTACTCCGGCGTGGTTCCCAGGGTTTACCCCTTGGTTTTTAAGGAAGCTATTGAGGAGGGACCAGCCAAATGGAGTGGCGGGATCAGGAATGATTTCGAGGAATCCATCTTTATAAAATTTCCCGGAATACAGGATCTAAAAAATATTCTGTCGGGGATGGGGGCAGTTTATGCTTCCATGTCAGGAAGTGGTTCGTCTGTATATGGCCTGTTTGAAAAGGACCCGGGAGTGAATACTGAGGACTTTCCGCCGGGCTGCTTTGTTTGGCAGGAAATATTAACCTAAAAAAAGGATGCTTATGGCATCCTTTTTTTAGGTTAACAGACTGGAAATGTGATCAATAAAATTTCGCCCTTTTGTCAACCACTGCTGCATTTTCTTTTAGTGCTTCAAATGCCTGAATAGAAACCCTGTATGCGAGGGACATCTTATTTTGATATCTTTCTGTTTCAATGTCGGAAGTAGTGCCTTGGTTCACGGCAGTTGCCTTAACAACATAAACTCCATTTGCTCCGGCAACAGGTTTAGAAACTGCTCCCGGTTCCAAGACAGAAGCTACTCCTGCAACGGCTGGTTCAATACCAAGTCCGGGAATTTGATAGGAGTCGAGGTTGATATCCTGTGCCTGTCCAACAGTCGTACCTAGGGAAGAAGCAAGTGAAGTTAGATCTGTTTTACCTGCCATTTTCTCCTTCAGTTGTTCGGCTTTTTTATCTTTTCTTAAGGTAAGTTCGATGGTTGGCCTTACAGTGCTTTCAACGGAATATCCCTTGTCCTGGACGCCAGTCAGCATAGCGACGACGAATTGATTCCCCAGTTCAAAGATCGGCGTGTTTTCAGAACTGATAATAGGTTTGCCAACTTCGGCTTTAAATGCGGCACGCACCAGTAACCTTGAATTTTCAAGACCTGCAATATCTTTGTCGGCTTCCTGCATATTCGCCAGGCGCTTGTTCAGTCCCTGGGATGTTACTGTGGAACGGAATGCCTTCAGCTCAGCATTTTCAGCGGCAAATTTGGATGCAGCGGCATATGTTTGCTGATAGGTCTGGCTGCTGGGCTCAATATTGCGGACAATCGTTGCCAATTGCACATTTTGAACGGTATTGCCTCGTTTTGTTACCTGGATTAAATGTATGCCAAATTGAGAATTTACCACCTGGTAATCGTTTACTTTTCCAAAGAATGCAGCATCTTCAAAAGGCTTCACCATCATTCCGCGCTTGAACCAGCCAACTTCTCCGCCTTTAATGGCAGAACCTTCATCATTGGAATATTTTCTGGCCAGCTCGGCAAAATCGCTGCCAAGTGTAAGCACTCTCTTCAGGCTGTCGGCCTTGCTTTGTGCTTTGGCAACCTCGGCTTGATTGGCAACCCGGATAAGGATGTGACGTGCGTTGACAGAGTCAGGTAAATCTTCAAATTTCTGAATTTTGCACAGTTTCCAGCTTTGTCCTTCTTTGTAAGGGCCATAAATATCCCCGGTTTTTCCGCCGAAGGCAAAATCTGCAATTGTTGGAGCAAGTTCAGCTTTTTTATAGTAGGAAGGATCAAACTGTTTGTCAGAGTTGACGTTCACATAGGCGGCAGGGTCCTCAACAGCTGCAAATTCAGATTTTATATCTGTAATCCATTTGACGACTTTATCCTCGTCATTTTTGGAGGCCACAACCGGGAACAGTACATATTCGATCTCACGGGTAGCTTCCTGTTTGTACTTTTCCTTGTGAGCTTCGTAATACTTCTGTGCCTCTTCCTTCGAAACTTTTACAGTACTATCAGGGATAGAACTGTATTGTTTACCTACATATTCGATATTTACCTTCTTGCTTTTTCCTTCAGCACTGAATTTTGCTTCATCAGAAGTTGTGTAGATACCTTTGGAAAGAAGATTGTTGTATTTGGTAAAAGAACGTTCTTCCAGGATCTGGTTTTCAATAAAAAGCCAGTAACTGCGCTCAGGTCCTGTCGCATTGGATTGCTGATATTTCAGGAACTGTATAAGGGCTGGACGGTTTACTGTTCCTGTTTTTTGATCCCGGAAAAGGTTTTGGATGATCGGATGGGGATTGTCTCCCTGTACCAGGTCGAATAACTCGTTGGATGTGACATCAATGCCAAGGTTCTCGTAAATTTCCTTCATGGTATAGTTCCTTACGAGTCCCAGCCAGGTCTGTTCCCTGATCTGTTCCGTCGTTTTTTGATCCAAAGAAGATGAACCTGAGTTCATCTTGTAAATATTCATGAGGTCATCTACCTTCTGTTGAAATTCTTTGAAATCGACACTTTTACCTGCAATTTCAGCAATTACCTGTTCATTGCCACGCATGATTGAACTGCCTGATTGTACAGCATCTCCCAAAACAAATGCTGTGAGAGCAACTCCAATAAAGATGGTAATTCCAATACCTGCGCGGTTTCTTATTTTCTCTAATGTTGCCATCCGTTTTCTGGTTATTTATTTACGAACTGTTATAATCTTTTGCTAATTTTTTGAGCGTACGAATATAGTAATTTTAGGTTTTTAAATCTGCTCAAATCACTCAATTTTACAAATTACTGATTTTTTTCATTTCACCGGGCTCAATTTTGGTTTTTGTGATCCCCCGATTTTTGCAATGAGAGCCATCAATGATCAAAATCGTCTTGTTTTCCAGTAAACTGTTGTGATGAAAATCCCGGTTTAAGTCAAGCTACTCTTTGTTAGAATTCCAGGTTATTCTCCGTCAACGTAAATATGTCCTTTGGTTTTCATGAAGGACCACCTGGTCATTTGGGAATCTGATTTGAAACCTCCTGATCCTGTGATGTACTGGTCTCCTTTTTTGATGCTGACGAACTGATCGGAGAAGATAAGGTCTTCAGTTTCGTGGTACTTTAATTCCTCCGACCGGAGAGTGTCCCCTTCACTGTTGACAAGCACAACATTTCCGTTTGCCTCCCATTTTTTTTCAAGGTCAAAATATTTCCCGTGATTGCCTGATAATTGTGAGATGATCTTCCGGTCACTATCATATTTTTGAAGTAAAAATCCATTCGGAAAGTCTTTGTACGGTACCTTGGGGTCATCATAGATTAGCAATTTGGGCGTTTGCAAATGATATTTGACAACTCCTGAATCTGTAACGAACGTCTCAAAATTATTGGCTTCCATGGCAAGCAATTTGTTGCTTTTCAGTATGTCAGAGGGAATATCCGTGGAAACTTTTGTCTGGCATGCGAAAAAAATGACAGCAAGGGGCAGGATAATTGCAACCGGATAGAGTACGGTCTGAATCCAGCTTCCAAAGATGGAAATTCCTTGAAATGAGTTTTTTTCTTTCATTCAGACAATGCCAATGTTTAATTTTTAAGGATTCTCCCGGTTAGCCACCAGTTTAAAGCACGGGATCAGCATTTTAGTCAAATTTTGTTTTGTAGAACCACCTGTCATGCAGGAAGAAGTGTAAGGTAAACTTAGCATAAGTTTCCTTTATCAGATCCATCTCCATGGTCCCGTAGCGGCCTATTTCGCAGGATAGGTTTAGCAGCGAACGGTACTGACGGCTGAGCGGTAATCCAAGGCCAAAAGTAATACCATATGTTTTGAGTTGTATTCCGTTCAGGGTCAGGTAGGAATTTTCATAAAAACCACCAAAGCGGTATTCTGTTCTATCCCAGTAGCTTCTGATGGAATACATGTTGGGAACAAATTCTATTCCGGTTGAATACCTGCTGCTGTTGGAGAGGTAGGACACCTGCTCTCCCAGAAATTGGGCTTCTTTCCACTGCTGGAAATAAGCGTCTGCTCCAAAAGTTATTTTATTCTTTATCGTGTACGAAAAACCCGTTCCATAGGACATGGGTAGTTCAAGTCCTGAGTTGCTGGATTCTAAATGTTGAATGGTGTCTACAATGGCTGCTGATTGTGAGGAAAGCCTGAAAAGCGCCCTTTCTTCATGTATGACGTATGTTGATTTGATATTCACTTTTGGTTCGAAAGTTGCGCCAAAGGTAAAACTGTTGCCATTTTTTGAACTGACCTGGTACTGAAGTCCGTTGGTAATTCCAAATCCATGTGAGTTCAGGCTGCTGTTTTTCATGTAATCGTAGGCTTCCGAATCGTACGGGAAATAGATATACGTATTATCGGATACTTTTCCAAACAGGAACCATGTATTGATTCCAAGGGACAAATGTTTGCCAAGCCTGATAGCGTTACCCAGGTAGACCTTGGTCAGCGTACCAATACCTGAAAATCCCGAACTGGACATTAACAGTCCAGAACCTTCTGTTACATTAATGTTGTATCCTTTTGCCGCATAAGGCAATAATCCAAATGAGCCGGCCCACCAGGGCGTGACAGGAAGTTCAAAGGTCAGGTGATCAAAATTTACATTGGTCCTTTTATTTTCTGTTGTATTGGTCTTTGAATCAGTGAATTTTGCATTAATACCAAACTGCATCAGGAAAGTAAGTGAATCAATGGCGGTATAGGATGCCGGGTTGGATGGGTTTATTTGAAAACTGTTCCGCATGCCGATCCCGATTCCACCCATGCCATCACCACGACCAAAATTGGAGTTATTCAATGTGCCGAAACCAAACCTGGAATAAGGCGAGCTCGTACTGCTGCTGTTTTGTCCATACATACTCAATGGAATGACCAGGACAAAGACGATAGAGAAAAATTTCAGTTTATAGCTTTTCAACATTATATTCTAGAATTCTGTTTAAACCAATGAGGGTGATCTCAGATTTTACAAAGATGTGATTTTTTAATCTTCTTTCAAAGAATGGAGCGTCTCCGCCTGTAAGAACGCAGCGTAATGCGGGAAAATCTTTTTTAAGCTGGTCAATCATTCCGTCCGTTTCAAGAAGCATCCCGTTAATTACTCCTGCCCGAATAGCCTCCTCTGTGGTCTTTCCAATGAATGGCCATTGGTCCGACTCCATAACCAGCGGGAGTTTATGTGTAAACTCATGCAAGGCACGGAACCTGCTTTTAAGTCCGGGAGATATGTTTCCTCCCAGAAAAGTTCCGGTCTTCCCAACCAGGTCGAAGGTGATCGCGGTACCTGCGTCTATTACCAGCAGATCTTCGTCCGGAAATAAATAATTAGCACCAACGGCTGCTGCCAGCCGGTCAAGTCCAAGCGTATCAGGTGTCGTATAGCCATTTGTCAGAGGCACAGGGGTGTGGTTGTTTAATTCAATAAAACAACTGAATTTAATGTCAAGATAGTGATTCAGGGACGGATCGGTCGCTGAAACAGACGACAGGATCGCATGGTCCAACCCTTTATACCTGTTGGCCACCTCCTCAAGGTCTCCAATGGTAAGTTCGTCAAAAATGAATATTTCAACGATCTCCTGACTTGAAAATACAGCCACTTTAGTTCGGCTGTTTCCCTGATCAATTACTAAGTTCAAAACTATTTCAGTTTAATATTCATGCTGATATCCAGTGCCTTAACGGAGTGGGTAAGTGCGCCGATGGAAATGTAATCTACCCCGGTGGCTGCAACTTCTTTCACTCTATCGAGATTCATATTTCCGGAGGCTTCCACTTTTGCCCGGTGGTTTATTACATCAACACACATTTTCATCGTCTCGTTCGACATGTTGTCGAGCATTATGATATCCGCTTTCATCTCCAAAGCCTCTCTCACTTCTTCGATTGTCGTTGTTTCAACCTCAATTTTTATACCTGCCCGGACTTGTTGCCTGATTTGCTCAACCGCCTTTTTTATTCCCCCGGCTACCTTGATATGGTTGTCCTTGATAAGTACCATATCGTAGAGACCGATCCTGTGATTCTCGCCTCCTCCAGCTTTGACAGCATATTTATCCAGGACCCTTAATCCGGGTGCTGTCTTTCTTGTGTCCAGAATTTTGGTGCCGTATTCCTTTACCTGCTCCACAAAAAGGCCAGTCATGGTTGCTATACCGCTCATTCTTTGCAGGAAGTTGAGGGCAAGCCGTTCCCCTGAAAGAAGTGCACGAAATGGTCCGCTCATCTCCACAAGCAGATCACCCTTTTTCAGTTTATCACCATCCTGCACCAGGGGTTTCCAGGTGGTCTCAGGTGATAGTATCCTGAAAACAGTTGCAGCAACTTCCATTCCTGCAACAATACCATCGTCTTTTGCGACCATGGTGGCAGTACAGAACATTTCATCTGGGATCAGGGCGTTGGTGGTTATGTCACCTGTCCCGATATCCTCGTGCAAAGCAGCCTCTATTAAAGTTTTGATGTGGTTTATTTCAAAATTGTTCATTGGATGTTTTGTTGCGGACATTCACTGTTTTGATGCTGGCACCTTTCTCCTGGATGATGTGATGAACCATAACCGGTGATTCTTCCCGGTAATCAGACCTAACATGACCACCACGGCTCTCCTTGCGTTCCAATGCCGAGATGCATATCAATCTGCATACCGTTGCAAGGTCGTTAATTTTTTTATAGTTGTAATCAACTTGATTATCAGAATATTGACTTATTATTTCGTTGATTCGGTTCAAAGCTTTGTTTAAATCATTGCTGTTTCTGACAATACCGACCCTGTCACTCATCAACCGGGATAACTCATTTTTAATCTCCAGATATAGGTGGTCAGTTTCCTGGTTGAGCAAAATTTCCTCACAAACTGGAGTATCCAACACATGATTGTTAAGACCCTTCGCCTTTTCAACGAGTCTTTTGCCAAAAACAAGGCACTCCAGCAGTGAATTACTTGCCAGCCTGTTTGCTCCCATCACACCGGTAGATGCAACCTCACCACAGGCAAAAAGGCCTGTAATATTGGTTTGGCCCCACAAATCAGTATGTATGCCACCCACAGTGTAATGCGCTGCAGGTGAAATGGGTATCAGGTCTTTAGTGAGGTCAATGCCATAACCGGTTAACTTGGCGTCAATAGAGTGGAACCGCTCTTTCAGAAATTCCGGCTCCAGGTGTTTCAGGCTGAGGAAAACGGTAGACCCTGTCTCCTGCATGCGTTTGAAAATGGCAGACGCAACCACGTCTCGCGGGGCCAGCTCAGCCATCGGATGAGATTCGGCCATAAAGCGCATGCCATATTTATCCAGCAAATGAGCTCCTTCCCCCCTGACTGCCTCACTTATCAGATAGGCATCCTCCCCGTCAACTGAGAGTGCAGTGGGATGGAATTGGATAAATTCCATGTCGGCCACCTGTGCTCCGGCTTGCCAGGCCAGTGCAATCCCGTCGCCTGTCGCGGTGTAGGGATTGGTAGATCTTGAATAAATGCGTGAGAGCCCTCCTGTGGCCAGTATGGTAGCTTTAGATCTGAAGATTGCATTTTTGCGGGTATTGTAATCCAATGCCTGGATGCCTGTACAAATTCCGTTGCTGGTCAGTATTTTTACAGCGGTAGTATATTCGAAAGGAGTAATTCGGGGAATCGCCAACACCTTTTTCAGCATAAATCCGGTCATCACCTTTCCGGTAGCATCTCCATCTGCATGTAAAATTCGACGGTGGGAATGACCGCCTTCCAGACCCAGAATCAACTCTCCTAAGTGGTCCCTGTCGAAATCAACACCCATTGAAATCAGATGTTTTACTTGCTGAAGGCCTTCGTTGACAAGTATTTCTGATGCATCATAGTCGCAAAGTCCGCGACCGGCTGTAAGCGTGTCATCCAGATGGTACATGGGGTCATCGTCAGCACCGATGGCTGCTGCGATTCCTCCCTGGGCATTGTAAGAATTGCTTATATCAAGGTCTGATTTGGAAATTAGGGCCACGGTACCGCTTTCTGAGGCATGATAAGCAGCCAGGAGCCCGGCCAGTCCGCTGCCGACAACAATAAAATCAAAATCAAACTGCTTCATGAAACCAACTTAATTGAAATGCCTGTTAAAAAAATGAAAATCAAACGTTTGAATTTCATGAGCTGCTATTAAAGTTTAGAGGTTCAACCAACCTTAAAACAGGAAAAACTTTGAAAAATTCCTTTCGTCAAACTGAGCGACAAAAATAACAATTCATCTGAATTTATCTTGTTATTCACATTTCAGTTGGTATAGTCCCGGGAATTATTATTTCTGTGGCAGATTCCGGAGTCATGACAAAATTTTCCTTCTGATTTGTTGTCCCGGGTAATTCTGTTTTTCAATATTGTTTTTTTGAACAATGAAGAGGGTAATACCCTATATTTGTATCAATACTGCCTCAAAGATAGGCAGTATTGAATAGGTTGAGATGCGTTTAGATTTTGTTAACTAAAATTTATTGGAATGAGAAGGAATTTTTTCAAACTCGCGGTTTTGGCGTTTGTCCTGGTAATTATCTTGCCCGGTTTCGCTGCTTCAGCGCAGACGATATCTTCAGCTGGCGGACAGCCTCAAAAGAAGGAGCGTATTGTACGGGTTCTCGTCACAGACAATGGTAAACTCACCGAAAAGGATACAATTATCGTAGTAGGTAAGGGGAGTAGTGCCTCCTTTACAGCCGGGAATGCAGTTTTCAAGGCTGATACAATCATACTCTCCGGAGATGGAAAAACCAGGGAAAGTACTGTAACTGTTTTTGTCAACGACAGCAAGGGAAATGAGGAGAAAGACAGTGTTAAAACAACCTACACCTTTATTTCAACAGATTCTACATTCAATAAGCCCGTTGGTGACATGAAATGGCTGGGTGGAGGTAAACCGAAGATTATTATGCAGAAGGATGGCGGGGATGCTTTTTATTTCCAGGGACCGCCTGCCCGTGTACATATGGGAATCCCTTTGCACGATCCGTTTTCCTTTGATAAGTCAGACCCTGACATTGTATCATACTCCAAAAAAGATATAGGGAAAGGGCAGGAGAAAATTACCATCATCAGGAAGAAAAGGACAACACCCGCCGATTTTAATAATGGGGAGATGAAAATTGAGAAGTGATGCCGGTTTTATTGGCCTGATTCACTAATTGGTTGTTAAAAAAGTGCCTGAAGTCATGGGTTTTGACCAACCCATGCTTCAGGCACTTTAAGTTAAACAGTGTTTAAAATGCTTCCTTATACAGGCATATCCGGCAATGAATAAGGAGCACGGTAGGTATGTTTGATCAGTTCAGCTGCAAATTTCTTGGCAGGAACCGGTTCTGTCCATTTTTTATTGAATGTAGGATGTCCATCATGAATGACAAAATTATCCTCCAGGCAAATCTTAACAGTTTCCTCTTCCTTCAGGTTGGTGAACTGCATGTTCGGACCATCCCATTCAAGTACTTTTTTCAGTCCTTGCAGGCGGACAGCTAAAACACCCATTACAACCATTTCATTGAAAGGACCTGACTGGCTGAAGTCTGAAGCGGTCTGAACACGGCTTTCAGGACTTTCTTTGGCTGCGCGGATCCAGTCCAGCTCATGGCTGACAGTTATTCTTCTGCGTTTTTGAGGAACTACAGGTACTCTTCCTGAGAGTAACCATGGATCTTTTCCATAACAACCGCAAAACAGGGTGTCTTTAGTTCCGTGGAAAATCACACCACCACCAGAGTTGTTCATATCCTTGCCTGCAGGCCAGTTAACTGGCATTTCCGGTTTTAGTCCACCGTCGTACCAAATAACTTTTATTTCAGGAAGGTTAATTTTGATATCCTTTTGCTTTGCTCTTGCAGGGAAGGTCAAAGAAACCATCTGTGCATTTGGGGCGCAATCTGTTAATAACAAGGTTGAACTTCCCTGAGCTTTGGTTGGATATCCAAGTTTCATCGCTGTGAAAACAGGGTGCAGGATATGGCAGGCCATATCACCCAGGGCGCCTGTACCAAAGTCCCACCAGCCTCTCCAGTTCCATGGATGGTAAAGTTCGTTGTAAGGACGCATCTGGGAAGGACCAATGAAGAGATTCCAGTCCAGCGTTTCAGGTACCCACTGTCCGTTTTTGGGAGCATTGAGACCTTGGGGCCAGATAGGCCTGTCGGTAAAGGCTTCTACTTTGGTTACCTCACCAATTTCGCCATTCCAGATCCATTCGCAGGTAAGACTTACGCCTTCGCCTGAAGAACCCTGGTTTCCCATTTGAGTAGCAACTTTTGTTTTTTCCGCCAGTTTGGTCAGCAACCTTGATTCATACACTGTGTGTGTTAATGGTTTCTGGGTATAGACATGCTTACCCATTGTCATGGCGTGGGCTGTGGTGATGGCGTGCGTATGGTCAGCAGTGGCAACCATAACTGCATCAAATGATTTTCCCATCTCATCATACATAACCCGCCAGTCTTTGTACTTCTTGGCATTTGGGAAATGCTTGAAAACCGGTTCACTGTACTTCCAGTCAACGTCGCATAAGCCAACGATGTTTTCGGATGACATATTTTTCAGGTTACCAAAACCCATACCACCAACACCAATACCGACAATATTAAGCTTATCGCTGGGGGCTTTGTGTCCCAATCCGGCAATTGTGTTAGAAGGGACCACGGTGATAGCTGCAGCGGCTGCAGCTGAAGTTCCCAAAAATCCTCTTCTCGAAACTTTGTTTTTTTCCTTCATCAGAATAAAATTTATAGAATTAAAAATTTTGTAACGTAGCCGTAAATATAAAAAATTTATTGGATTGTGATTGTGATTGAAGGTATATTCCGGTTTAATATTTTGCGATTTTTGATTCAGAAGTCAGGAAAATGATTTACCCCGAAAATCCTGCCATAAGCCCTTCGTTTGATGTAAAATAATAGCCATCCCGGAAAAGGATGGCTATTATTCTGAAGCAGGCAGTTACTAGAACTCGCCCATACCTCCGCCACCGTTGTTGCCGGAGTCCATGCTTTCCTTATTTGGTTTTGATTTAAAATTGTTGAGTTTGTAGCTCAGTGTAAGCTGGACAATCTGTGATTCACGTTTGAATTTAAACTGATTTTCAAAGTTAGGACCGGATGAAGATCCGCTGAATTTCATGGTTCCAAATATGTCCTGCACCTGCAATGTGGCCGAAAGCCGGTTTTTAAGAAAATCCTGTTTGATGGATGTATTGGCAAAATACATTCCTTCACGTTTTCCCTGGGCAGAAACGGTAGGTCCGCGATATACTCCCATCAGCTGGAAACGTGTATATTTTGCAAGTTTCATGTCAAAATTGAGTTTTCCGTCAAAGTTGGTACTGCGCTGGTCAACGCTTTCACCGTTAACAGCACCCTTCAGCCAGTAATTGTAAAGAGTTCCGCTTGCGACGAGGCGTATTCCAGGCTTAATCTCATAATTTATCATTAATTCACTTCCCAGGGAATAATCATCGTTGAGGTTCGACATGCTATGGTACATAATTCCATCGTCTCCCAGGGTCTGAATCCGGGTCATAAGATCCTGGGTGTGCCGAAAATATCCCTCCAGCGATACAAATGAGGTATTTAAGCGTTTCAGCATTGTAAGTTCGTAGGAACCTGTATATTCCGGTGTCAGGTTAGGATTGCCGATCCTTATGTTGTATGGATCCATGAATGTTGGGAAGGGTTCGAGCATTTGTCCTTCCGGCCTGTTTAATCTCCTGCTGTAACTGGCTTGCAGTTCATACTCTTTTGCAAATTTCCGGGAAAGGTGAAGGGTAGGAAAGAGATCCACGCGGTTGAATTTATATGTTTCACTCCCTCTTTCACTGAAAAGATTCCGGTTTGTGTACTCGGTCCTAAGCCCTGCCTGGTAGGTGAAATTGCCGGCCGAATGGGAATAGGTGCCATAAAGGGCATGGATATATTGGGAGAAATCGACCTGACTGCTGTATTTCGGATTGTTCATCCAATTGTCCATTGAATAGTTGAATTCTTCAAAAACGAAATCTTCCAGGCTTTTCTGAAATCTTCCCTGGTAACCTGCCTCGAGCTTGTCTTTGTCGTTCAAAGGTAAGGTATAGTTTATCTTAAGCCTGTAATCATTTTGGATAGGACTTTCGTTTGACCTGTATTTGTAAGGTTCATTTTCAATCGGAACCCATTGTGAATCTGTGGCGTAGTTGATGTTGTTGGTAATATCATCACCATTGTCCCCGGAAAAATATAGCAGGGACTCAATTTCATGGCCTTTTTTGTTGAATTTATGGTTGAAGCTAAGGTTCCCACTCCAGTAATTGCTGCTACGGCCAGAACTGTTATCCTGGTAAAGGTAGGTGGAGGGTCTGCCCAGGTTGTAACGGGTGCTTTGGTGACCAATATTTGCGTCTCCGTGTTCCATGTAACCCACCGTTCCGACAATACCTACGGAAGTTGAGGCGTTGAAAGTGTAATCAATTCCACCCTTGATGTTGTTGCCCTTGTGTAACATGGATCCGTCCGACTTTGATTCCCTTGTGGTAATTGTATCGCCGTTTGTAATTTTTTGCAAATATTCACGGGTCCCTTTCATATTCATATCCGCGAAATCACCACCCAGCATGAAGTCCCATTTCTTGGTCCTGTAGGTAAATGTGGCATCACCCCGGTACCTGTCATGTATGCCTGCTGTGAGGTTGATCAGCCCGCTGAATGAATCTTTCTGGTTCCTTTTCATCACTACGTTGATAATCCCGGAATCACCATCCGGGTCATATTTGGCAGATGGATTGGTAATGATTTCGATTTTTTCGATGCCGGCGGCAGGAAGTTGTCTCAATGCATCACTGCCCTTCACTACACTGGGCTTTCCATCTATAAGAACTGTGAAATTTGAACTTCCGCGTAAGGTTACATTGCCTTCAAAGTCTGTCTGGACTGAGGGTGTGTTCTCGAGTACCTCAACGGCAGTTCCTCCGGTGGCCACAATATTCTGACTTACATTGACCACCCTTCGGTCAATTTTAAATTCAATCCTTTGTTTTTCGGCAACCACTTCCACTTCTTTGATCTTCTGGTCAGCAGAAAGCAGTTCGATGTTCCCAAGGTCGATAACGGGTTTTGAAGGTGAAATTTGCAAAGGGATTGTTCTTTTTGCAAATCCTATAAAATTAACGCTCAGGTAATAGCTTCCGGGTACGAGGTTCTTGAGTTCGAAAGTTCCGTTGTCGGAAGTCATTATTCCTCCTGCCACAGAAGAGTCAGCTGCAGCAAAGATTGCCACATTGGCGTATCCCATAGGGGAATCGGTTTCAGCCTCAATTACCTTTCCCCTGACTACAAATTTTTTCGGTGCGGGATTGGTGCCAATGGTTGGTGTTGTAACAATAGAAGGCTCAACGGGAGGAGCACTTTGTCCTTTTGCCGTCATAAGGGAGGAAAGGAACAAAAAAAGAAAAAAATATTTATGCATGGATCAATAGCTTAAAATGTATGTAGCTTTTGACGTAGTTGATCCAATACAGTTTAAGGTGATGGTGTTAATTTAAAGTTAAATAAAAAAACAGGTCTGGAATACAGGCCTTTAGGGAGACTTCTTTTGTATGGCAACTGATATGGGAAGGTGGTCACTTACGCCGCCATGGTAAACAGGACCCAGGTAGGTCCGGAACGGTTTTTTACCTAAATATTTATTATCCTCTTCCAGTAAAAATTTCTCTGAGCAGATTTTGGCTCCGGTTGAGGTTATTTGCAACCCCTTGCCGGAGCAAAGGCTAAAGGAGCTAATAAACTGGTCAAAGATTTCCCATTGACCTTTCGCGCGTATGGTGCCAATCCTGCTTTTTGTCCAGGGGATTGAAAGATTAACCAGCTTCTCCGGGTTGTCGTTGTCTTTGGAAGAATTAGTCCGCAGTATCCTTGTAAAACATTCTTCGTCAGGTGTCGCATTGAAGTCTCCCATCAGCAGGAATTTACTCTTTGGCAATTTAAACAGGAGGGAATCAAGTCTGTTGCGAAGAATTAAAGCCGCGATGTTTCGTTTTCCAACTGATGCAGTATAACCTCCACTTCGCGAGGGCCAGTGGTTGACAAAAAAACTGATGTCCTCATCTCCAAGTTTTGCCTTGAAATAGAGTATGTCCCTGGAAACAAAACGGCTGACACCTTTGGAGGATACAGGAATGAAATCATAGTCGACAGGTGTAACGGTTTCCTTTCGGTACAGCAAGGCTACATCTATTCCACGGGGATCTGGCGATTCTTTGTGAATTATGGCATAATTGGCCGTTTTGAATGGTGTATGGCTGATCAGATATTCGATAACCCATAAATTTTCGACTTCTGCCAGTCCGATGACATCCGGGAAATGACCGTCCGAAGCGGAGATGAGCGCGCGGTACAACATCATTACTTTTTGATTCAGCCTTGCAACCGACCAGTGGCATTTGCCTGATGGAGTAAATTCTTCGTCATTGGTTGCAGGGTCGTTCCTGGGGTCGAATAAATTTTCAGTGTTGTAGAATACCGCCCTGTAACATTCGCTTGTTTTGTTCTGACCTGTCAACTCAAGGGAAAGAAGAGCAAATATAAACAGGAGAATAGTTTTATGGCCTTGCGCACAATGCATCTGCATCTATTTTTTCTTCTCGATGCGTTCGTAAGCACCCAGGTCCGGCCCCGCATCATTTGACCTGCTGGCTCCCTTATAATCCAGCGGGACGATTTTGGCGTAGGTATCCTTCCCCTTGTCCTTGGCTACTGAGAGGGTGTCAAGTTCATAATTTCCCTTTTGCGGGTTTATAAACCGGGGTGGGATATTGCGTATAACTTCAACAAATCGCTCGGGGGAGGAGATTTTGAAGGTGTCAGTTATTTGGATGGAGCAATGATCGAAAAGGTAATTGCTCTTCCCCTGTTTGTCCATCGAGATATTAAGTTCATTGTGGTTTAACCCGCCAATGATGCAATTACCAAAAACGGCCTGGTTAAGGTCACCTACATATTTTGCCCCATCCTTGCTGCTGACCAGGTAGTTGGAGAGTGTCAATGTTTCAGTTCTGCGTGTGTTGTTGAAACTGAATATACTGTTATTGCTGAAGGTCGTATGGTAAAACCGATAATCCCCGCCAAGCAAAAGAGCAGTATTGTAATAGCCTACATTGGCGATTATGCAGTTATAGGCCAGAATTTTGGATTTCATGGCCCAGATTCCCGACCAGCTCATGTTCTCAATCCTTGTATTTGCAAGTTCGACAGATGCAAATCCTTCTTTTTCTATATTTCCAACCTGTAATCCGATGTTTGCGTTTTTAATAACTGCGTGATTGATCAGGTTATCATGGCTTCCGGAAAGAAGAGTAATTCCGTTCCACTGGTCGGGTTGGTTGGCATAACCGCTTTCCAGCCGGTCTCCCTTGAATACCACCGGTTCTTCAAGGGTCCCGTTAACCAATAGTTTTCCTTTGATTATTAGTCCGGCGTTTTTGTGGAAACAGATGGTGCAGCCCGGATCAATAGACAGGGTTTGGGTGGAATCCACGAAAGCATAATTGTAGACCAGATAGGGTTTCTCTTTTGTCCAGGTCATAGTTTTCACCATTTCAGACCTGACCAGTTTGAAATCCTGTCCCCAGGCAAGTAACCTCACCTTTTGCTCCCTGTTGTTGACCCTGAAAAGAATCGAATCTTCAGCCACCATCACCTGTGGCGTAGCAATTTTATCAAAAAGGGCCTCGATAAATATGAAAATGCTGTCATGGGCAGGTATTTCAAGGTTAAGAACTTCATTGGATGATTCCCCGTTAACATTAAGGCGGAAGGAACTTTTATCTCCGCCTGCCAGTTCGATGGATGAAATATTGATACGGCTGCCTGAAGAATTGTATACCCTGAGATTCTTGGTCGGTGATCCGATGGTGGTGAAGATTGTATCGAAGGCAATGGTGTCGGAT
The DNA here is from genome assembly GCA_964506325.1 of uncultured Tangfeifania sp. GTDB lineage: Bacteria > Bacteroidota > Bacteroidia > Bacteroidales > Prolixibacteraceae > CAINVV01. The sequence continues at coordinate 67,528 of CAZDLO010000005.1, forward strand.
GAAAATGACAGCAACTTACCGGAGGAATCGCTGTCGCTTTCTTTCTGACATCTTCCGACCAGGAAAAAAATCAGAACCATAACCAATGCTTGTATAAACAATCTCATACGTCCAAAGGTAATTAAACAGGAATAGGTATATGCTGAAAAATACAGGGTGAATGCAGTAACCCAAATATAACAAAAAAAATGGATTTTAACTTTTTTTAACGAAATTATTTTCCTTCATCCTGATCAGCAATAATCCGGCGAAAGTTATGGCTCCATTGATAATAACCAATTCAAATCCAATTTGATAACCATTGAATATTTTTTCAGAATAGTTGTTGAGGAACCATGCAAGTACCGGCGACAAAATAACTACTACCGGAACCAACCGATCCCTGATCCTGTATCGGGTCAGCAAGCCGAAAGCAAACAGGCCTAGCAGCGGGCCATAAGTCAGTCCGGCAACTTTGAAAACCGCCATGACAACACTCTGGTTGTTGACAGCCTTGAAAATCAATATCACAATCAACAGGAGCAATGAAAATCCTATGTGTGTAATTCGGAGTATCCTGCCTTTATTTTTGTCTTCACGCGTTCTGAAATTCAAAAAATCAATACAAAAGGCAGTGGTGAGGGAAGTAAGGGCAGAATCTGCACTGGCATAATTGGCAGCGGTAATTCCCAGCAGGAAGAATACCCCGATCATCAGGTTCATATGGCTGATGGCCAGCATGGGGTATAAGTCGTCACTTTTCAGGGGAAGGCTGATCTGGTGTGATTCGGCGTAGATGTACAGTAAGGCGCCCAATGTCAGGAACATCCATACCACCCCGACAAAGATGACACTGAAGGTTACCATATTTTTCTGTGCTTCCTTCAGGTTCTTGCAGGTGAGGTTCTTTTGCATCATATCCTGGTCGAGGCCCGACATGACAATGGTGATAAATATTCCAGCCAGAAATTGCTTGGGAAAGAATTTCCCGGATCGCCAGTCCCAGTCAAAGACTTTTGAATGGGGGCTGTCAGCCACTTTTGTTATCATATCTCCAAAACTCCATCCCAAACTGGTGAAAATAAAATAGATAGTCAGGACAACTGCGGAAATGAGAAATATTGTCTGCAGTGAATCTGTATAGATTATGGTTTTAACTCCGCCTTTCGTTGTATAAATCCAGATCAAAAATATACTGATCATTACAGTGACACCGAACGGGATGCCAAAATGTGCAAAAAAAGCAAGCTGAAGAACTTCTGCCACCAGGTACATCCTGAATGCGGCTCCGATTGTTCGGGAGAGGAGAAAGAAAAATGAACCGGATTTGTAGGAGAAGAAACCAAGGCGTTCTTCCAGGTAGGTATAAATGGAGATGAGGTTCATCCGGTAATAGACCGGGAGCAACACAAATGCCACAATCATGTAACCCACAAAATTTCCCATCACAAATTCAAAATAGGTAAAAGCAGAATTGCCTACCTCCCCCGGTACGGAAATAAAGGTTACCCCGGATATGGTTGTCCCTATCATCCCAAATGCCACAACAAACCATGGCGATTTGCGGTTGGCTGTGAAAAATGTGTCAGTGGTGGCTTTTCTGCTGGTAAAATAGGCCACCAGTATAAGGAGAATAAAATATCCTGAAAGAAGAGATGCGACAAGAATTGGTTTCACTCGTAAATATTATTAGTATATTATTGAATATCAACAATTAAGCGTTGCGCCCGAAGGTGAATTTGAATTTCCTATTGTTGGCTTAGCCCATGCTCGTTTCAGAAGCATTTTACTGTGCCTGTCGTACCCGGGAAATTGGAAAGAACGGAGGCTGCTGCCGGAATATTTAGACAGGCTTTAACTGTTCGGGCAATGATTGCAAATCAATAGAGTAAATATTTGGTCCGGATCATCCTGTAATTGTTCAATTCCTCTTGCCAGCTTTCAGCAATCACTTTTTCATTTTTCCCTTCCTTGATAAGTTTTAAAACCAGGTCATTTCCCATCAGGAGATTAAACCATCTTTCATTGCTTAGGAAATCAGCAGGCTCACTAAACTGTTTGTACCAATCCATAAAGTATTTCAAGGTAAAGGCGGGTATCTCATTCATGGTTCTCAAATCCTGTCCGTAGCATGTTTTATCCTTGTGAAGCGGATTCATCTCAAATCCTTTGAGGCTTTGGGGTGTAAAAGAGAATGTTCCGAATTTCGGATCCGGAAAGCCCATTACCTGGAATGGGAAAGTAGTGCCTCTTCCGATACTCACTTTTGTCGCCTCAAAAAAGCAAAGAGAGGGATAGAGCCTTATGGATGCATAGTTGGGTAAATTCGGGGAGGGTTTGACAGGAGGCTCGTATTTTGATTTGTGGTTGTAGTTTTTAACAGGAATTATGGTAAGATCACATTTAATCCCATTTTTCAGCCAACCTTCACCGTTGATCATCTTAGCCATTTCACCCACAGTACAACCATGAACTACAGGGATCGGATCCACGCCGACAAAAGACCTGAATGCCGGTTTGAGTATGGGCCCTGCACAATAATCCCCATTGGGATTGGGTCTGTCGAGTATCATCAGCTTCCTGCCGTTTTCGCCACATGACTCCATCACGTAATGAAGGGTACTGATATAGGTGTAGAACCTGCATCCAACGTCTTGTATATCATAGATCAGCAGGTCAATGTCCTGGAGTTGTTCTTTGCCCGGTTGCCTGTTTTTTCCATAAATGGAAATAATTGGAATACCGGTTTTGGCATCCACCGAATTATCGACCTTTTCACCTGCATCTGCCTCGCCACGCAGACCATGTTCCGGAGCAAACAACACTTTTACTGCAATTCCGTTGCTGGTGAGAAAATCTACGAGATGTTTTCCCTTTGCTGTTGAGGTGTGGTTTACCACCATTCCGACACGCTGGCCTTTCAGGGTATTCAGGTAAAGATCCGGCTGATCCGCTCCGCATACCGGTTCGCTTTCCTGGGCCATACTGAAGCTGGCAAAGGATAAAAAAATGCAGAATGCAGCAATTGTTCTCATCCAATCCGATTTTTGCTGGTGTAGGGGGTAAACCCTGTGAATAGATTTCATCCTGATGTTGTTAATGATTGAAAATACGTTGGTTTTTGTCCTGCTTTTCATACCCGGTTTTTTTGGTTTTCAAATATGCAACGCGTGAACAGGTAGGACACTATTTTTTGCTAAGTTAAAGATAACAGTGAAATCATTGGTATCTTGTCGTACCAAATTTAAATTGACTTGCACGATTTCGGATTTAGCCGGTTTTGGTTAGATTTGGGCTCATACAACTGTAAGCATTAATGAATGGCAAATAAGCTATTAATCATCCTGTTAATAATACTGTTACCTTTTGCAATTTGTGGGCAGAATAAAACCCGGACAACCATAAGTAAGGTAAATACCAGGCCGGCCGGGGTAAATTCCACCGTCAGATTTTCTCCTGAGCGGGAGGGCAGGTTAAACAGGAGAAACCAGGCTTACAGGTCCCTGGTAGTCCAGAAAAACAATGGTCAGCTTCTGCCGTTGGGCAGGCTGGATACAATAAGGGCCCTTGTTGTGAGGGTTGGAATGGGAGAGGAGAATCAGCTGCCGCAATTAGCAGCAAGGTATTTTAAATCTGATTACAGGACCGTAAATTCTCTGGCGGAATTTGAAAAATTCAATCAGAACAATTTTGTTTCCAACAAATATAACCTGGTCATATTGGCCTTTGGCGATAAAAGGCGGGTAATTGAGAAAATGGTCATCCGAAACGGATTCAAACCCGGGAAGAATGAAACTCCCCCGTCATCTGCCGGCGAGAGGTACGTGGTCAATATTCCTGCGAAGACAAAAATAGTGGTGATAAGGTTTGGATCACCCTCTTTTCAGGAAGTCAACTCCATTGCAGACAGGGCAGATGCCGAGATAGTCGCTGAGAACCAGGGATTCGATTGTCTCGACCTTTCTGTTCAGCTGTTATTCGGGGCGATCGGGACAGATGGCAGACTCAGCAATGACTTTGATAAATTCAAAAAGGGGGATGGAATCTCCTTTTTACCGGTCGGCCGGCTCCGGTATGTTATCCCGGAGGAAGTAGGCATTGATTCTTTGAGACTTTTCCAAAAGGTGGACTCGCTTGTTGGAATCGGTTTGAAAGCAAGGGCATTCCCTGGATGCCAGGTCCTGCTGGCCAAAAAGGGAAGAATATTTTATCAAAAATCTTATGGTTATCAGACCTATGAACAGTCACGTCCTGTTAAGATGGATGATCTTTATGATCTGGCATCCGTCACTAAAATCCTTGCCCCTTTACCTGCCCTGATGATGCTTGCAGATCAAAAAAAATTCCAGGTTGACAAAAAAATGAGTGATTACTGGACAAACTGGAAAGGGAGCAACAAGGAAGGAATTCTTGTTGCAGATTTGCTCTCTCACCAGGCCAGGCTTAAACCGGGCATACTATTATGGCCGCTGGTTATTGATGGCCAGGGTCATTACATCACCGAATATTGTTCATCCACTCAAAAACCGGGATTTAACCTCAGGGTTTCCGGAAATTTATTTCTCCTTGACAACTTCCGTGACCAGGTTTACAGCATAATCCGGGATTCACCTCTGCTCAAAAGCAGGAAGTATGTCTATTCTGACCTGGGTTTTGTAATTCTTCCCGGCGTTGTTGAAAAACTTACAGGAGAAAACTATGAAAAATATCTCCAGGAACGGTTGTACGCCAGGCTGGGTGCTTCCACACTCATGTACAATCCATACCTGCATGTCCCTGCAGAGAAAATTGTTCCTACTGAAAACGATAAAACTTTCAGGCATGAGCTGATACAGGGGTTTGTACACGATGAGACTGCTGCCGTGATGGGCGGAATATCAGGCAATGCAGGGTTATTTGGTTCGGCCGGGGATGTTGCAAAAATAATGCAGCTTTACCTGCAGGAAGGGGAATATGGGAAAGAAAGGTTTATTTCACCCGGAACTCTCCTTGACTGGACCAGCAGTCACCGGCAAAAGACTGTCAACAGGAGGGGTTATGGTTTTGATAAGCCGGGCACAACATATAGTCGTTACAAAGGCAGGGTTAAATACCCGTCTGCATCAGTTTCGGAGGAGAGTTTTGGCCATTCAGGGTATACAGGTACCTTCACGTGGGTCGATCCGGCCAATGGAATGTTGTTTGTTTTCTTGTCAAACCGGGTGTTTCCGGACAGGAACAATCACAAGATCAATAAATTGAATCTGAGGCAGCAAATTCTTGAGAGCGCTTTCAAACTCGCAGGAAATCTTCCGCTTGATGATCATTGATTAAACATGTTATAAAACAGTTCCATCAATTTTTAGTTACAAAATGCTTTAATTCAGTGTCTATCAACAGGTAATATATTGAACGGAATTTATCAAGTGTTAAAAAATCTAAAATTTCAACAACAGGATTTTAAATGATGCAACAGAAGTGTAACATTATTGAATTATTAGTATTAATTTGGCTGAACTGAAACGAGCTATTATTAGTTTGCCCTATAAAATTTATTTATTAACTTTTTAAAAACCAATACAATGACTGAAAAAATAACATTTAACGAGTTAAGAAAAATTAAAGACAATTTACCTGACGGTTCTATGCACCGCATCGCCGAAGAGTTGGGTTTGGATGTTGAGACCGTCAGGAATTATTTTGGTGGAGCTAATTATGCACACGGGAAAAGTGTTGGCATGCACATCGAGCAAGGCCCCAATGGAGGAATCGTTTTGCTGGATGATACAACGATTTTAGAAAAGGCCCAGGAGATTCTTCACGGGCATTGATTCAGTCAGGAAAATACAATATTTTGCTGCCCCGCTATCGGGGCAGTTTTTTTAACAATTAATTCAACAGAAAATGAGAAAAATCCTCTTACTCCTGGCCTTCACCTTTCCTGCGCTGCTTCAGGCGAAAACCAAGGAAGTGAAGTTGTTTAACGGCAAAGATTTAAGCAATTGGGAAATTTTCACACCGGCTTCAGGTCCGCAGCCTTCCGAGGCCCTGTTTACTGTAATTAATATCTCCGGAGAGAATATCCTTCGTATTACCGGTGAAATAAACTCCTCCCTGGCTACGAAAAAGGAATATGAGAATTATCACCTGAGAATGGTGTTCAGGTGGGGAGAAAAGGTATTTAAGCAGAAGAATTCCGGGATATTGTACCACAGTTACGGCCCATTCGGGGAAGGACTGGGTGTTTGGATGAGTTCACACGAGTTTCAACTGTGCACCGGTAAAATAGGGGATTCATATTGCATGGGGAACAGCTATTTTGAAATTCCGGCAGCCAAAGATCCTGATGGTAAAGTTTGGCGGTATGCATTCGGGGGAACGAAATCTCAGTTCGGCACCAATTTCCCTGCCAAGAATTGTGCGAAAAGGTCTGATCATGAAACACCATCAGGAGAGTGGAATACAGTTGACCTCTATTGTTTTGGCCGGACTTCGGTACACGTGGTCAACGGGGTGGTTACCATGGTCAACTACAATTCCGGAAGAATTGAAAAGGACGGAACTATATTGCCACTTTCGAAAGGTAAAATTCAGATACAGTCAGAAGGTGGTGAGCTGTTTGTCAAGAGTATTACGCTTGATAGAATAAAGGAAATTCCGGCTGAATTGATAAAGTAATTTCCAGTCTGTGGGATAAAAAAAGCGAAATCTTTTTAAGATTTCGCTTTTTTTATTAAAAGTCTGAGTAGTCAGTGGGATGCAGGAGCAACGTTACGTTCTTAGACACCGTATTCTTGTATTCCGCCATGCCGGAAAGCCTTTTCCAGTCGGGGTGGTTTCTGAAGGAATTCCAGTGGTCAGTCCGGGAAGCCAGGTTTTCGAAGGAGGTCATGTACATCAGGTTGGGCATAGTGCTGCCTGAAATCACTTCACCGTAGAATACTGCATTAAAGTTAAGGCTGGTGAAAATCTTCATCTCACCACCGGCATTGAACATTTCAACTTTCTTTCTGTATAGGTTTTCGGTCGGACCTTCATAGCTCCTCAGCTCATAAATCCTCTCAGAGGCAGGTGTTGTATACTTTGGTGCAAAATAATTTGGATTATCAATGAATGCATACAATAGAATGGATTCTTTGCGTACGTAAGGTGCCTGATCGTAAGGAGCCCCCAGGAAATCCATGCCAATCTTCTGGTAGTCGGCATCTTTGTTCAGGGCTTCCTGAATTTTGTGGAATTGTTCAAGGGAAGTGAAAGGTACCCATACAAAAACACGTTTCCCTGATAAAGTATCGGTTTCAACAGGTTTAAAGACACCGACACTTTTAATCCCGGCCTTGTGTAAAGCCGGCAGGTAGGCATTTTTCAGAAAATTGTCCACTTTTTCTTCCTGTACTTTACCTGACAACCGGTAAACCTGGATCTGGTAATAGTCACGGGATTTGGTAAAGCCGGAATTTGTCAGAAAGAAGACAAACATGACTAAAAAAATCAATTTCAATAAAGATTTTTTACAAAGGCTGTTCATTTGGTACATTGTTTCTGGTTTATTTTTTGGTTTGACTGATCTAACAAAATTAATAAATATTATGATTCAGGCTGTTGTTGGCAAGTGCGAAAAAGGGAACAAAAACCGGACCGGCAAGTGCTGAAGAATGAAGAGTTTAATTGAAGATTCTTGTAAGCAATCACCGGGCTTTAAATAAAATTGGCAGGCAAAGCGCATCCCTTGTTATTGTTGAAATAATTTGGGCGAAGGCATGACAGGCAATAAAACTTTTATAAGTTTGTTGTACCCAGTTGCAATCAAAGTGGAAAAGAAAAATACTCAATGGATCACGGCGGAAATCTATGGAAAAAATCCAAGGCATTATGTTGCTGTCGATTGTTCCATATTCGGATATGAGGATGGCGAGCTCAGATTATTGCTCTATCCGCGCGGATTTGAGCCCTCCCAGGGCAAATGGTCATTGATGGGAGGATTTGTCTGTGGCGACGAATCACTGGAAGAGGCAGCAGGGCGTGTTCTTTTTCAGACTACCGGACTGCACGACATTTTCCTCGAACAGGTTTCAGCCTTTTCGAAACCAGACCGTGATCCGGGTGCGAGGGTAATTAGTGTCACCTTCGTCGCTCTTATCAGGATCGATTTGCACGACAAGGAATTGGCCAGTCAAAACGGTGCATTGTGGTGGCCCGTGACAAAGTTGCCGGAAATGATATTTGACCATGAGGATATGGTCAGGAATTCGCTCTCCTTTCTGCAGCAAAAGGCAGTGGTGGTGCTGCTGGGTAAAGAACTTCTCCCTGAGAAATTTACGTTGATGCAATTGCGGAACCTCTATGAAGCCCTGTTTCTAAAACCTATCGATCCGGGAAATTTCCGGAAGAAAGTTCTCTCACTGAATGTGCTTGAACGTTTGGACGAAAAAAACACCTCCGAATCCAGGAAAGGTGCTTTTTACTACAGGTACCAGACGCCGGCCCTTGACCCTTCCGCTGCAAATATTGCCAAATTTCCCTGAACCGGCGGGTTGCCCGAATGGTTGGGGTAATGCTGTAACAATGTTATCATTGGCTCAGGAATCGCCAAAAATGGGACATCTTCTTACAAACCACCAAAAATCCCTTTGATTGTTCTGTGAAACTTGTGAAAAGACTTCACAGGCGGAGCGTACATCAGGATACATTTTTTGGTGATCACCGGTAGCCCCAGCCTGTCAATGCATTGCTGTACCTCGTTCGACCAGGACCCTTGTTGAAGCCAGATTTTTTTTAACCCTATCTCCGCCGCTTCTTCCAGCACCCCTGGAACATTTTTGGGAGGTATGGAAATCCATAATGCTTCAACCTTCCCCTCCAGGGACTTCAGGTTCGGGTAGCAGGCAATGCCATTAATTTCAACAGCTTCCGGGTGAACCGGAAAAATTTCATACCCTTTGGCAAGTAGCTCTTTAGCGGTCATGTGGCCAAATTTTTTGTCTGAACGCGACATGCCAACCAGGGCTAATTTCTTACAACTGATAAATTCATCAATCAATTGATTCATATGCATAAAATTTGTTTTTTCCCCCACAGAACACCCTGGAATTCATTTTTTGTTGCTACGGCATGCCGGAGTGGCTATTCTGTCAGCATGAAGTCGGTTGTTCGTAGTTCAATATTCCAAACTAATTTATCTGATCACATCTTGCCGTTTTTGCTGCCCGGCAGAAAATTCCTTGCCGGGATCAGGTAAACAGGGGCTAATAACCCTGAATCCTCCGGCGTTTTATTGGCGGCGTCGTAGGGTTGGTACCTGATATTGACAAAATTCACTTCATAAAAATTTTTCCAGTTTCCACCTTCCCTGTCAATCTGTATTATCCTGTTGAAAGATAGGTTTGTTAACTCAATTTCAATTTTGTTCGATGGCCTTATTACCCCTTCCGGTATCAAAAGCCGGTTGGGTAAACACCAGTTGAGTCCCATTTCCCTGCCGTTGATTCTGACAGAGGCCGTTTCACGGACTATCCCCAAATCCAAAATGAATTCACCTGGATTCAGCAGGTTCCCAGGTACTTCAAAATTGGTCGAATATATTGCCTTCCCACTGAAGGTAAGGTATTTGCCTCCTGATTTCGTCCAGGAACCCATTTGTTGCAAAACAACAGGTTCCGGAACTTCCGGCGCCCCTTTCGTAGGTGTTAACAACCAGCTGCTTCCTATTTCGATCCTGTTGCCTGTATCGGCGGCAAGGTACCTCCAGCTGCCATTGGCAGGTTTTTCCCCGGTGCAGCTCAGGAAACAAGATTGCCCTGGCAATAACTGCAGGTAAACGGAAGTGCCTTTTTTGGTTTTCCGGGTTGAAGCTATTCCCCGCTTTTCATTTACCGGGTCATAAATTTCTACCGACCCCGACCTGGTGCAAAGTTCTACCCACCCCTCACTGAACTTGTCAGAAAGGTTGGTGACGAAATAAATGGTTTGATCTCCGGATTTCTTCCTGGTAAATTCCAGTCCTTTGCTACAAAGTTCTTCAGCATGAATACCCTTATTTGAAAGAGCTTCCATGATATCTGAAGTCACAGAAACGGTGCGCCCGGGCTTTGCCATCACCGACTTCATCCTTGTCATTGCTTTCATGGAGTTTTCCCTGTCTGCCAAACCTGGTACATCCTCGGGGATGCCATTCTCGAACAGAATGGTGGCTCCCTGTTTTGCCAGTTCATTCAGCGCAGTTAAGGTGGATAACGGCATGTGCTCAATGGCCGGAATAACGATGGCCTTATACCTTATGCCTCCAGACCTAATGCCTTTCCCGTCCATCTTTAAATTTCCTATCATGCGGTCAGAAATATAATCGAAGGCATATCCTTCGTCCCATAACTGCCGGGCCATCCTGCCAAAATTTGAATTTTGCAGCCATACATTTGATTTATGCACATCAAATAACCGGATCAGCAGTTCCGATTTCTGCTGCCTCCATATTTCATGAATCGGAAAATAGAGCAGGATATCATTGTCCGCAACAGAATTCTGTAAAATATCCTGGCACTTTGCGATGTATCCTGTCAGGGCCGGCAATTCATTCCAGAAATGGGAAGTTGGGCCGTAATTGGTTGATGCATAGAATAATCTGCCCGGGAATGGCTTTTCCAGGGGCGAATAGGTGGTTCCATGGAAAAACAGGTGGTTGATTCCTGAAACAAACAACTCGTCGACCTGGGGTTTTATTTGAGACAGGGATACTTTAAAGTGATCTCCCAGCCAGGTTGTCGACTCTGAGCTTACCAGCCGGTGCCCAGCAAGGTGTGCCGCCGAAGAGGCGAATTTCATGGTTAGCGGATTAGGTCTGCCAAACCTGGTTTCCTCGAAATCAGCATCCTGACGGAGTCCGGGGATTTTAAAACCGCTGGCCCCGAAGGATTCTGTCTCAGGTATATCGGACAAAGCGTAAAGGTCAAGTATATTACCCGGGGATCCATGTGCCTGGTTCCGGGTTAGCATCCCCATGGCATGGCTCTTTTTTACCCAGTTTGCAGTAAATTTTTCGTACAGCAAGTCTGAAACTGTTTCGCAATAATCTGCGACAACCCTTTGCCTGGTGTCAGTCGTGACAGTATCTGCAATGTAATTCAGGTAATTCAGAAGGTCGTATCCTCTCCGGGTTCTGAATTCTGACAGAAAACCTGCAGTCCAGTTGGCCCCGTATACTTCATAGGAATCGTTGTAAAATGCCCGAAGACCGGACTTTTCATTGCCGTACCTGCCAAAGGCATCCTCAAACTGTTTCATATATCCGGCAATGGCTGTGTCACTGAAGTAATCCATTACAAGTCCCTCACCTCCGGGTGCCGCCCGTTTCACTTTTTGTTGTGTGTACCCCTGAAATGCCGCATACACCTTCCACGGCTCCCGGATCTCACCCCAGTGAATGGTTCCATCAGCATCAACCTGTGAAGTAATGTTCCTGGAATTTCCATTTGGATCATAGGCCATCAGGGCGATTAATGTAGAATTGGATTTAGGTTTGAAATAATCCCGGATTCCGGATTGACCCGAAATTTTAACCGGCAGGACATAAAATGTTTTGGCAGCGCTGGTTTCGTTGATTCCGGGACCGCCAAACGGCCATCCGGTGCCGGAGGTCATGTCGACACCCATATCCAGGCGTTTTGCCTCTTTCATGGTATGCCCCAGCATTTCCATCCATTGAGGTGAGAGGAACCGGATAAAATTCTGTTCATCCCCCTTTTCTCCATAAATAGGTACTATATGTACACCGCCAATTCCGGCAGTATGCATGTTCTCCAGGTTCTCGGTGATTCCTTTTTTAGTCACTGAACTTCCCATCCACCACCAGTAAGTCCAGGGTTTCACTTCATTTTTTGAAACAACGGGTTTGCAGGCTCCTTCAACGGATACAAGCATCAGAAGAAAGAGAAACAGAAGTGCTGTTGGTCTTGAAGACAGAGTCATGATGCTGATTTTTGTTCCCCTAAATGTAGGATGTTTTTCGCAAATTGACGTCACCCGATATCAAATCCTCAGCTATATTTTGGGCCGGTCAGGGCAGGCGCTTCCGGATATGGGTGTTGACCTGCATCTCTGTCCGGCAACACGCAACATTCAGGATGAAAGAGTATCTGACCTTCCCGGGGAATTCAGGGAAATTAAATTTTACTTACTTCTTGTTGTCTATTGGAACACGATTTTTTTAATGTTATTTTTAAGGGTTATAAACATCATGATGTTGAATTATCAGTTGTGATGCCGAAAATAATTATGAGAATTAAAGTTCAGTCGATCAGTGTGTTAATACATGTTGTACCAAATATCAACCTTTCTACAAAATGAAAAAAACTTCAATTTTCGCAGTGTTCATGGTGATAATCCTATCTCTTTCTGACGGCAGGCATGCCAACGGGCAAACAAAACCTGTTTCCGGTCCTTACATCACATTTGAGAACAGGGAAGCCGACCGTCAGGTAGATGTCCTCGTGGATGGCAAACCTTTTACTTCCTTTTGCTGGTATGGCAATGTTTTTAAACCCGTCCTATATCCGATACTGACAGCTGCCGGGACAGAAGTCACAAGGGGTTTTCCCCTCAGGACAAAGGCTGGAGAGCGTAATGACCACCCTCACCAGATTGGGATGTGGTTTACCTACGGGAACGTTGACGGGAACGATTTCTGGGGGAATGGTTCAAAAGGATTGGGAAAGAAAAATGCCAACGGGGGAGTTATAAAACACCTGAAGGTTAACAAAATTAGTGGAGGGCCAGGTGAGGGCGTGCTTGTTTCCACGGAAAGCTGGACAGATTCAACAGGCCATGAATTGCTGACTGAACATACCGAATATCACTTTATTGCCCGGGGACAAACCCGTCTGATTGACCGTATTACTACGCTGACAGCCAAAAGTAAAACCTTGTCTTTGGCCGATACCAAGGAAGGAATGTTCGGAATCCGTGTTGCCCGGCAGCTTGAGCTGCCTTCCAAAGGAGATGTCACCCTTACCGATGCACAGGGAAACCCTACACTGGTGAAAGGATTGCCAAACCAGGAGGTAACAGGAAATTTCAGCAGCAGCGAAGGAATTACAGGTGAAGCCGTGTGGAGTACCCGTGCCAGATGGATGAACCTTTTTGGCAATATCCGGGGAGAGAAAATCTCTTTGGTCATCTGTGACCACCCTAAAAATCCAAACTATCCAACGTACTGGCATGCAAGAGGGTATGGGTTATTTGCGGCCAACCCCCTTGGAGTCAGGGATTTCACCAAAGGTAAAGAGGAGTTGAATTTCTCCTTGCCAGCCGGGAAATCAGTGACTTTCAGATTCAGGTTGGTGGTCAGCTCCGGCACACATCTTTCCAATGCTGAAATAAATGCCCTCGCCGGTGAATTTGCAAAAACATATTGATCTATAGTGTATTGATAATCAGAAGTAAATTGAATCTGTAATAAATATTTTCAGCTATTATACTACTAAAACAGCTACAACCATGACAGCAAGAAGAGATTTTATCAGGAATGGCACTCTGGGTACTTCCGGAATAGTCATTGGCGGACTTGGACTTAGTGCAAAATCCTATGGTTCCATCCTGGGGGCCAACGAGCGGGTCAATATTGGCATTGTTGGAATACGTTCCCAGGGTCAATCCCATATCACAGGTTATTCAAGGCTGAAAAATGCTCAGGTAACAGCCTTGTGCGATGTTGACAGCAACCTGTTTGATGAACGGGTTAAAAAGCATTTTACGGACAAGGGTTTGGCAAAGCCAAAGCTTTTTACGGATATGAGGAAGATGTATGAGGACAAAGACATTGATGCCGTTTCTGTTGTAACACCCAATCACTGGCATGCACTAGCCTCTATCTGGGCAATGCAGGCAGGCAAGCATGTATCGGTAGAAAAACCTTGCTGTTATAATTTCTTCGAAGGGCAGAAACTGGTTGAGGCTGCTGAAAAATACAAGGTAATCGTTCAGGACGGTGCAGAACAAAGAAGCAATCCGTGTTCTCAAACCATGGCCGAATACCTGCACACCGGGAAGCTGGGTGAAGTCTACATGGCCAAAGGCCTTTGCTACAAATGGCGCGATACAATCGGTAAAACCCCGGATGAAGCGGTTCCTGCAGGTGTTGATTATGATCTATGGCTTGGGCCGGCACCAAAGAGGCCCTTCTCGAAAAACAGGTTTCACTACAACTGGCACTGGAACTGGGACTATGGCAACGGCGACATGGGCAACCAGGGTGTACATGAGATGGATATTGCACGCTGGGGACTTGGGGTCACCCTGCCGACAAAAATAAGCACCGCAGGAGGTCATTTCATGTTTGATGACGACCAGCAGACCCCGAACGATCTTATCGCAGTTTTTGAGTTTCCAAATCCACAGGGAGGTGGAGACAAGAAGAAGATCCTCCAGTTTGAAGTGCGTCACTGGATTACCAACCGGGAGGGAGTAATCAGTGAAAATCCCGGTCCGGACAATACCTACATGGTCAGTTCGGACAATACCATCGGCAACCTGTTTTATGGCTCCAAAGGTTATTTGACAAAAAACGTGAATCAGTGGCAGTCGTTTTTTGGCAAGGAGAGGGTAGCTGGTGACATGGGCTCCGGCCTTGCCGACCATTACGCCAACTTTGTCGATGCCATCCGTGCCAACGACCAGAAACTGGCAAAGGGTGATATCCGTGACGGCTTTTATTCCTGTGCCTTGATGCACCTGGGAAATATTTCCTACAGGCTGGGGAGATCCCTGGAATTTGATCCTGTCAAAATGAAGTTTATCAATGCCCCAGACGCCGATGCCTTGCTGACACGTCAGTACAGAAAGCCATTTGTGGTTCCGGACAAAATATAACATAAATACCTGATAATCAGACATATAGAAATTATTGTAATTTATATTCCTTTTTTCCCGTTGTTCCATGACCAGTTCTGAGAGACTAATCGCGGCCCTCAATCACAGGGAGCCTGACAGAATACCCTATGACCTTGCCGGGACAACCGTAACCGGGATCAGCAAAAAAGCTTACACCAGGGCCATGCAATACCGGGGGTACTCTTTTGATTACGACAAGAAGGAGATTGACCCTGTCCAGCAGATTGTTACGCCGGTTGAGGAAGTTCTCCGGCAACTTAATTCGGACATCCGGCGCATTGGCTCACGCAGGATTCCGGATTATGAAGAAATTGTCTCCGTGAAGGAGGGTGTTTCCGAACTAACCGATGCATGGGGATGCCAGTGGAAAATGGATGAATCCAGGGATCATTACTTCAACCAGTGTTCCTTTCCTCTTGCTCATTATTCCTCCATTGACGAAGGTTTGCAGCATTACAGGGCCCCCGACCTGGGCCTTCATTCCGGCGTTATCCTCCGTGATCTGGAGGAGCAGATCCGAAATGCCGGGGATTATGGCATTGTTGCCGACAGGAATTGTGCCGGACTTACAGAAACATCCCTGAGAATAAGGGGATATGAGAACTGGTACCTGGATACTATAACCGACCCTGCCGGGGTTGAGAAATTGATGGATCTGATTCTTGCGTACAAATTCAACTATTGGAACCTGGTCATTGACTGGCTGACTGACAACGATCTTCAGCACAAGGTGCATGTGGCTGCCGAATGTGATGACCTTGGGACGCAAACTTCCACCTTGCTGGACCCTGATTATTTACGCCAGGCGGTAATCCCGAGGTTTGGACAGCTCTGGTCGCATATTAAGAGGAGATTGCCTCATGTGAAGATATTCATGCACACCTGCGGCTCCGTGAGGGAATTGCTGCCTGACCTCATGGAAGCAGGCCTCGATATTTATAACCCGGTACAGTTCACTGCAGCCAACATGGAACTGGCTGGGTTAAAGAGAGATTTCGGCAAAGACCTGGTATTCTGGGGTGGGGGAGTCAACACGCAATCAACACTTAGGAATTCAAGTCCGGAACTGGTGAAAGATGAGGTGAAGAGAATAATAGACATCATGGCTCCCGGGGGAGGGTTTGTATTCGCCCCGGTCCATAATATCCAGGACGATGTGCCCCCGGAAAATTTCTGGGCCATGTGGGATACGCTGATGGAATACGGCAAATATTAAGGTGATGAATAGTTCATCTTCCGGATTCAGTATCAGGAATCATAGGGTGGTAAAAGTCCTGCCGGGGTAGGCACTTTCACCTGTTATTGGCAAAGTGGATGGCATCCTTGTCCCATTTCACGGCATTGCGTATGGCATCCAATACCTCCTCGGGTTCATCGACGAAAGTCCACATATGCCTGTGTCTTTCATGGATGAAATTCTCGCTGATGAATTTTTCCAGCAGCTGAATCAGAAGATCATAAAAGTGGTTCGTATTCAAAATGATGATTGGCTTTGTGAACAAGCCCAGCTTTTTTAAGGTAATTGCCTCCAGTAATTCTTCCAGTGTGCCGGTTCCGCCGGGAAGTGCCACGAGTCCGTCGATATTTTCCAGGAACCTGGCTTTCCTTTCGTGCATGGTATCGGTGAATTCCAGGTCCTCCACTTTTTTATGGGCCCATTCCACTTCGTTCATAAACCTGGGAATGATACCTTTTATTTTGCCACCGTTGTCAAGCACAGTATCTGCCAATTTGCCCATCAGGCCGATGGCGCCACCGCCATAGACTACCTCAATATCGTTTTTAACAAATTCCCAGGCCAGTCTTTCTGTGGCATCAAAATAAGCCTTGTCAATTTGGGCACTTGAGGCACAATAAACGCAGATTTTCATTTTTTTTATTTAACGATCCTGGAATGAAGCCTTTGTGTTTTTACACATCAGGCAATGAATTCAATAATTTCAAAGATACATTGTTGCAGAACACTAATCATTGGAATGGAAGCTGATTTTTCTTTAAGGGCAGATTGATTTTTTTTACAGGAAATGTCTCATTGCGGATTTCAGGACTTTCTGAGGGGAGTACCCGATTCCACCCCTACACCCTCCCTGCTTGCCACAGGGATATTCCAACCCAACCGGGAAATGCTGTAAATTGCCGGTAATGAATCAGATGTGGTATTAGGTGATTCCTTTTGCTGGTGCGTGAAATGGACCACATCCAGTACCCGGGAAAGGGTTGCTCCTGAACTAAACTAAACCTTGTTGACTCTCTTGAAGTAATTGGATTCCGAAGTAGGTACAACTTCACCGGTATAGCGCAATGCAGATCCCCTCATCGTGTAAATGACTTCAGCAGTATTGTCCCCCTTTTTCAGAAAAATTTCGACTCTTGCTTTTGCCAGGGTCCCTCTCACAAACATCTTTACTGTGATATTCCCTTTTGAATCAGTGACTTTGCTGAATTCTGAAACCTCAAGTTTGTGGTTATCCGGGTAGACTTCCCCGAAAAAGATGGCGCCCTGAACATAGGCGAACTGTTTTTCATAGGAGAAAAAATTGGTCCGGTCCATGGTAAAATAGGTGGCCCCGTTGTAATTGGAGCGATAGGAATCAAC
>CAZDLO010000006.1:0-83514 GCA_964506325.1 uncultured Tangfeifania sp.
GTCTCCGGGGAATGTGTATCACCTGAAAGCAGTTATTTGTTCTCTGGTCCTGAAACAGGTTTGCAGGAAAAGCAAACAAAATCATGACGAGCCTGGTATAGTTTTATCTCTGATGTAAAAGTGTATTGGTTCGTGCAGAAATCAAGGGCAGCCCCTGTCCCCATCCTTTGGAGGGGCCCGGGGAATTCAAAAGAAGAGATTTCAAATTGTGATATTTTTTGATTTAATTATTTATTTTTCTGTTGATTAAGAATTTAATTTACATGTACCACTTAAAAGCTTATACCAGGAGACTGAAATGTATCCCTATTGTAATTGTATTCACAGCTTTGGCAGGAATACTTTACGGGAACAAAACCTCATCTGGCGGACAATCAAAGGGACAGATAACATTCCAAATTGATTTCTGTGCCATTCCCGCCGGGTCGTTTATCATGGGAGCAGACCTTGATCCGAAATATATTGTTGCAGGAAAGGATAATGGCTGGCGCAGCATCTTTATCCAGGACGAATTTCCCCCAAGGAGTATTGAGCTAACACATCCGTTTGAGATTTCTAAATATGAAATTACCAATGCACAATATGAAAAGTTTGATCCGTCCCATAAATCCTGGAGGGGAAAATTCAGGAATATTTCGGATGGTGACAATGAGGCAGTTGTCTATGTGAGCTGGGAGGAAGCATCGGCATTTGCTTCATGGCTCTCGGCGAATGACAAACAATTTGATTACAGGCTCCCTGGCGAGGCGGAATGGGAATATGCTGCGCGTGGTGGCACCAGGACACCCTTCGGCAATGGGGTTTCCGGAGACATTTATGCTCTTAACCCTTTCGATTCTGCCCTGATGATGCGGATGAACTACCAGGGTCCTTATCCATTCACCTACACCAATGGTGTCCGGCAATGGGTAACCTGGCTTCCGGGTAAATGTACCGGTGTGGAAGATGTGTACCCGGATGCCGGCCATATTAAGGATGCTGACCTGAAGGTTGGTCAATCGGGGCCCAATGGGTTTGGTATTTACGATATGCACGGTGGGGTAGAAGAATGGGTGCAGGACTGGTACGGGCCCTACCTTCCGGGCGATACACTCAACCCGGCAGGATACCGAACAGGTGATTTCAAGGTGACCAGGGGCGGAAGTCACAACAACCATATCCAGCATGCGCGGTCGGCCAACAGGATGAGCGCTGCCATCAACGATAAAAATTATTTCCTTGGTTTCCGCCTTGTGAGGATACCCAAGCAGCAAAAGGAGGGAGGCAAAAGGGCTGAGCAGCCTGTTTATCCTTGGGGATCAAAGGTTTCTGCAGGGAAATATGCCTGGAAGAAGAAGAACACTCAGCCGGTATTCTCCATCACTTCACTCTACGAGCTGGTTCCGGCTGTAAAGGATGGCTCTCATTATGGCTCAGTAAGGCAAATGGCCCAATTTGGTTTTGATGCGGATAAACAATTGCCCTTGCTGACCGGTCCGCTCTATTCGCACAACCATTCTCCCACCCTTGAGTGGTGTGAAAATGGAGACCTCCTTGTTTCCTGGTTTTCAGGTGAGAGTGAGATCGGTCCGGAACTGACATTATTGGCCTCCAGGGGAAAACGGCAGCCTGATGGGTCACTTGAATGGACTCCAGCCTCCCGGTTTCTCAAGGCGGAAGATCGTAATATGCACAGCTCCAATATATTAAATAATGCCATAAGGGTTGGATTGAAACGAGACAAAGCCTTTACCCTGCACCAGATGGCAAGTATCGGGATTGCCGGCAGATGGGATAAACTGGCACTGGGATACCGGAAAAGCACCGACAACGGGGCGACCTGGTCGGCTGTCAGAATGATTCTTGATCCTGACCACGGACCAACAGCAGGGGCTTCCATGCAGGGGAATATGTTCCAGACATCGGATGGAATGCTCGTTTTTGTTACGGACGACAAGGGAGACTCCTATGCAGGCACGGGTAGTTTGGTGGTCAGCACCGATAATGGCCAAACCTGGGAGCGAAGGGGATTTTCAGGGGTAACTCCCGATACGTTGCGGATTGCAGGAGGCCATGCCGTTGTTGCCGAGATCAATGATGTAAATGAGGACGGGAAAATGGATCTGTTGGCCATTGCCCGCGACGAGGGTGCCTATTATGCCGGAAAGGCCCCCCAAAGTATTTCAATGGACGGCGGAAATACCTGGAAACGCTCTCCGTCGGTGTTTCCTTCTGTGGGAACCGGCCAACGCATGACTTTACTGAGGCTTTCTTATTCTGCAGTTCCAGCCGGAACCACGGGTTCGAAGCCGTTGCTTTTCACCGGGTTTGCCGGAGACAGCATCAGGGCAAAAGACGGGGAGGGGAAATTGAGTTTCGTTACCGGACTCTATGCAGCACTCTCTTTTGATGAAGGCAAAACCTGGCCGGAAGAGTACCGAAAGGTGATTAGCAACCTCAGGGGATCGGATACCCTGAACCTTTCGATAGCACCCTGGCAACGGACAACGAAGCTTGCCAGGACCAAAGGACAGCACGAAGGATACTTCTCTTCCGGGCAAACACCTGACGGAACTATCTATTTAACCGACGGTAAGATTGTTTATGCTTTCAACCTGTCGTGGCTGATGGAATAATCCGGGACAGAGGTTTATTTTTACCATACGGCACGGCCCTGCTCCTGCATTTTTCTTTGAAGCCGGCGGCTTAAAATGAGCCGTTGCCACGTCCAAATCTCCAATTCCGGAGGTTTTGGATCAAATCGTTAATCCTGTCAAAACTTACGTTAAAAAACAGATGCCTTGCAGTTTCAGTATATTGGCCTACCTTGACACGAAGTTTCCAAAGGAGAATCCGGGAAAACAAGTAAACCTTCCGTTTCCGGCTTCTTTCAGGTTACAATCCTGGTTCTTTTATTAAATTAGAATCATTTAAAACAAGAGATTTTTTGTGTGGAGTCCCCTCGATGGGGGGAGATCGCGCGGAGGTCAGACTGTTAAACCAAACCCGGCAAATTTTACCGTGTAAATCAGTTCAAACAAATTAAAAATCCCTTATTATGTCACACCTGGAGTTAAAGAATCTGATTCAGAAGGTGAGTGCGATTGCCATGGACGATATGCCTTCTGCCGTTTCTCCGACACGTCTTTATGAAGAGTTGAACAGCCGTTATTCCTCACAAAGGGGAAGAATCAGCAGGGTCAGCATCTTTGTCAAATCATTGCTTAATTCGTACCACTCCAAAAATTGAGGCATTGCTGAATCACTTGTCTCAATAGGAAATCTGACCCTTTTTTCTAGTTTTTGTAATATAACCAAGGACCCTGTTTAGCAGCAACAGGGTCTTTTTTTTGGAGTTGATTGAATCCCCGTGTAGGTTATTATTTTTGTGACATATTCGCCCCTGTTCAAGCAATTGGTCAGAATTCATTTCAAAAGATTTCGGTATGAGGTGGCTGTTCTATGGTAAGAAAATTCTTTTGGCATTGATGATCCTTGTTGTCCTTGCCGTCTCGTTGTTACTCACCCCTTTTTTTATTTCGAAGATTTTCCCGGAGAATCCACCTGTTGGCTATTATTTTATTCCGCCAACCATATTGGCTGTTTACCTGGGGATTGAATCGCAGGCTGAAAAGAATCCTGCAATACCGGCCGGACTGGAAGTTTCGAGGGATATTGAATACCTGAATATCGGGGGCAAATCCTTGCAAATGGATCTTTACAGGGACAAGATGGCCCCCGGACCCGCCCCCCTTCTCCTTTTTATTCACGGTGGAGGATGGAATCACGGGAACCGGAACGAGTACCTCGGATATGCCATTCATTTTGCAGAAATGGGGTATGTCACGGCAACTGTAACTTACCGTTTTGCCAGCGAGGCACCTTACCCGGCCTGTGTGGAGGATGTGACAGAGGCTGTCCGGTTCGTTTTTCAGAACGGAGAAAAATACCATTACGATCCCGACAGGGTGGTGCTGATCGGAGGTTCGGCAGGAGCCCATCTTGCCATGCTGGCGGCTTATGGGTGGCACAGGGCAGGAGAGGCACCGGATTCCTGCAGGGTCTCCCCAGGCAACCGGAAAATCAGGGCTGTTGTCGATTTGTACGGACCTACCGACCTTACCGCATCCTATGCAAGGGAAAATTACATGGTTGAACGGCTGATGGCCCGTAAATTCCGGGAGGCTCCTGCGTTGTACGCTGAAGCATCACCCATTGCCTTTGTTGATAAAAATGCCCCTCCGACCCTGATTTTGCATGGGACCGGCGACAACCTCGTTCCGGTTGTCCAGGCCGAACTGCTGAAGCATAAACTTGATAGCCTTAAAATTCCGAATGTGTACCGCCCTTTGCCGGGCTGGCCTCATACCATGGACCTTGTGAAACGGGTGAATGATTACTGTGAGGTTGCCATGCAGGATTTTTTTGAACGTTTTGTCAATTAGTCATTTTGACTTGCCTGCACAGATATTGGGAACATTCCTTCGGTTTTCAGGGACCAAAAGGGCATTACTTAACCCGGCTCCCTGCACTTGGCAGATTCCAATAATCGGTTAACTTTATACACCAATAATCATTTTGCTATGAGTGGATTTTTTGGCTGTATTTCAAAGGAGGACTGTGTGCTTGATGTATTCTATGGGACTGATTATCACTCGCATCTTGGGACAAAAAGAGCCGGGGTAGCCTTTTTCTCGGGTGACAGGGGCTGGCAGCGTGCCATACACAGCCTGGAGGACGGAAATTTCAGGAATAAGTTTGAAGTGGATATTTCCAGTTTCAGGGGAAATGTTGGTATCGGGGTAATCAGTGACACAGAGGCCCAACCCATTCTGGTCACCTCCCACCTGGGGAGGTTTGCAGTCGCTACCGTGGCAAAAATTGCCAACCTTGCAGAGTTGGAAGAGCGATTCATGAAAGCCCGCCATACCTTTTCAGAGACCAGCCAGGGATCTGTCAATCCTACCGAGCTGGTGGCCATGCTCATCGCTGAGGGTGAAACTTTTGCCTCCGGCATTGAAAATGTTTACAGCCTTGTGAAAGGATCCTGTTCCATCCTTATCCTTACAGAAGACAGGATTATTGCGGCACGCGACAGGCTCGGCAGGACTCCGGTCATCATCGGTAAAAAGGAGGGGTCCTATGCAGCCACTTTTGAAACCTGCGCTTTCCCCAACCTGGATTATGAGATCGAGAAATACCTGGGTCCGGGTGAGATCATTTCAATCAATTATGATGGACTAGAACAGCTGCGCAAACCCAACGAAAAGATGCAGATTTGCTCTTTCCTTTGGGTGTATTACGGGTATCCCCCTTCCTTCTATGAGGGTTTGAATGTGGATGAATGCCGCTACAAATGCGGTGCTGCACTGGCGAAAAAAGATACTGTGGAGGCCGATTTTGTGGCCGGTATTCCGGATTCCGGGGTTGGTCACGCCATGGGATACAGCAATGAGAAGGGTATCCCGCTGAAGAGGCCATACGCCAAATACACCCCGACCTGGCCCAGGAGTTTTATGCCACAGAACCAGGCTATGCGGGATTTGGTGGCAAAAATGAAATTGCTACCCAACAAGGCAATCATCAAAGACAAATGCGGCATTTTCCTGGATGATTCCATCGTGCGCGGCACCCAGCTCAAGGACAATGTCCGTGACCTGCATCATGCCGGGATCAAGGAGGTACATATGCGAATTGCCTGTCCCCCATTGACCTATCCCTGCGAATTCCTGAATTTCAGCCGTTCCAGGTCAAATTTGGATATGGCCACCCACAAGGCAGTGGAACAGATGGAAGGGACAATAAATCCTGAAATGAAGGAATATTCCGACAGCAGCAAGCCGAAATACCATGCAATGGTCGAACAGATTCGTAAAAATCTGGATCTTACCACATTAAAGTTCCAGGAACTTGACGACCTGGTGGAGGCAATCGGTCTGCCCAAAGAAAAGCTGTGCACCCATTGCTGGGACGGATCCAGTTACTTTTAACGGATGGATTCCAGGATTCTGAAGTCAATGCGAAGATTATTCCGTTTAATCTGGGTGATTTGTGGACTCTGTTTTACCGGCTGGCTGGCATACTCGACTCAATCAAAGGGCGTTGACAAGTCATTGCTGGTGAACAGTGCCAGTCTTGATGTGCAGGAAACGGCTGATTATTATTTGTTTTGCCCAACTTCACTTTTTCACAAAGTGTTAATTTTTTTCCCGGGTGCATTGGTCGATCCCAAGGCCTATGTACCTCTTTGCAGAAAGATTGCAGAAGATGGATGCAAGGTTTACCTGGTAAAGATGCCCTGGCGGCTTGCCTCGAAGGGATATCATAAACCACTCGAATTGAACTTATTTGCAGATACGGCCAAACAGTATATCCTGGCAGGGCATTCCCAGGGGGCAAAAATGGCCGGGCAGTTTGTTTATGAGAATCCGACGCTGGTCGACAGGCTGATATTACTGGCATCAACGCATCCGCGTGATATCGACCTCTCAGGAATCCGGATTCCGGTGATGAAAATTTATGGGTCAAGGGATGGGGTAGCAGATGCTGCCGATATTATTGCCAACAAAACCAAACTGCCTGTGACAACCAGGTACGTATCCATTGAAGGAGCCAATCACGCACAATTTGGTTATTACGGGCCTCAGTTAGGGGATGATGAGGCAGGCATATCGCTGGAAGTCCAACAAAATATTATTTTAGCCAATATTATTTCCTTTATCAACCGGGAATAAATAAAATTCAGTATGCTACAAATTTGCAAGCTTCTAACAAACACTTTCCTTTCGCTGTTATTCGTGCTGGGTCACTCCACGCTGACGGCCCAGAACGACTGGACTCATTTCAGGGGAAGCCACCTGAACGGTATTTCGGCCGACAGCCTTGTGCCGGTTTCATGGAATGATACCACCAACATTCTTTGGAAAGCCGAAATCAAGGGCAGGGGATGGTCTTCTCCTGTGGTATACGGAAACCAGGTATGGGTCACCACTGCCTCCACCGACGGTAAGGAGATGTCGGGGATTTGCATCGATTTCAATACCGGCAGGCTCGTTTACGACTTGTTGCTTTTCAGGCAGGACTCCATCTACCGTAAACACCCTGTCAACTCCTATGCCACACCCACACCATGCATTGAAGATGGTTTTGTATACCTGAATTATGGGAGTTCGGGAACGGCATGTGTCAGCACGGCGGATGGGAGAATTGTCTGGAAAAGGGACGACCTGAAAGTCGATCATATGCAGGGAACAGGTTCATCACCAATCATCTACAAGGATTTTCTGATTGTACATTATGAAGGCACCGATCAGCAGTTTATCGTTGCCATGAACAAAAGAACCGGTGAGACAGTCTGGCGGGCCGACCGGCCCCACGAATACTACGACCCTCTTCAGCCAGTCGGTAAAAAAGCCTATGTAACCCCTTTTGTCATCAATGTAGAAGGCAAGGATTTGCTGATATCAAACGGAGCTGCGGTCTGCAATGCCTTCGATATCCTCACTGGAAGGGAGGTCTGGCGCATTCCGCAGGGCGAGGATTCGACCATATCCATGCCTGTATCCGAAGATGGAGTGCTCTTCTTTTACACCAGTTTCGTGACACCATTGCAAGGAGAGAAATATGCTGAACTGATGGCAGTGGATCCGAAGGGATCCGGAAACATCGGTGGCACCAACGTTCTATGGCGCGTAAAAACGCCTGTCTTGCAACTACTTACGCCACTTGTGAAAGATGGGATCATTTACACGGTCGACACCAGGAATAACCTCCTGGTAATTGATGCCAAAACAGGCAGTACCATATATACCACCAAACTTAGGAGCAAATTCAATTCATCCCCGGTTTATGCAGGAGGGAAGGTCTATTTTACCTCTGTCAAAGGAGAAACAATTGTTCTGAAAGCGGGCAGGACTCCTGAAATCCTGACCGAAAACATTCTTACGGGAGAGGTTTTTGCCACACCGGCAATTGTCAGGAATTCGATCCTCTTCCGCAACGACAAGGCACTGTACCGGATTGGGATTTCCCGGATAAATGAAGGAAAGTCTGCCCAATAAGGCACCCGTGTTCTGAAAAAGTTTGTGCCCTTCTCCTTGCTGACCCTGCCGGTTATGCCGCAGCGGTATGAAGCCTGCAAAGGGATTGTCCTGTTACTTGACGGAAGACTAAAAATGTTTGCTATCAGGTTGTAGACAGCGTTGCCTGGTTGAAAGGATGTTGAAGTCAGAATTGGATGGGGTCTGCCTGCCTGTGACAGGAATCAATCATTGGAGTTCCTCGAATGGAACCATTCCGCAATCCTTACCACTGCAACACCCATAGAAATCCCCAAGGCGAGAATAAGCCAAAACCCTGCGTGGTCTGGCTTGGGGTCAATGCGTGAAAAGAATACGGTGAAGAGGCTGACTGTAATCACCAGGGTCACCAATGCAGTTCTTAGTCCGTTTTTTTTCTTCATAACATCAAAATTAGTCTGTTGTTTCTGGTATATAATTTACAAATATTCCGGGATTGCACGGAAATGATGGCCGGGAAAATACATCCCGGGATTTCAGCAAACGCTTCAAAGATGTTAATTATTTGCAAATTTTTTCAGAGCCTCACCTCGGATTGTCGTCTGGAGATGTTCGCAATAATCAGATAAACAGCATTTTATTGTCCGGAATCTGAAATCCGAATCTGCCAGCCGGCCCATCAGTCCTCCGGCAAAGACCCCTGAATATTTAACATTGTTTTATTTATTGCTTACTTTTGCAGCTGTTGACCCGACCGGTAAACTGTTGGTTTTGCCCAGGGTATTTTAGTATTCGGACTTGTAGCTCCGGGAAAACTTATCAGTTGCCTATGTTATTTATAAAATTATTGTTGGCCAATATCCTGCTTATCACGGCAAGTGAAACAACCGACTGGAAACTAAGAAGAGACGAAACAGGAGTCCAGGTATATACAAGAAATGTTCAGGGATCACCTTTTGAAGAGTTTAAAGCCGTCGTTACCATCTCAAATACTACATTGACGGGGGTACTGGATGTTATCATGGATGTAAAGAAATATCCTGTTAACTTCCCCAACTGTGGCAGTTCAGAAGTGTTGGTTCAAAAGAGTAAATATGATGATATTCACTATATTACCATTGATGCGCCATGGCCTGTTACCGACAGGGATGCCATCTATGAAGCGGCTACCACCTTTTCAGGGGACGGGAAGCATGCCAGGGTAAAACTATCACCGCATGGTGATTACATAAAGGAGAAACCTAACCTGATAAGGGTTCACAACGGCACCGGTTTTTGGGAACTTGATGAAGTTGGTGCGAATGAAATCCGGGTGGTCTACCAGTTTCATGCGGATCCGGCAGGAGCCATTCCTGCCTGGATTGCCAACAGCGTTATCGTGATAAATCCGTTAAAAACCATGGAAAGCCTGAGGAATTTGGCAAAGAAGCTCTAGGTTGAGGTTGGCGGACTTCCTACATCTCCTTTTTTTGCACCGTCGGGTGGTATTTCAGGTACAGGGGAAGTGCGGCCGAGCCGTACCAGCCAAATAATTCAGGTTCCAGTAATCCGCCTTTAATGGCAGGATCAGTATCCATCAGCAGTGAAGCCTCTTCAAGGGTTGAAACATTCAGGATAAAGATCCCCCGGTAGCTTTTTTCATTTTTCTGCATGGGACCTGCCACAACAAGTTTCCCTGCTTCCGCCAGTCTCCCGATATTCTTCATGTGCCCGGCAAAAAGGCTGTCCTGGGTCGCTTTACCGGCATTTACGCGCTTCCCGGTTTTTAGGATAACCAACACATATTTTTTCATGCCGTAATCGTCGGCTCCCAGTGAATCAGCCAGCGACTTATTGTATTTGGACGGACCAGACTGGGCACTTACCTGGCAATGCAAGGCAAAAGCTGAGATCACGGCAATCAGTAAGACAGTAAATTTTCTCATGGCGCTAATGATGAATTGAAACAGATAAAGGGATAATCTTCTTACGAAAATAACGGTTATTGGTTTCCCTGCCCGGTATAAATTGACCAGGCTAAATGAGTAAAAATCATTCTTTAACCATCATTCAGCAGCTGGCAACCCGGAAATCCGCAACGCTCCTGCCTGAAAAAGAAGGAATCCTGTTTTGCAGCAGTTTCTACGGTAAGATAAAAACGTTGACAAAACAGGATTCCGGTATCCGGGGGATTTAACCCCCGACGCTCAATATGGTTTATTTAAGCGGCTTGACCATTATATTCTTGAAGTAGACAATACTTTTTGGATCATGTCCCTGAAAAGCAAAGGTTCCTGTGGCAATCTTACGCTCAGGATGTCCTTTGTATTTGGCGCCCGCCGGTTCGATGTAATCAATCACAGTTTTGTCATCCAGTTTAATGACGATATGCTGACCTTCCACAATAATAGTCATGGTAAACCAAACGTTATCTTTGGTAGGAACTTCTTTCAGGTCCATGACATCATACAAGCCGGCTGTTCTCTTCCAGTCGGTATGGGAGTTGTTTACCTGCACCTCATATCCTTTGTCAGGGAACCCGACCTGCTGGTAAAGGGTGTGGAAATAGATACCGGAGTTTGACCCCGGTTCGGTCATTACATCAGCCCTGAACTCAAAATTCTTGAAGTTGTGATTTTCTACCGCGCCATCATAATACAGGTGGCTGCGCACACCATGAACGACAATTACTCCGTCCTTCACTGAAAAGGTGCCTTCTTTTTCACTGTATTTCCATCCATCCAGTGTTTTTCCGTCAAACAGGGAGATAAAACCCTTTGGTAGTTTGGCTTTCTTTACTTTGGGAGCTCCATAACTTTGCAGGCATACAACTACAAGCAACAAGACAAGAATTTTTTTCATTTGTAATTAAATTTAGTTGATTTATTGATTTTTATTTTGAACGAACCATCCTGTGAAAGTCAAATTTTCCGGCTCTTCAAGGATATTGGACTCGCTTATCTTCAATTGGCTTTACCAAACTTCCTTTTCCATGCGTTGGTGGCTGAGGCAGAAGTTTTAAGATTATTTGAACGTATTATGTATTTGACGGCACACATCCACCATTGCAATCTTCACGGTAATTTTCATCCTCAAGGGTGGAATCCGGAACGTGACGGATTCACAACGGTGACCTGACAGGCAGCCTTCACGAAGTTAACTATTTTTTTAATTGGTTTCAGGGGCTTGAAATAATTGGCAGCTAGCTGATAAATTCATCGATAACTTTCAACAAGGCAATCACATCCAGCGGCTTGGTCAGGTATCTGACAGCACCCAGCTGGAGCAACCGTTTCTGTTGTGCCGGCATTGCGTCTGCACTGATGATAACGACCGGTATGGATCGGGTCTCCTTAACTTCCTTCAGCTGGCGGAGGACCTCAGTTCCATTCATATCGGGCAGATTCAGATCCAGAAGGATCAAGTCGGGCAATTCCTTCCTGGCACGTGTCGAGGCCTCTTTCCCCTGGGTCTCGGAGATAAGCCGCACACCGGGACATTCGTTTGTCAGAATTTGCTGAACCAGGTCAATGTTGGAGAGGGTGTCTTCGATGTAATAAACGAGCCCTTTTTTCGGAGACAATTTCGATTCAAACACCGCCTTCGCCTCAGATTCCCTGGCATGGATGGATTCAATATTCACAACGGGAAATTCAATCCAGAATGTACTGCCTTTCCCGGGAACACTGTCAACGCCATACTTCCCTTCCATGGACTCCATCAGGGTGCTGACCACGGCAAGTCCAAGACCGGTGCCTTCTGTGGCTGTTTTTTCCGCCCCTATCCTTTCAAATGGCACGAATAGCTTGTGAAGATTTTGTTCTTCTATTCCTTCCCCTGTATCTGTAATGGAGATTCTGAGTGGAGTTGAACCATTGCTGTCTGCAGGCATAATACGGGTTTCAATGGTGATCGACCCTCCATCCCTGTTGTATTTTACGGCATTGCTGACCAGGTTCAGCAGTACCTGTTTCATGCGCTGACGATCCGAACTGACAAACACCTGGTTACTTTCGGAGCTCACCAATGTTAAATTGAGATGGCGCCTGGATGCCTGGAAATGGATACTGTCCATGACTTCCAATATGATACTGCTGACCTTTACCGGCTCGATCGACAGGGCGAAGCGACCGGATTCGATACGGGAAATGTCCAACACCTCATTGATGAGGTTTAGCAGGTGTTTTCCGCTGGTAAGGATGTGGTTGACGCCTCTTCTCTGGCCGGTGTTAAGCTCTCCCATTTCCAGCAACTGAGCAAACCCAAGGATGGAATTCATCGGGGTTCTCAGCTCATGGCTCATGCGTGACAGGAATTTGCTTTTGGCCATGTTGGCCTGTTCGGCTTCCTCCCTTGCCTGGAGGATTTCAATCTCGGCCTTTTTGCGTTCTTCAATCTCTTTCAGCAGGAATTCATTCAATTCGGCCAACTCCGCAGTCCGTATTAAGATCCTTTCTTCCAGTCCGGTATTGAGTTCAAGGATTTCCAGATCCGCATTCTTCCTTTTGGTTACGTCATTGACCAATACATTCCTGGCTTTCCTGTTTTCATAGGTAATGCTGTGGGAGTAGATTTCCACGAACATTATTTCACCGCTTTTCTTCTTATGCCGCCACTCACCGGCAATATTCAGCGAAAGAGTTGTTGCCTTAACGTCCGCCAACATTGCGGGTATATCTTCATTGGGATGGATATCTTTTAACGTCATGTTCAGGAATTCCTCGCGGGAATAGCCATATTGCTGTATTGCTGCATGGTTCACTTCAAGAAACGCCATCGTTTCAAGGTCATAGATCCACATTGGCTGGGGATTGTTGAGGAACATGAAGCGGTACTTCTCTTCGTTGTGTCTCAATTTTTCTTCGGTACGTTTTCGCTCCGTGACATCATAGTTAACTCCTACCATCCGTACAGGTTGTCCGTCCTTGTCCCGGACAGCCTTCCCTGCCGCTTTCAGCCAGTGGACAGACTTGTCGGGCCAGACAACCCTGAACTCTGTGTCGAAGGGCCTGTCGTCCCACAAAGAAAGCTGGCTTATCTCATTTTGACTCTGTCTGTCGTCCGGATGCAGGCCATTCAGCCTGAATTCATAGGCCTTCCGGTTCTCATCCGGGGCAGTGCCGTATAATTCATACATCTGGCGATCCCAGATCAGTTCATTCTTCCTGATATCCCAGTCCCAGATCCCAATACCGGCCACATCCGTTGCGAGGTCAAGCCGCTCATAAGCCTCCTCCAGGGCCTTCTCCGTCAGTTTCCGTTGGGTGATGTCTTCGATAATAGCTACAGCGTAAAGAAACTTTCCTTCACTGTCAAAATGGGAACTGGCGGTCAGCGATCCCCAGATAACGCACTTGTCTTTCCTCAGGTACTGCTTCTCGGTCCTGTAAGTTGAAATTTCACGACGGAATAATTTTTGGATTTCCGCCGCTTCATGAATGGAACCCTCCTTAAAAGTGATGTCTCTGATGGTAAGCAGCTGAAGTTCTTCCTCACTGTAACCAAGCATCCGGCAAAACTTTGCATTGACCACCTGGAATTTAAACTCCTTGTCGACCACGGCCATACCGAACGGACCCTCTTCGTAAATCTTCCCGAACTTGTTTTCGCTTTCCTTCAGGGTCTGTTCTGCCTTTTTGCGTCCTGTAATATCTTTGTCTGCACCCCGGTAACCCAACAGGTTCCCATGCTCGTCGAGCAGGGGTACTCCGGTAGTTTCAAGGATAACCAGACGGCCATTTTTGTGAATGTTGGGATTCTCAAAATCATTGATGGGCAGTTTTTTGGAAAGCGCTTCCATAGCTGCTACCTTCAGCTCTTCCCTGACTTCCGGAACGAAAAAATCGTAGAAATACTTTTTCCCGACAATTTCCTCCGGCTTGTACCCAAGTATCGATTCTTCTGATTCGCTGCAGTAGGTGTAGAGACCTTGTGCATCGACCTCCCAGATCCAGATGCCCGAACTTTTTGCTACCGTGGAAAAGCGCTCTTCGCTTAGCTTCAACTCATCACGGTTCAGTTTATTTTCTGTAATGTCCCTGGCGGTTGCATAAAGGTTTTTTCCGTCAGGTGAAGGGGAGGCGACCCAGTCCAGCCACTTGTATTCACCGTTTTTGCACAAATATCTGTTCTGAAAATTCAGGGTGGACTGGCCTTTCAGCTGTTTTTCCACTTCCCTGAATGTATTTTCAACATCATCAGGATGAATGAATTCAGCGAAAGGTTTTGACATCAGCTCTTCTGGTGTAAATCCCAGTGTGCTTTCCCAGGCTTTGTTGAGTTTCTTGAAATAACCATCGGTGGAGGCGACCACAATCATATCCGGTACCAGGTCAAAAAAGAGGTTGAATTCATCTTCTGCAGGTAGTGCCCCTGGGTTCTTTGGATTCATTTTCATGGCAAATTTTTTTTGACTCCTACAGCCTTTTAGTTAACAAAATATTCAAGAAATAGTCCAGGCAGGATACCAGGTGGAATTAAAACTTGTCACAAGTTAAGCAAGAAAGTTCAGATTTATTTATTTGACATAAAAGATATTCGGATTGAATTCCAGAAAGGGATATTCTAAATCTGAGAATTGGGTGTTAATTGTCAACCGACTGGAATATAAGTTGCCTGAATTTCCAGCCTGTTTCATCCCTGACACTGCCCTGGGTCTGTTTCATGAGGATGCCAATGATCTTTTCTTTCGGGTCTGCAAAATACTGGGTGTTGAAATAGCCACCCCATTCGAAGGTCCCGGCACTGCCCAATCCGCCCTTGTTCTGTCCGGTCTCAGTTAAAACAGAAAAGGCAAGACCGAAATTTTTATCCGGCTTTTCTCCCCATACATTTCCTATTTGATTGCCAAGGATCAGGTTGACGGTTGTTCTGCTCAGCAAGCGAATGCCGTTGTATTCACCGCCGTTCAGGTACATCTGGAGGAAGACGGCATAATCCAGTGCCGTACTTGACAAGCCGCCGCCTCCGGAGAAAAATGTTTTGGCACCCTTGACAGGGTAATCGGTATCATAAAATGTGGCGGGGTATTTTTTCCACCTTCCTTCTGACTTATGCTGGACAGCTACCAGTCGGCCTGCTTTCTCCTCCGGGTAATAGAAGCGGGTATCGTTCATCCCCAGCGGATCAAAGATATGGGTCCTGAGAAATTGATCAAAGGGCATCCCTGATACAATTTCAATAAAATATCCAAGGACATCGAGCCCTTCGCTGTAAGTGAATTTCTCTCCCGGGTTATGATGCAGCGGCAGTTTTGCCAGCTTTTTCACACTCTCCGCGATGGTTATTTTTTCAGTCGTGAAAGCGTCAGTAATACCGGCCTTCCTGTAGATCATCCTGAAGCGCTCGTCCCCGTCGATCACGCCGTAACCAATTCCTGAGGTATGCGAGAGGAGTTGCCGGATGGTGATTTCCGATTTGACCGGTTCTCCCTTCCAGGTAGTATCACCGTATTGAAACGATTTAAGCACCTGCTGATTCTTGAATTCCGGGATAAATTTTGAAATCGGATCATCCAGCTGGAATTTGCCTTCCTCCCAAAGCATCATCACCGCGGTGGAGGTGACAGCTTTCGATTGGGAGGCAATCCTGAAAATGTCATCACGTTTCATTTTTCTGCCTTTCTCGTTTTCGGCCATCCCGTAAGCTTTCCACAGGATGATTTTGCCGTTGCGCACCACCAGGGCCACGATTCCCGGCAGGTTATCCTCCTTGACCGCCAGTTCACACATTTGATCGATCCGACCGATCCGTTCCGGCGATATACCCGTACTCTCCGGGGAAGCCTCCTCAAGGAGAGGCGTTCTTTGGCCCGACTTTGTCTGGGCACTGGAATCAAGTAAACAAACAAACAGAACTAATGCTGCGAGAATCAGGTTTTTCATAGCAAGGTATTTATATTAATTTTGATTGGCCTTCCGTTGAATCTTCCTCTAAATTACAAACCATATCAATATGACAAAAAAATCATTTTTATCAATGATCGTATTTCCCGGCATAATTATGTGCCTGGTTTGTAATGTCTCAGCACAGAAAATTTCTGACGGTGCCAGCAAATTTGTTGATCCTTTCATCGGTACTTCGGGCGATCACGGACAGCTTTCTCCGGCTGCATCGCTGCCATTCGGGTTGGTCAGGCTGTGTCCGGACACTGACCCGGCCAATCATCCGGGCTATAACTATGCCGCGAAACGCATCAAGGGATTCTCCATCATAAGGATGGAAGGGACGGGATGCCTGGGATCCGGCGGTAACATCCTTGTAAAACCCGGGATGGGATCGCCCGACAGGTCATCCGTTGTTTACGACAAATCCACCGAAAAAGCGGAGCCGGGATACTACCGCGTTAATTTCCCCGATCCGTCGATCAGGGCTGAATTAACTGCCACCAATGGCACCGGCTGGCAAAAATTCACCTTTATGGATGAGGGGAACGGATGGATCATGATCGACTTATCCGCTTCCCTGGAACCGCTGTTAAAAGAAGAACACCGCATCGCCGGAAATGTTGTGGAGGGAAGTGTCCAGGCACCTACCAACTGTAAAAATGACAATGGAGTGTACAAATTCTGGTTCAACCTTGAAATTGACCATGCCGCGGATTCCGTCGTTGAAAAAGGTTCTGTCATTTGGTATTTTTTCCGGGCAGAGAAGGGAACCACCGTCAATGTCAAAACCAGTATCTCCTCCATCAGTCCGGCAAGGGCAGGCAAGGACAGGCTGGCAGAAATCGGGGACGCGGACTTTGAGACCATCAGGCGCCGGGCTACTGAAAGGTGGGATGAGAAACTGGGAAAGATCGCTGTTACCGGTAACCCTGAGTATGTGAAACTGTTCTATACCCATTATTACCATTCGATGCTTTCTCCTTCCGATATAAGCAGTCCGTCAGGCAATTACCGTGGATCTGACAGCCTTCAATACCTTGCAAAAGATTATATTCACTACCACGGATGGTCGGTCTGGGATAACTTCCGGACTGAATTTCCCCTGCTGACCATCACCGAACCGGAAGTAATGAATGACATATGCAGGTCTCTGTGCGATTTGTACAGGGAGGGAAAACTACCGCTGGCAACCAGGACAGAGCCGTTTCCCACCGCCAGGACAGAACATTCCCTGGTGGTCGTTCTGGACTGCCTGTCCAAGGGTATCAACAGGTTTGACCTGGAATCCGTTTACCCGCTGATGGTAAGGGAAGCGGAACAGAATCCATGGTCGACACCCGATAAAAAGCTGGAGACAGCTTATGATTACTGGGCATTGAGCAGAATTGCAAAATTGTTGAACAAGAAGGAGGATGCTGAAAGGTTTCTTTCAATGGCAGCGAAATACAAGGAAATATGGCGTGAAAAATTCCTGGTCATGGACGACAAATCCGACATTATGCACGGCGACGGACTCTACGAGGGAACTTTGTGGCAATACCGCTGGTTTGTTCCTTACGATATGAAAGGGGTGATGGATATGGTGGGAGGCAAGGATGTCTTTACAGGACAGTTGCAGTATTTCTTCGACAACAATCTCTACAACCATGGCAATGAACCTGATATCCACGTACCGTTCCTCTTTAATATGACGGACAATCCTGCTGCATCACAAAAAATTGTAAACCAGATTCTTACAAAGGAAATTCGGCAAAATTACGGCACCCACGTAAAGTGGAAAGTACCTTATAACGGCAGAATTTACAAAAATGATCCTGCCGGATACATGCCCGAAATGGATGATGACGCAGGCACCATGTCTGCCTGGTATGTCCTGGCCTCCATGGGGATTTATCCGGTTTGTGTGGGAGAACCGGTGTACACACTTACGGCACCCATTTTTTCGTCTGTCAGGATTCAGTTGCCGGGAAACAAGAGCTTCAGTATCCTGGCAAAAAACCTGTCGGAAGAAAATTTTTATATTCAGCGGGCTGTTTTGAACGGGAAAGAGCTAAAACGTTCGTGGATAACCCATCAGGAGATAACCGGAGGAGGGACACTTGAATTTTTCCTGGGTAATACTCCTTCTGAAACCTGGGGGACTAAAGGACAGTATGTTACCTCCCTGGAATCCACCACCGGTAGGTAAGGATCTTACGGGGTTTTGGGGATGAAAACTTCAGGGTTTATTTTGCCTGCTTTCAAAAAGGTTCAGGAAGGCGGATTCATGAATGTTGTACCCGCATGAAACAATACTCCACACTCCATCATCTCCGTAAAATGCCCCGGCACCGGCTTTGAAGCTGGTCTCTTTTGTGCAGTCGAAGATCCTGGTTGCTATTTTGGTGAGGGTGAAATTTCCGGGGCTCTCCTCCTCCAGGGTATAGAGATCTGCCAGGTTCTCATTGTCATTATTCATGCCTAATCCTATCATATACAACTCATTGTCATTAAAGGTAAAAAGATTGATGTTCTGATAGGAATGCCAGGCTGGATCAATCCAGTTTTCCCTGGATAGTTTCGCTATGTCGAAAGAATAAATTTTTTCGATACTGTTCATCGACAGGTTGAGGGGCGAGGAATAGAGGTCAATATGCTTTGTATCCCAGTCGCCGACCGCCAGGAGGACCTTGTTCCCGTATTTCGCAATGCCTGTACAGCCGGCGGTCGAGCGCAAAGGTTCGCCCGATCTCTTTACCATGGCAATGGGTTCCGTACCTGGTTTTTCAGGATCTGAGATGTCAAAAATGCATACCTTCGATTGGTCCTTTTCCGAATTGTCTTCAATGCCAACTGCCAGGAAATCCTGATATACCTGGAATCCCCCGGCATGCTTAAATGGTTTGTCCATCAGCTTATTGACCGACAAAACGGTATTTCTGTCACCCAGCTTGACCACAGAAAAGTAGGAATATTTATCCGAGCTGCCGGTCATCACGGCATACCTGCCGGATGTTCTTTCAAATAACTGTATTCCTTGCAGATGCCCTCCCGAATTATTGATCTCTTTGTCATTGAAATAGTTGAGAATGGAGGGGGAACTGTCAATTTCCATAAATGCCGACCTGACGGCTTCCCTGGATTTGCTGGTCCCGGTGCTGTAGCCTGGTATTTCTGCGAACAGCATAATCGTTGCTGTAAGGAGTCCCAATTTGTTCATGGGCTTTGGTTTTTTGCTTAGGTTTCCAAGGGGCAGACCCGGGAGATCCGGTTATTTTTTTTCCTGTTCCGCAAGCAGTCTGACCTGCTCTTTTAGCCAGTCGGGACGGTTGGAGGTAATGCTTTTTACTCCGCACTTTATCAGTCGCCCCGCTTCAGCAGGATCATCCACAGTCCAGGCGTAAACCTCGAGGTTAAGCCCTTTTGCCAGTGCCATTACCTCCTCATCCACAATAGAATAATGCAGGTCAATTCCCTCCAGTCCGTTGTCTGCCACCGACCGGATGTTCTTTACCAGGTCGGCCTTGTTGGCGCTCAGCCAATAGCAGGGTATTCCGGGGAAGACTTTTTTTGTATCGAGTATGGTTTGCCTGTCGAAGCAGATGAAAATCAGCTGGTCCTGTTTGCCACTGGATTTTACCACTTTTTCAACCTCAGGCAGTATTTCTCCCTGCATCTTCAGCTCAATAACAAGTTTCCTGCCCTGGGGCAGGAGTGCGATTTCCTCTTCCAGGTAGGGTATTTTCTCTCCCTGGTATTTTAAGCCCTTGTAAGATCCGACATCCAGTCCCCTCAGGATTTCAGAACTTGTTTCCTTAACCTTGTAATCCTGGCCGGAAGTACGTTTTGTGCTGCCGTCGTGAATGACAACTATTTTATTGTCACTTGATTTGTAGCAATCAAGTTCAACGGCATCAACACCCAGTTCCCAGGCAAGTTTTGCCGATGCGAGTGTATTTTCGGGTGCCAGGAAGGAAGCTCCCCTGTGGGCGACATATTCGACCTGTGCCATTGCCGGGGAAACCGGCAGAAAGGAGACGAAAAGGATAATTGTTACCGGTAAGATGCAGTTGGTCTTCATAGGATCTGGTTTTATGGATTCCGGGATAACCGGCAAAGTACACCCGACATCAGTCGGGGCATTCCGGCCGGATGTAATTTTACAAAAATGGCAAAAAAGCACGGTTTATGAAAACCGTAAACAAATCTCCCTGAGCAGCACTGAATTAAGACAACCCTGAGGGTTTTCGTTCGAAAACCTGGAAGGTCAGTCCTCCGGCAGATTTTTCTCAACCAGGAATTGAATAAGTGCATTGAGCCGTGTTTTCAATTCAGTAAGTTCACTGATCGTTATCGCATCGGTAATTATCTTTTTGCCAAGCTCTTCCGGGATACCTGACGCCGTTGATTTCATCTCCTGCCCTTTTCCTGTGAGGCACACCATAACCTTTCGCTCATCGCTCCCTGATCGCCGGCGGGTAAGGATACCCTGGGATTCCATCCTTTTCAGGAGGGGTGTTATCGTGTTCGTGTTTAGAATCAGTTTTTGGGCAATCTCATTCACCGGGATGCCGTCGGTTTCCCAAAGAACCAGGAGGACAAGGTATTGGGGATAGGTGATTCCCATTTTATCCAGGTAAGGCTGGTATTCCCTGGTGATTAGCCTGGAGGCGGCGTACAGGGGGAAGCATACCTGGTTGCTGAGTTTAAGCTGATCAAATTCCATATTTCTGAATATCTGTTGGTTCATGATTAGATTACACCTCTATCCCGAAAAGAATCCTGGCCAGGTACCCCAGGCCGAACGAGATGAGTCCAACGCCTGTCGAGATAGCCGCCATCTCGGTAAAGCGTTTTCCAAACGGCTGATCGTTGGTAACTGAAAGATAGAAGGTGAACAGGAAGACAATCAGGAGGGAATCGAACAAGGCAACCAGCAGGGCCATGAAAGGTGAGTGGAGGATCAGGAAAGGGGCAATAAGGAACACAACAGCTATCACGTAGGCGATGCCCGTAAAGATGGCAGATTTCATGGCCTCACCTGTTTTTCCTTCCGTTTTGCTCGAAAGGTATTCAGAAGATGCCATGGACAGCGCACCGGCGATACCCGTAATGGTGCCCGCCAATGCTACCAGTTTGGAATTCTGAAGTGCAAAAGTAAGGCCGGCCAGCGTCCCCAGAATTTCGATCAGGGCATCGTTGAGACCCAGTACAATCGATCCCATGTACTTAAGGTGCTCCTCTTCAATCATGCCGATCAGTTCGTTTTCATGCTCTTCCTCCTCCCGGGCCAGTACCAAAGCCTCCGGAAATTCGGCTGCTATCCGGGTGTAGTCAGTCTGGGATTTATCCTCCTCCTTTTCCATCAGCTTCAGACCAAAAGTCAGTCCGAGGATCCTTGAAATCCAGAAATATCTCCAGATCTTCAGGCGGTTGGGCTTTACATCTTCGTTGGTGTAGGAGTGCCACAGCCGGTAATGCCTTAGCTCGTCGCTGGCAATTTGTTGCAGCACTTCGCTGTTTTTCCTGTTTTTGGTCTGGCCGGCAAGGCGGCTGTAGATGTTGTAGGCCGTGATTTCTTCCTTCTGGGCCTTTACCAGTTGAATCCGGGTCTCAACTGAAATTTTCTTTTCCATGGCGGTGTGACGGTTTCTTTGAAGTATTCTACAGGTTATTATTGGAGGTTACAGGCACGTTTTTTAGCAGGTTTTCAAGGTATTTGCCGATCTTTTCCGGGCTGTCAACAGGTCCGAACCTTTTTACCGGTTTGCCGGAGGCATCGATGATAAATTTGGTGAAATTCCATTTTATCCGGCTCCCGAACAAGCCGCCAAGCTCCTTTTTCAGATACTTGTACAGAGGATGAGCATTGTCTCCGTTGACATCCACCTTTGCAAACATCTGAAAGGTAACGCCGTAATTGATTACGCATCCTTCCGAAATGGATTTTTCGTCGCCAGGCTCCTGGTTGGCAAACTGGTTACAGGGGAACCCCAGGATAACCAGTCCTTTGTCTTTGTATTTCCTGCTGAGGTTTTCCAATCCCTCGAATTGTGGTGTAAGTCCGCATTTGCTGGCGGTATTGACCACCATAACCGTTTTTCCCTTGAAGGATTCCATTGTTATCTCTTTCCCCTGGAGGGTCCTGGCTGAATATTGGTAAAATTTGCTTTCCATCATTGCTTTTTTATTGTTGTTTCCTTATCAGGACAAAGTCCGGATACATTAATACCGGAGCGGTTCTGAATCTGGAATACCTGGGTTAAAATTATATCGTACACGATGCAAATATAGCATTTTTTAATTATATCGCAAGCGATATAATTTTTTCATTTTTTTTCAAGTCCACTCATCTCCCGGCCGGGAAAAGTTGCCATCCTGAAATGCCTGGTCGCCAGGAGTTATTTCGCGGGAGGGGAATATTAACTTTGTTGTTGTAAATTTACACGTTGGATGTAGTGCCTTGCGCCTGGTTTTCTTTCCGGGGTCAGGGAGCAATTCAAAAGATTGCCAATGCCGGTTGCCAAAATGAGGCGGGCAATGGGATCAGCCTGCATCCGGGGAGTTTCTGGAGGATTTTCGCGCTGAAAGGCCAAAAGTAACAAACAGTCAGGTTCAGTTTTATTCAAATTCATACCACCAGCATGCCATCGATTCATTTAGAGAAATGTACCCGTTGTTTAAAGTGTCAAAAGGATTGTCCGGCCCGTGCCATAACCATCGAAACAGGCGGGATTGCAGAGACCTGCATCCATTGCGGACATTGTGTGGCTATCTGTCCTGAATTGGCAGTGCAACCTGATTTTGGCGATATCTTCCCGTTGCGCGGCCACGGAGTTTCACCGGATGATTTTCGTGATCTTACCGCCGGAATCAGAACCTGCCGGAGTTACCTGAAGAAGGAAGTTCCGGAGGAGATCCTTGTGAAGCTGGCAGAAAATATCCGCCATTACCCTTCCGCCAGCAACGCAAGGCGGCTGCATGTAACGATCGTGCGGTCGGATGAGAAGATCAAACAACTGAATGACCTTACGGCAGACAAGCTTCTCAGGATGTTCTCCCTGGTTACCTCGCCGCCTGTCATGTTGCTGGCAAGGCTCTTTATCCCTTCGCTGGAGACCGGAAAGCTCAAGCGGTACAAAGAGACCTTTGCTGAACTTGGAAAAACCAATGATTCAATGATCTGTCATCATGCTCCTGCCGTAATCCTGTTTCACGGACCGGTTACCAAAACGGGAATGCTTGAGGCAGATGCCAACATCTGGGCCACCTATACTTCCATATATGCCAATACAATGGGGCTGGGGACCTGTTTCAACGGGTTTATTGTCCATGCCATGAAAAAGAAAAACAGGCTTTTTGCTGAATTAGGCATACCGGCCGGTCACAGGGTCTATGCTTCGCTGCTGGTGGGATACCCAAAGGTGAAATACGTGAATGAAAGTTCGCGCAAGAGCCCGGAAATCAATGTGGTGTAACAGGGTTACTGTTTTACCACCTTCGAAATTACCACCTGGTCTTCAAAAGTAAACCGTACAAAATAAACTCCCGGCGGGAGACCAAATGTAGCGGCACTGAAGGCGCCGTTCTGAAAACCTGCAGCCTGTTGCTGGTTGCTGACAACACATCCGCTGTATTTTCCCGAAAGGTCGTAAAGATCGATGGAAACAGCCTGCGCTACCGGCAAAACGTAACTGTAGGTCAGGTTCTCCTTAAACGGGTTGGGGGATATCACCACTTTGATATCCGCCTTTGCCTGGGATATGGGTTGAGCCGGAACAGATCCGATGATGGAAATATTACCCCTCTTTGTAACTTCCTGGGTGTTGTTGATATAGGCAGTCTTTGTGATTACAGGTTTACCGCCGTTGGAGCTGGTTTCCACAATGTTGACATTCATTACCGGATAACGGTACCCGGAAGCATACCAGCTGTATTTGACAATGTTCACGTCGGTGGTTCCGCAGGTATTGATCTGGAGTCCCTTTTTAACCGATTTCACACGAAGCACTCCCCCGATTTCCTGGTCCCGGAGCACCAGCTTCCCGTGTGCATCCGCCGAAACGATGCACTCTCCGGACAACTGAATGGCTCCGGTTCCGGCATCACCATACCATGCCGTTCCGTCAAACCGGTCCGTAAAATTGTCTCCAAAGGTGAATGGATATCTCATCTTCAGCACAGGATCGGAATACCTCAGCAACAATTTCTGACCGGCATTCCAGTAACCCATTTCTTCCAGTCCGGCGGTCGTCAGGTTCATGAAATAATCGTAGCCATTGTCGGTAAGCAACAGGTTATAATCCCTTACCCCGTTCATTTTAGGAATTGCCGGAGTATTGATTGCACTCACAGGATCATTCCCGGTAAACCGGATATCCGGGAAATTCCAGACCTGGTTGGCACCGGCACTGCCGGGATCTACAAATTGGATTTCACGGTATTCATTTTTATCGTCGGCACGAAGGGCATTGTTGGGAAAACTCAGTGAAGTCTGAGCCATGGCTCCTGCCGGGATGAAAAATAGAAGAAAAGCCAAAATCCTGGTTTTCATGGCAATTATTTATGTTAATGAATTCATTGTGCGGTTAGGTCTCGGGGTAGTAAAAATAAATATAAAAAACCGGTTTTTGCAATGAATCGACTGAACTATTATGATAATTCGTGCAAAAAATCGCAATTTTTGCATCGCCGGGTTCTTTTGAGTTGTCCGG
This sequence comes from uncultured Tangfeifania sp., assembly GCA_964506325.1. Lineage (GTDB taxonomy): Bacteria > Bacteroidota > Bacteroidia > Bacteroidales > Prolixibacteraceae > CAINVV01. Next base: position 24,556 of record CAZDLO010000006.1, read on the forward strand.
TAAGAAAAAACTCCTTATCATTATAATGCTGAAGGGGTGTATTTAAAATGTGGTCCGCAGCCCGGACAGCAGGGACGGGCGGAACAGCCGATCCGCACAAGATGTCAGATAATTCTAATCAGTAAATATTATGGAAATGAGGTCAACCAATAGCGCCATCAATTTTTTCCGCCTTGCCGCGCTGCTTTTCTTGTTAAACCTGCCTGTATTGCTATTGGGTGCGGAGACAGTTGTCACGGGACTGTTGTGTGAATACCTGCCCAATCCCATGGGAATGGATGTGGCCAATCCACGGCTCACCTGGCAAATTTTATCCGGGGAGTCCAATTTCAGGCAATCTGCTTATGAGGTAAGAGTGACAGAATCAGCGGCCAAGCCGGGCATGAAAGATAAAGTAGCATGGAGCACCGGGAAAGTATTTTCTGATCAGTCGGTCAATGTAGAATACCGCGGACTACCGCTGAACCCGGGAACACGCTATTACTGGCAGGTGAGGGTGTGGGACAGCCGTCAAAGAAGATCCGGATGGAGCGAACAGGCCTGGTGGGAGACCGGGATACCTGACCCAGCCATGTGGAAAGCCGAATGGATCATTGCTGCAGGCAAAAAATCGGATGACCATCGTCCTGTCTATTTCAGAAAGGAATTTTCCTGCCCAAAACAGGTCAGGTCTGCCAGGTTGTACATTTCTTCACTGGGTATTTACAAGGTCTTCCTGAACGGTAAAAAGGTGGGTTCCGATCTGTTTACACCCGGATGGACCAGCTATGGGAAGAGGGTCCAATACCAAACCTATGATATCACTTCGATGCTGAAAGGCGAAAATGCAGTGGGAGCGATCGTCGGGGATGGATGGTTCCGGGGGAATATCGGGGGTAAGGTGAAACAGAATTATTATGGCGACAAATCTGCATTGCTGGCCCGGATTGCAGTTGTCTACGAGGATGGCTCTACCGGGCTGATCGTTACGGATGGTACCTGGCATACGGCAGACGGGGCAGTGATTTCATCGGATATCTACAACGGAGAGACTTTTGACGCTGCACTGGAACTTCCGGGATGGTACCTGCCAGGGTTTAAGTCCGGTTCTTATTCCCCGGCCATTGTCCTTGAGCACCCAAAAAATATCCTGACCTCCCCGCGGGGATATCCTGTGCAGGCTATCTCCGAAATCAACCCTTTAAAAATAATCATTACCCCCAAAGGGGAGACGGTATTCGATATGGGGCAGAACATGGTTGGATGGGTCAGGCTGAAAGTAAAGGGCAACAAAGGGGACAGGGTGATCCTGAAATTTGCGGAGGTCCTCGACAAGGCCGGCAATTTTTACAACGATAACCTCAGGGCAGCCAGGGCGACAGACGAATACCGCCTGGCAGGGGGGGCTGAAGAAACCTATGAACCCTATTTTACCTTTCACGGGTTCAGGTACGTGAAACTTGAGCAGTTTCCGGGCACCCCGCAATTAAATACGCTTACGGGTGTGGTTATTCATTCTGCCATGCCGCAGACCGGTTCATTTACCTGCTCTGATACTTTGATCAACCAGCTGCAGCACAACATTCAATGGGGACAAAAAGGAAACTTCCTCGATGTGCCTACAGACTGTCCGCAGAGGGATGAAAGGCTGGGCTGGACTGGAGATGCTCAGGTTTTTGCCCCGACGGCAGCCTTTAATTTCAATGTAGCACCTTTTTTCACCAAATGGATGCTGGATGTGGCGGCCGATCAGCTTCCCGACGGAAAAATTCCTGATGTTGTTCCTGATGTCCGGTCAGGTCGCGGCAGCTCAACAGCATGGGCTGATGCTGCAATCATAGTCCCGTGGACTGTTTACCAGGCCTACGGGGATACCGGCATTCTGAAGGCTCAATACGCAAGCATGAAGGGATGGGTGGATTATATGCGGAAAAGGGCAGGGGAAGATCATCTTTGGACCGGGGATTCCCATTACGGGGATTGGCTGGCTTTTGCCAGTACACGGTCAGATTATACAGGAGCCACCACCGACAAGGATCTTATCGCCACTGCCTATTATGCTTTTTCGACAGGAAGGCTGGCCCGGGTAGCAGAAATTCTGGGCAAAACAGGGGATGAAGAATTATATGGAACATTATCCGGGAAAATAAAGAAGGCGTTTTGCCATGAATACCTGACTCCGGCCGGGAGATTGGTTTCTAACACCCAGACAGCCTACGCCGTGGCACTTTCATTTGAACTGTTGCCTGATTCCCTGGTTTCCAGGGCTGCCGGTTATCTTGCCGAAGATGTAAACCTGATGAAACACCTGACAACAGGCTTCGTGGGGACCCCTTTGCTCTGCAAGGCCCTGTCCGACCATGGTTATGCCGGTCTGGCCTTTATGTTGCTGATGAGAAAGGAATATCCCTCCTGGCTCTACCCGGTCACGCAGGGAGCCACAACCATCTGGGAAAGGTGGGACGGACAAAAACCCGATGGTTCATTTCAGGACGTCACCATGAACAGCTTCAACCATTACGCCTATGGTGCCATCGGCGAATGGTTGTATTCCTACGTGGGGGGCATAAGGATTGATCCGGCCTTTCCTGGGTACAAACACTTCTTTCTGCATCCTCATGCGGGAAGCCTTGCCTCTGCCTCCACTGAGTTGAAAACTGCCTACGGAACCATACAGTCTGTATGGAAAATTGACGGAGGAAGGATGAACTATTCCTGCCATGTTCCGCCCAATAGTTCCGCTACAGTTATTTTCGATAAAGCGAATGCGGCAGATATAGTCCTTGGAGATATTCCACTTGATAAATGCACATCAGTTCGGGTTCTGAAAGGCAAGGAGAATGTACAGGTAGAAATTGGCAGTGGTCATTATTCTTTCAGTCTCTCTGCCAATTAAGCAGCTTCATCCTTCGGGATTATTTCATGGGATGAGAGGATTCAAGCGGTATTCTTTCCGGGATCGCCTTGCTTTTCTTGAATAACCAGGTTGAAATTTTGGTTTACTGCAGGATATAGTTGCTGGCAACCCTTGCATAATCTGCAAGCTGTTTTTCGATCCAGCTGTTATCCTTGTTCAATTCTGTTGCCATTATCTCTGCCACAACAGGGGCCATCCTGATACTTTCCTTTGCATTCAGAAGCAGGGCCCTTGTCCTCCTGGCAAGAAAATCCTCAACAGTCCGGGCCATTTCGTGCCTTACGCTCCATACCACCTGTGCCTTGATGATGTGGAGCTCTTTGCTGATCAGTTTCCCGTACCCTTTGTTTTGCTTGACCATGGCCAGAATTTTCTCCTCATCAGACCCGTAATAATAGAATGGGCTCTCCCTGTCTGTTATTTCCTTGTAACCATGAATCTTGCAACAATCTGTTTTGGAACCGGATATTTTCAAGTCGCTTTTCCGGGCAATCAGGTCAATGACATCCTGGGCCATTCTCCTGTAGGTGGTCCATTTCCCTCCGGTGATGGTTATCAATCCGGAGTCGGATACCCTGATGATGTGGCCGCGGGAGATCTCTTTGGTATTTCTGCCATCTTTCCTGGGCGCTGCCAATGGCCTCAGCCCCGCGAAGACACTTAAAATATCAGGGCGGCCGGGAGGTTTGGCCAGGAACCTGCCTGCCGTCTCAAGAATAAAATCAATCTCTTCCTGTAGTGCGACAGGTTCAATCTCGGCAGCTTCCTTCTGAACATCGGTAGTCCCGACCACTACCTTGTTGTGCCACGGGACAGCGAAAAGCACACGTCCGTCTTTTGTTTTCGGAATCATGACAGCATACTTCCCCGGAACAAAATCCTTGCTGATGACCAGGTGCACTCCCTGGCTGAAACGGACCAACGGACGGGACTCCTTGTCATCCATTTTGCGGATATAATCCACAAATACACCTGTTGCGTTTACAACAAACTTGCACGGAATGGTCTGTTTTTTCCCGCTTTCCTGGTCAATTAACTCTACGCCGCGAATTTCTCCTTCTTCTTTGACCAGCCCTGAGGCTTTCATGTAATTGAGGGCTACTCCTCCGTTTTCCACAAAAGTCTGAACCATGTTAATGGCCATCCTGGAATCATCAAACTGACCATCGTGGTAAATAATGCCCCCGTATAGATTTTCCTTTCTAAGCGTCGGGATCATCTCCAGGGTATCTCGTTTGGATAATGGCCTCGATTTTCCAAGGCTTAACCTGACCGACAGCAGGTCATAAAGCCACAACCCGACAGAATAAAAGGGCACTCCCCACCAGGTGTAGGAGGGTATGACAAACGACTGGTCTGTAACCAGGTGCGGGGCATTTTGTCTCATTCTCCCCCGCTCTTTCAAGGCTTCGATTACCAAACGCAAGTTCCCCTGGGCAAGATACCGGACACCCCCGTGTACCAGCTTGGTGCTTCGGCTGGAGGTTCCTTTGGAAAAGTCGTATTGCTCCACCAATAATGTTTTCAATCCCCTGCTGAGGGCTTCAATAGCCGTGCCAATACCCGTAGCTCCTCCGCCTATGACAATAAGATCCCATTCATTGGCCAGGTTTTCGAGTTCAAGTATCATCTTCTCCCTTAACATCACTATTTTTGTTTAACTATTTTGGAGCCCAAAGAAGGGAAATACAGCAATAATAAATATTTTGTTCAGCAAACTGACCGGATCATTGGCAGCCGGGGACAATGGTTAAATTTAGGCCTTAATTCAGGTCTGCGCTCCGGTCTCTTAGGTTGTACGATCAGGTTAATTCCGGCAATTTGCGGGATTGCATTAAAGATAATCATTGCAGACAGAGAACCGGCGGTAATGGGGATTATTTTATTAATATACTTATTAACAATTACATAAAAACCGAAGTATGAGACGAAGGACAATGCTTGCCAATCTTGGTCTGACCACACTCCTGGCGACTTTCTCCCTGAACAGGGCCAATGCCTCAGGTGGTAATAGTGATGAATGTGCCTTGAAGAAGGGAGAAATCAGGCACATGGTAATTTTTAACCTGAAATATGAAAAGGGGACGGCGGAGGCCTTGAAATTTTTAGCGGACGGAAAGCGAATCCTGTCAGGTATCCCTGTTGTCAACAATTTTGAGGCTTTTGAGCAGGTAAGTGTCAAGAACAAATTCACCTACGGATTTTCGATGCGCTTCGCGAACAAACCGGACTATGAGACCTACAGCAACCACAGCAGCCATGTGGCATTTGTCAGGGAACGGTGGATGAAGGAGGTGACAGATTTCCTGGAAATTGATTTTGGGATCTAACGGATTGAAATGGGACCAGCCAGGCCTCAGTCCTGCAGATCAATCAACTGTACCAGGATAATGGTACTTCTGTTCTTCTTGACGACAGAAAATTCGTAATCTTCAAGGGAAATCTTCTCCTTGACTACAGGTATTTTACCAAATTTCAGAATAAGGTAGCCTGCAAGGGTTTCATATTGCTCATCCTTTTCAATCGGATGGGGCAACAATTCATTGATATCGTCGAGCGAGGCCGAAGCAATGACATGGTACGTCCTGTCGGCAACTTTCTCGACAAACGGGATTTCATTGTCATATTCGTCCTGGATTTCCCCGACAAGCTCTTCAAGGATATCCTCCATCGTTATGATACCCTCTGTGCCGCCATATTCATTGACGACCAGGGCGATTTGCTGGTGTTTAACCTGGAATTCGTTCAGCATCAGGCCGATACTTTTGGTGTCGGGCACCGCAAGGATATTTCGCATGATGTTGCGGATATTGAAGGTTTCCTTTTTCCGGAGCGCGATCAGGATATCCTTTAAATAAACCACTCCCACTATGTTGTCAAGGTTGTCTTCGTAACAGGGGATTCTCGAATAACTCTCCTCTATCACCTTTTCCAGGACAGCATCGTCAAAATCGTTGAGGTCTATGGCAAACACGGAGGTTCGGGGTACCATGATCTGCTTGGTGGTCTGATCGGAAAAGTCGAAGGCATTTTTGATGATTTTATACTCTGCGTCATCGATTTCACCGCTTTTCTGACCCTGTTGTACCAGGTATTTCAATTCTTCGCTGCTGTGTACGTCTGCCTCTGGTATGGTGCTGATCCCGAAGATCTTCAGGATAAAATTGGCTGTCCCGTTCAAAAGCCAGATGAAGGGACGAAAGACGGTGAAGAAAAAATGCAGCGGGTAAGAAACAAAAAAGGTGGTTTTCTCTGAATACTGGATGGCAATAGATTTTGGGGCAAGTTCACCAAAGACTATATGCAGCAGGGTAATGATTACGAATGCCAGGGGCAATGCGATCTGGTGGGCCAAAACCGGATTGGCAGCCATTCCCATTTTGTCCATGATATCGATAATTATCTTGCTTACAACAGGCTCTCCAATCCAGCCAAGCCCCAGGCTGGCCAGGGTAATTCCAAGTTGTGTGGCAGCAAGGTACCGGTTGAGGTTTGAGACAATGTGCCTGGAAAGTGATGCCATGCGGCTCCCTTCCTTTGCTTTTACCTCAAGTTGGGATGCACGCACTTTTACAATTGCAAATTCTGCAGCAACGAAAAAGCTGTTCAGGAAGACAAGTAAAAATGTTATGAGAATATCCAGTAACATGGCGGAGATAAAATTAATTTGACAAAGCTACATTAAAATAATTCAACCACTGTACCCGATCTGGCAGATTCATAACAGGCTTCTATCACTTTCTGACTGTGAAGGCCCCGGGCAAAACTATTAAGTGGCTCCCTTCCCTCAAGGATGGCGGAGCTGAATTCCTCAATTTCAGAAAGATACGTATTGGCGGGGTCCGGGTTTATTACCATTCCCTCTTCTTTCCCTCTCGCCTGTAGGGGGTTGTAAACTATTTCGTCATCCTCCAGGTAAGCGACCATCGTTCCAGATGCTTCCTGCCCGATCGTGCCGCTTGCGAGGATGCTTCCCCGCGAACCGTAAAGTTCCAGCATATTTTTACTGCTTTTGTCCGGAATGCAAAAATAACTGTCTACAGTTCCCATTGCCCCGTTCTCAAACACCAGGGATACCAAGGAGCTGTCTTCTGATGAATAGCTGTGAACATGGTTCCGAATAAAACAGGTCACCTTCAGAACTTTGCCGAAAAACATCTCCAGCAGATCTATGCAATGACTACCCATGTCTATCAGGGAACCACCGCCTGAGGTAACTGGGTTTTGACGCCAGGCTCCTGCCAGGGGAGGATACCAGCACGACAACTGGGCACGGCAATAAACAGGATTGCCAATTTTACCCTCGCGGATCAGATTCAAGGCTGCACGATGCTGGGATGAGAATCCCATCATGAAAGCAGTTCCCAGAAGCACACCTTCCTGCTTGCAGATCTCACCCAGTTTCCAGGCTTCTGAAACGGTAAGGCCCAAAGGTTTCTCGCACAAAATATGCTTACCGGCCACAGCGCAGCGGATACCCTGTTCCAGGTGCAGATGAACCGGAGTTGCGATATACACGGCATCAATCCCGGATTGAAGCAGCTCTTCAATGCCGGAGGCGGCATAGGCATTGAACTGTTTGGCAACGGATGCATTGACTTCAGCATTGATATCATAAACTGAGACCAGTTCGGCATTCCCGGCAGGTACAATGCCTTCCGGGATTGTTCTCCTCCCGGCAATTCCACCGGATCCGATTACGCCCCATCTTACCTTGTTTCCCAAATCTGTTAAAAGTTTATGTTTTTACCAGCCAGTACTTTTGCATTTTTACCAGCCTGGTAAAGATATGATTTTGCCGGTATTTTGAATCTGATCTTTTGAAAGGGATACATAATCGTTGTTGGTCGTTCCCTGTTGGCTGTTTTCCTCCGGCTCCCTTGAAAAATGAAAATCAAATACCGGATTTCAGATGCCTGTTAAATACCTCTTTTACTTGTTGCCACATGGCCTCAGACAGCACATGGCCTTCGCCGGGCTCAATAAATGAGGTGAAGTTTCCCGGTACGCCTGCTTTACCGTACACTTCAGCAATCCTTTGTACACCTCTTCTGGCCGATTCAATCGGTGTCCCCTTGTCCTTTTCTCCAAAGTTAAGGTGCAAGGCCCTGGGCGCTATCAGCGCAGCAATCTCCGGGGTATCGCCATATTTTTTCCAGCCCGGCACGTAATTGGGAAAGCAATGCAGGAGATGCTCTTCTTCAATGGCCTCGTAGGTGGGAAGACAGCAATTGCCTACGATGCATTTCAATCTTGGCTCGACCGGACCCACCAGCCAGCAATGGGTTGATCCCATTGAATGTCCGTAACAGCCCAACTGGTCGGGTTTCACTTCCGGGCGCTCACACAGCAGGTCAACGGCCCGTTTCATGTCCAGGATATTTTTCCATGCCAGGCTGCGTCCCCTTACAACCTCACGGAGAAATTCAAACCTCTCATAGGAACTGTCTTTCAACTTTCCTGACGGGTCCTGCCTCTCCTCAAAACACAAGGCATCCGGACAAAGAACAACATATCCTTCCTTAACCAGGGCGACTCCGGTATGATGCATCGGATTGCCTGCCAGTCCGGCCGGTTCTGTTTTGCCGAGGTGGAACTCTCCGTTGTGCTGGTGCCACACTGCGATACCCGGCAATGGATGGGAAGAGGTTGCATTGTCCGGAATCATCAGCATGGCAGGGACTCTTTCTCCCGGCATGACCTCATAGGTAATAGACTCAATCCGGTAACCGTCCTTCTGGATGGTTTCACGAATTTTGGGCAATAACGGCGTTTTATCCGGGAAAGTCCCGCCCAGGCAGTTCCTGTAGGCAGTCAGCAGGGAGACCGGTGACGAATCCGTATTGTCCGGTCCGGTGGAAGCGTTGACTGCCCCGGAAACGCCTATGCCGGCTGTGAGTGCTCCCAAACCTGCAATAATATTCGACTTTAAAAAGGTACGTCTGGTTTTCATGACAACTCCTTTAATTAAATGTCCATCAAATATTTACCATCTTCTTGACCTGGAACGGGTTGACCTGAGGCCAAGAACTCCCAGCAGCCCCCTGGTAACTTCTCTTGCAATCATGCTGGTGATCGGGCTTTTGATAATTTCTTCAAGGATGGAATCCATTTTTCCGCCACTGCCGGAATCCCCGGAACGCTGTTCCTCCTGTTCTGAATCATCAGGTTCACCATGTGATTTCAATCTCTTCTGTAGCATCTCAAAGGCGCTTTCCCTGTCCATCTCGTTGTTGTATTCCTGGATGAGCCTTGATCTGCGGATGTAACCGTTGATCTCTACGGGGGTCAGCACATCCATCCTGGAATTGGGGGGGCGCATCATCGTGCTGACCAGCTCTGTTGGCCTTCCTTTCTCATCAAGCCCGGTAACAAAAGCTTCACCGATGCCCAGCTGAGTGATCAGTTCGTCAACCTGGTAATACTCTGAAATGGGGTAATTCTCTGAGGCGGACTTGATATCTTTGCGGTCCTTGGCGGTAAATGCCCTGAGAGCATGCTGTACCTTGGTGCCAAGCTGACCCAGGATGCCTGCCGGGATATCGCTGGGAGACTGGGTGATGAAGAATATTCCCACCCCTTTTGAGCGGATAAGCTTAATTGTCATTTCAAACTGATCCAGCAGAACCTTGGAGGCATTCCTGAAAATAAGGTGGGCCTCATCGAGGAAGATCACCAGTTTGGGCTTTTCAGGGTCGCCTTCTTCCGGCATGTGCTGGAATATCTCTGCAAGCAGGCAAAGCATGAAGGTGCTGAACAGGTCGGGTTTGCTTTGCATGTCGGTGAGACGAAGTATATTTATTACCCCTTGTCCGTCGTCATTCTGCTTCATCAGGTCGAACACGTCAAAGGAAGGCTCCCCAAAAATGGAGGCTGCACCTTGTTGTTCCAGCGAGATGATATTGCGCAGTATAGTCCCGGCAGAAGATCCGGAAAGGAAACCATACTCATTTTTAAACTCTTCTTTCCCTTCATTTTGGGCGAAATTGAGTACGCTTTTCAGGTCTTTAAGGTCAAGAAGCGGCAATTTCCGGTCGTCGCAATACTTGAAAATCATTGAGATAACACCTTCCTGGCTTTCGTTAAGTCCAAGGATCTTGGACAGCAGTACAGGCCCGTATTCCGAAACCGTGGCTCTTAACCGTACGCCGGGTTCATCTGAAATCGACAGGAATTCAATGGGATAGCTTTTGCCTTCCCAGTTCATCCCGATCAGTTTGGACCGTTTTTCAACAATCGGATTCATCTCCCCGGCGGCACCAAGCCCGCTCAAATCCCCTTTTATGTCCATGGCAAGCACAGGCACACCTGCGTCCGACAGGCTCTCCATGATCACCTGCAGGGATTTTGTTTTTCCGGTTCCTGTTGCTCCTGCAATCAGTCCGTGGCGGTTAAAGGTCTTCAGCGGAAGCCTGACCTGGCAGCCTGTTTCATAATCATCACCCAGAATGGCTGATCCAATTAGTATGGATTCTCCTTTGAAGGAATAGGAGTTTTTAATCTTTTCAATGAAAATTTTCTTTTCCATGGGAATATTTTTATCCGGTATATTTTTTGAATAGGTAATTTCCTGTTAACAGTAATAGTAATTTTTTTTTGCTGGTCCGGGAATAATACACCCGGGTATCCGTTCACAGATTCCGGCAGGGCCCCATCACCATTCAGCCTGTCATTTTGCGTCCCTGATACATCTTACCGAAAACCCGCTTTGTTGAGAACCGAAGTATTTGAATGCCGTTCCATCTTTACTGAACAGCACGATGTACCAGGCATTAAGGCCGTTTTCAGTCGAACTCCAGAAGTAACTGCTCGCTCCCTGGGAGGAAAAAATTCCTTTCGTGGTGCGGTAGCCATAAGGGATGGCATTGAAACCACTTGAATTTGAGCCATTCCCATTAGATTTCCATCCGGAACCTGATTTCATTTCATTTCCGGCCAACGACTCCCCGCCAAGGTAGGTGGTTAAAGTCCTCCATTCCTTGTCGGCAGGTACATGCCATCCCGCCGGACAAAGCTTTCCCGAAGCGATGGCATGCCAGTTGTAATAGGCCCCGTACGAGGCTTTGTCTCCGGAGGCATCGTTGATAAACCAGGCATAAGCACCCTCTTTCGTTACAGCCCAGGCTGAATCTGCAGTGACATTCAGAATGGCACTGCCATCATTGTATTTTGTGGCCCGGAGATTTTCTGTCATCCATTCCTGGGTGCCGATAGTTACTGTTGAGTAGGTATTCCCTTCTCCATCGTTGAGTTTTCCGGTTTTGCCGTTCTTACTTCCACAGCTCATCATCAGAAGGAAACCTGACAAGGCGATCAACAGGGTTTTGAGGTTATTCATCGTTTTGCGGGTGTTATTATAGCCCAAATCTAGGCACAATTTCAATGATAAAAAATCAATGTTTTAAGCATTTTTCACTACCGGTTCAGTTTATCGGCAGATTGAAGGGGATCTGCAGGAAATTTTGCAATTGGCAGCCCGGGACTCACACATCAGATGCCAGGTTCGCGGTGCCGGATTAAAATTTTCCTTAGGCTTATATCGTTCTCCTGCCATCATCACCCCGGTGCTATGGCCTGATTGCGTAAAGTTTGTTCATGGTGGCAATGTACAACACTCCTCCTGCAGCCACTGGAGTGGAATGAACAGGGCTGTCCAGCATGACAGAATCAAGGACGTTGATTTTCCTGCTTTCCTCCAGGATCCAGAAGTCACCTCCCCTGGATCCGGCAAATACTTTTTTGTCTGCAACCAGCACAGAACTCCAGGAATCCATTTTTAACCTGTGGGACCAGACCGGCTTGCCTGTCTCAGCATCAGCACACACCAGGTTTTTGCCACAGTCGGTAACATAAACAAGTCCATTCGAAATGGCAGGTGTCGAACAAGTGTGCTGTTCCAGGTCCAGGGACCAGACCTCTCCCTTTTCAGTGATATCCCCTTTCTTGGTGGCATCCACACATTTCAGCCATGCTTTCTTTTTTCCCCACCAAATATCCCCGCCAACAGTCACATAAATCCTGTTCCGGTAGAATACAGGCATCCCCATGAAACAACTTGGCCCGACCTCCTTGTTGTTCTTGTATTTAAAAATGTTCTCCTTCGGGGAAGACGGATCACAGTCGAATTGCCATATCTTTTTGAAGGACTGTATTTTATCCCGGGGTGCAGATTGGGGGAGAGCTTCAAAAGCATACAGTACCCCGTCAGGTGCGGCAAAAAACAGCTGCTTCTGGCCGCTGATGGTTCCCATGGCAGGTGACGACCAGGCAGAGTGGAAAGTCCGCGGGCCAAAGTTTTCATTGTCACGGGCAAGGAGCCTGCCTGTGGTTTTATCCAGGGCAATTAAACCCGGAGCCTTTAAGCCGGTAGTCTGAAGGTGCCTGTAATCCACTCCGTTGCAGGTATTCAGGTAGAGGAAATCTCCATCCAGCAGGATGGAGGCATGCGGAGAGTCATGCGGGCACAAACCCAATTCAAGTTTTAAATCATAACACCAGATAATATCTGCATCTTTTGAAGTCACTTCAAACGGGAAACTCCCTGAAGGAGCCATGAACCATCCTTCACCCTGGAACGGGCCATCATTCCCGTCTGCCTGGCCATTCATATCGAGGCAAATCACCTCCGAACGGTTGGTCAGCACATAGGCCCTGTTCCCTTCAACGGTTGGGACCGAACAAATCCCTATCATGGGCCAGTCGTTGTGCCTGTCACCTTCAATACGGGGTACAACCAGCTGCCAGAGCAAACTGCCGTCCGACTCGTTCAGGCAGAGCAGTGTGCCGCGGTCACCTTCATGCCTCGGGTCGCGCCGGTCTGCATTGTTTGCACCCATCAAAACCTTGCCGTTGGCCACAACCGGAGTAGCATATCCGTTGCTGCCCACGGAGACAGACCATTTCACATTTTTCCCGGTTTCAAGGTCAATGGAGGCCGGCAATCCTTTTACTTCGGAGACCATGTTACGGGTAAATTTTTCGCCCCACTGCGGGGAGTCCTGCCCCTGCGCCGGGTAAAAAACAGCCAGACCTGGATTTAATCCCGAAACGAGAGTCAGCAGAAGCCACTTGAGGAGGAACAGGTTGTTATCTTTTTTCATGTGCAACGGGTTCATTTTACTTCATTTGCAGGACGATGCAATATATTCAAAAATAGGATAGAATATATTTTCAGGTAAAAGGCCATTATGTTAATTAGAATTAATCTGAATAATCACGCGATCCTGTGCGTAGGATTGGGAAACCCGGGAGAAAAGCAGGAGACGCATTTCTCAGTTACAGTAATGTTACCCCCTGATTTCAATCGTTCCAGCTCATCAACAACCAATCCGCGCAGCTGATCCGGGGTGGATTGTATCCTGGCATTGACAATCAGGTGAACCGTACCGGCTTTTTCTGTGGTATCAAATTCCTGTTTTTTCTTTTCCGCCAGGGTGGTAAAACTGATTTTGTGGGATTTGTTTTTGTAGGAGAGCAGAAATTTCAAATGGCCGATGGGGTAGTTCTCTGCAACAACGGTATGTGTCAGATTGTCAATAAATTCACTGGCTATACTCAGGGCATCCTCCGTTGCGCTGTTGAATTCGATTTCTTCGTCAAGCCATGCCAGGTTGGCTTCTCCGGCACCATAGATCTCATAGTCAATTTCAATCGATTTGTGCTTTTTTTCCTGGGGTTGACTGATTACTTCGATCCAGTCGGAAACCGACGCATTACTCAGCGAATTTTGAAATAGCAGTTTTTTGAACGGGTACGTTTTTTTTGCCAGCCTCTTTAACGTGATGGATTCTTCCGGAGACAACAAGTCTATTTTGTTGATTACAAGTATTTCAGCTTCTTCAATCTGCTTTTCCCAGATATAATTTGTTTCAAAACTGAAGGGCAGGGGATTTCCCTGCAGATGCATCAGCAGTAACCGGGAATCGGCAAAGCTGGAGAAGGTGACTTCCTCAATATCTGAATCACGGTAAGTCAGCAGCGGTTTTAGAACTGTAGCAATCAGGTCTGTACAGGATCCGACAGTCTCAGCAAAAATGACTGCCGGGTTGGAATCTGTCTTTAAAGTATTGATTTGTGAGTCAAGATCGTCATAGTTGCAGCAAAAACATCCTCCGGTAACTTCCCCGGTAGAAATCTCCATTTGGCTGATAAACAAACTGTCGACCAGGTAATTGCCCTGGTCGTTGGTAATTACAGCTGCACTTACACCTTTGTTTATCAGTACTTTACTTGAATTTTTGATGGCAGTGGTTTTACCGCTGCCCAGAAATCCTCCCACCAGGTGAACTTTCATAATCCGAACTTAGATGTTGAATCTGCAAAAATAATTTTTCCACCGGTAACTCAGCAAGTTTCCTGAAATGATAGTACTATTGTTTTTGTGCTTCCATTGCCCTGGTGATGGCGTCAATATAGGCTGTCAGAGGATACATCTTCTCATCGTACCATAGTGAAGCGAAATAGAGGCCAATGGCTGAAGCTTTCAGTCCTTCTCTCCCGGTAAAATTGTCAAGCCACGTCAACCCTTTTTGGATGCTGGCAGCATTTCCTGAAGGTATCAAGGCAGATACCGCCAAGGCCGTCTCTTCTATGGTTCCGGGAACCGACCGGTTTCCTCCCCAGCTGCCGTCTTCGCGCTGGGCCAGGAGTAAAAAGGCGGTTCCGGCATCAACCATGGGCCGAATTTTTTCCATTTCATTCGATTTCATGGGAAGATCCTGCAGGTAGGTTACCACCCTGGCTGTTCCGTAAACCGGGTTGGTATGGTTCGGAGTAAGCTGGTTTCCAAACCACAGGGGCTGCCATGAACCGTCTGGCAGCTGGTTCTTATGCAGGTATCCTGCCGCTTTCCGGATGGTTTTCTTGAACCGCAACTTCTCTGTCGAGGTAATGCCATTGCCATAATGATGGAAAGCTGCTGACAAGGCAAGCAGGCAATGTGCTGTCAGATCCGCGCAGCTCCTGTCGAATGGGAGTTTCCCCCAGCCTTTTGTAAATGTTGGAAATCCTCCGTCTTTGTTTTGAAGGCTGAATAGCCAGTTGCAGCCCGCGAGAACCTCTTTTTTGACCTGTTCGGCCGGCCGAAGCTGAAGCAAGGCGAGTACAACGCCCGGCGTATCATCACAATCCGGTACTGAACCCGGGTAACTTGTCCAGCCCCAGCCCCCGGGGGCAGTTCCGTTGAAGGGATGCACTGACTGGTTTTGTATGGAGATCAGGTGACTGGCCAGTCTCTCCTGTTCTGCAGGGGTTAGGATTTCATCTTTTTTAGACCTCAGAGATTTGATACCCAATGTGGTAACCCATGTCGAAAGATCAACATCGATGGGCCAGCTGCCATTTTCCCGTTGCGTATTCTTTAGGAAGCCGATACCTTTCCTGACAATATCCGAATCTTTGTAGCCTGCATGGATCAGGCTGAGGGAAACGAAGGCGGTAAGCGGTATAGCCTCAAGAAATCCACCACTCTCAGGCAGCATTTTATGCAGAACGGCCAGTGCCTTCTTTACGGATCTCCTTCTGATCCAATCCCACAGGAAATTTGATTTCTTCTTCTTAAAGATGACAATGCCAACGGCTACCAGGGCCGGAATGGCATAGCTGACAACACTCAGGTTCAGCAGACGGTAAAATTTTCTTGGCAGCAACGACAATTCAAAAGGCAGCTGGGGAATAGGATCAAAAGCATTCTGCCCCGGGATACCACAAAGGGCGCACAGGGTAAGAATCGGAACAGAGAAAGTATAATCCTTCCTGTAATGGTTCAGAATGGCCGTTGAAACCCGGTCGGAGGAGAGATCGATCTCGTTTTCTGCCAGGTAACCCGCCATGCTGTTTTGCAGCCGGGTGAGATTTGCATCGGCAGATGCGTATAAGTTGACTGCGGCATATACCAGCAAAGTGGTGCTGATATTTCCCGGACTTTCTGGTGTATCCCCATAGCTGCCGTCAGCGTTGATGTTTTTTGTCAGCCAGTCGAGGCCTGAAGAGATCTCGCTGCAGTTTTGCAGGTGATCATCAAAATGAAGCGCCGCAACAGCAACAGCCACCCCGAGGGCGCTGGAAGATAATTCACCGGTCCAGAAACCTTCCGGATTCATCCGCCTGCGCAGTTCCTGTGTTAATTCACGGTATCGTTTTTCTAGTTCAGCCATTTGCTTCTTCTGTTAAGGATCCCAGCGCTGTCAGTCCGTAAAAAGTATATTCCAGATCCAGGGTCAGATCCCCGTCTCCCGCCATGAATGCTCCTGAGCTATAATTGTCTTCAATAAACCTGAGACAGCCGGGAGAGATAAGCCTGAGGTCATATCCCGCATCCTTCAGCACAAATAATGCCACTGCCGTGGATAGCACATCACAGTTTCTGACGTTGTCGAATACCTTGAAGCCACTCCCGCTCACATAACGGGCCAAAAGATGATCCTGCTCGGTTCTAAAATTCATTCCTGCCTGTTTCCTCACGTAGAGAAGGGCAGCCAGTATGCTGCAGGGTAGGTTTTTGCCGGCGGGATTGTAAAAAGGGAGCCAGATGCGGACTAGAAACAGGAGTGCCGGCTTGTATTTGTTTCGGGCGTCCAGGACCATCAGCAACAAAAAAAAGCGGTAGGAAAGATCAATTTTTCCGCTCTCCATGAAGATCCTTTTTAGGACAGGCAGTGTCCTGCCGGATTTACCTCCCTTTGAGAGGCCTGTCCTGATAAGTGTAAGAACCAGGAAATCAATGGTGCCTTCAGGTTCCTTTGCGGTATGGCTGTCAATGAAAGTGCCGAATCTTTCTTTTACTTCTCTTAATTCAAGCGCTTCGCTCAGCCAATAGCCAAAAAGTGAATAATACAGGTCGGGGTTGGAGGCACGGTCATTAAATCCCCCATTCAGGTTCTGCTCACCGGAAACGAAGGAGGCGATCTGAATCTGTGTGCTATTGTCAAGGGCATGATATCCTGCCTTGAGGGTCAGGATCAATTTCTGATAGATTGGCAGATGAATTGTATTCGCCACCGGGTAAAATTATTTGAAGATTTTACCTAAAATACCATAAAGGCTCAGCCTGAGCTTCACATTCCTGAGTTCGTCAAGGGCTGCATAACAACTGCTAATATGAGATTGAAGCAGGTTTGCTGCTTTCGGGACCAGCTCCAGCTTCCCGGCCTTTTCCCTGAATATATGGATGTGGGTGTTTTTTTCTCTCCAAATTGCCTCCGTTGGATCGGCAAAAGCCGCATTTTCATTCAACAGTGCCATCAGGATTGGGAAGTCATTGATCTTTTCCGTCTCACGTTTTTCTTCGAATTCATTCAGGTCATCCCTGATCTGGTAAGCTATGCCAAACGAATCCGAGAAACGGCTGAGTACCTCGATTTCGCTCTCCGGAGCTTCTCCGGCAATGGCCCCCAGCAAGAGTGCAACTTTAACTGCTTCTCCGGTCTTGAATTTAAAAATTTCGGTCGCCTGCTCTGTTGTAAAGGATTCATCCAGGGGATCCAGCATGATATCCGCCCCCTGTCCCTGCGTAAGCTTAACGTGTGAGGAGGAGATAACTCCAAGGCAGCGTGAAATAATGCCGGCGTTCAGCGGCAATCCGGAAAGCAGCATGTATCCCTTCCCGGTAAGGTAGTCGCCTGCATTGATGGCCATGGAGATGCCATGTTTCTTGTGCAGGGTCAATGTATCGTAACGATGGTCTGAATTGTCCTCAATGTCGTCATGCACCAGGGACGCTTTGTGGAAGCATTCTATGATCATGGAGAGGAGGGAAAGAATCCTGTCATCCTCGCTGCCTGAATAGGAGAGATACCCCAGGACTGAAAACAAAGGGCGCATCCTCTGACCTCCAAGCGACATCATCTCTTTCGCCAGGGTTTCTACAATCCCGGTTTCCGGGAAGAAGGAATCCAGGTATTTGTCGGTAAAATACTCCTGGACCTTTGATTTCAGTAAAGATACAGACAAGGGCCGGGACTCCGGATTTACCTCAAAAATCCTTATTTCATCCAGCAACCAATCATAGTCAAGGTTGGTATTGGAGCAACCGTCATACATCAGCGGAAGCCCGATAACGGGTACCGCTGCTTTCGAAACCTGGTCAAAGGACCTTTGCAGCACCGGCATACAACTGACTCCGATTACTGCATCGATGGATCCCTCCTCAACAAGTCCGATGGCCACTGCTGTCCCTTCGGCAACGAGGGTCGTATAACCCAGTTTTTCAGCTTCGTTGAGCACATCGTCCAGCACACATCCCCGGCAACCTGCACAAATCAGGCCCAATTCATCCATGGTACCTTTGCAGGATCCTTCATTTTTTAAACATTGGGGTAAAAGCAACAGCCTTCGGTTGAAAGGCGTGGCAGCTATGATTTTTCGCCAGGCTTCATTCCCGGCCAGCACAATGGCGAAATTGAGGTATTCATCCGCAATATCCAGTTTCCGGATAAGATTCAGGGCAAGAGGTTCGAGTATTTCAATACCGGCAGGCGGAAGGAGATTCAGGCCCATGACAAGGGCAGCAGCCTCCTTTCGCAGCATTTCCCTCACCTTTGGATTGGAAGGAACTCTCAGTATGTTGTTCGGTCTCTTCATTGATTCTCATCCATAAGCTCCCAATCCAAAGAAAGCCCTCCTTTTTGCAAATTTATACAACAGGCTTTTTTCCGGTATTGCGTCAGCCGTGGCATGGCTGGGCACTTTGTCCATGGCCGACAGTCTTTCCGCCTCGTTCCCCCGGCCGGAAGTATCCTTTGCATGGTTCTCCCTTACAAAACCTGCAAGCCATTTTGGGTCGTCCATCAGAATGCATCCCGAAGTTTTCGCGGGAATTGCCTCCCTGAAATTCCTCAGGAAGCCGGAATTTTTATAGAGGTCAGCCAGTTGACCGTCCCTGACATGATCGGCAGCAAACTGAACCACCGGACAAGGTTCTATATATCCCGAAGCATTGATGTGGTGGCTCAATCCGGAGGCTGCAGGACAAAGTCCTCTGCCCTCTGCATCCCAGTAGGCATCGATGATAACCATGTCAAATTTCGTCCGGGCATCTACAATAAACGAACGTAACCTGCGAATTTCTTCTTCCGACAGGCAAAGTCCGGTGGATGCATTTTCACCGGCAGGCCGGTAAATATAGTACCACAGATATATAACTCCTTGATTGATAAGTGAATGTATAAATTCGGCAGAAAGGGCCATCTCAATGTTTGATTTACATACACTGATTGCAACTCCAGTTACAAGTCCGGCCCCGGTCGCATGCGTAATGGCCTGGCGGGTCCTGTTGTAAACATCAGAACCACCACGCCTGGTATCCGCAACTTCCTGGTCACCTTCAAAACTGATCAGGGGGCTGACATTGGCTAATTTGCGCAACTCCCCGGCAACCTCAGCCGTCAGCAAGGTCCCGTTGGTAAATAGCTGGAAATAGCAATCGGGGTGTTTACTCAGGACTTCAAACAAAGGTTTGTACATCAAAGGCTCACCTCCAAGGATCCCGAAGAAGCTGGAGCCTTGCTCCTTGGTCTGCGTGATAATGCTGTCAAGTACAACCGGGTCCATCCTGCTGTTTTTCAACTTTCCGGTGACCCAGCAACCCTGGCAGTTGAGATTGCAATCGTCAGTGACAGAAATAAAATGAAAGGCAGGGAAAAACTCTCCCTTCTTCATCCGTTTCTGGAATCGGTTGAAGCTTAAGGCCCCTTTGATTCCCAGGTTAAAGACAAATTTGTACAAGCACTTTTTGTCTGTTTTAAACAACAATCTGTTTAACATCCTAGAATTTCTTAATCTTTGTTTTTCATCTCTTCCAGCGCCTTACACCGCTCTTCCTCCGCTTTTTGGACAATCTCCTTCTTAAAGATGCTGTTGCGTATTTTGTTTCTCTCCTTTAATTTCTCGAACAGCAGGCCGTTGTCCAGCGGGTCGGCCGGGACCCTGTTTTCCCCCGGGTCAGCACCCGATAAAACAGAGTTTTCCGGTAGCCTTGGGAATATTACAGCCGACTCAGGGCAGATTCTTCCACAGGCCGGACAATTGTTTTTACATGCCAGCGGGTTGACCACCTTCAGCTGTTTTTTGTCAAAATGGTACACCCCAAACAGGCAAAAGCGTGAACACTGTCCGCAGAGGGTACATCTTTCTTCATCAATAACCGGATACCATGCCGGAACTTTCAACTGGCTCACAACAACCTTGTGAACGGCATTCCCTGCATTTACTCCAAATCGACTGGTGAGCTCTTCCACCATTTGATCAGCCTGCATTCCCCTGAAATTCATCACTGTATACCTGCCAAAATCAATTTTATTTTGCAGAAACAAGTATTTTACCGTCCTGGGATAACATGCGATCACAATTTTATGATCATATTGGCTGGCGATGGCGGATAATTGTTCTTTTTCATGAATGGTAAGAGCACATAAATCATGCAACTCAAATAAGTCAGCATCAAATTTCTGCAATGCCTCAGCCAGCCTGTCAGATTCAATACCTGAGAATATACCGGCCCCACAATTGCAATATATAATACACAACCTCTCGCTCATTCCGTGGAATTATCATGTTAAAAGAGGAATGAATGTTCCGGCGAATTGTTCCGCCCCGGAAAACTTCCTCCGTTCAGCTTGCCGTAACAAAGAAAGCGAAAATCTGATCAAAGCAAAAGACACGCCGGGTGTAATAACCTTTGTTCCGGCTGTTTTGGGGTCGTTTCCCTGTCCTTTCCGGCAAAATTCTGAATGGTTTTATTTAATTTATTTTGTTTAAAATTTGTAATGATTTCATTTTCAGTATCTATTCGAAGATTCAGGTTCTGAATCCTTTTATTAAGTTAAATTGAACAAAAAATCAGTAAACAGTATAATAGATTGATATTTAAATATATGAACTTGCTGAAGACTCCGGGAGACCCAAAAATCTGAGAAATTTGTAATTATTAACTTATTTATCAAACAGATACATGAGTAAGCCTTCCTATAAATTTTTATTCCGGAGAATAAACCTTTTGTATTTCCAACTGTCAAAGCAAACAGATAGTGTTTTAGTTTCGGTTAGGTAAGACAGAACCCTTCAGATCATCATCAAAATCTGAAGGGTTCAACTTTTTTATACGGCGAGCCATAATTAATACGGCAATTTCAGGTCAAAATCAGCCAGGACCTATGGCCTTGAAAAATATTGATGTAGCTTTGAACCGGAAATTTTAACCGGCACTTTTATCATCGCAACGTTCATGGAATTAGAATTTAAAGAACTTGAGGAACAGGATTTGCCTGAGGTAAAGGCTATCTATGACTGGTACATAGAGTATTCAACGGCCACTTTTCACACAGAACCCATCACCATCAGTCAGCTGAAGGAATTTATTCCTGTAAAACATCCTTATTATAAGTCGTATCTAATCCTGGCTGACCATCTTCCTGCAGGTTATTGCTTTCTCACTTATTACAAAAAAAGGCAGGCCTACGACAGGACTGCAGAGGTTACCATCTATCTCAGGCAGGAATCATGCGGTAAAGGGATCGGAAAGGTCGCGCTTGAATTTCTGGAGAAGAAAGCTGCTGAGCATGGACTGAAAAACCTGCTTGCGATCATTTCCGGAGACAACGCAGGGAGCATATCCCTCTTTGAAAAATCAGGATATACCAAATGCGCCCATTTTATCAATGTGGGGGAGAAATTCGGAAAGATCCTTGATGTTGTTGCCTTTCAGAAGGAAATATAACTTCAAAGCTTTCCGGCCCGGTTATTTCCTTTTACAATGGCTTACCCGTTCAGACACTTTTGAGGGATACGCCTCACCCAAATGCCAGCAATTTTGTGGGTCAGTTTAACCGGGTGAGGACCAGCCACCCTGCCGGTTCAGAAATGGTATCTCAAAACATCCAACAGACATTCACCTTGCCCGGCTAAACTTAGATAAGGGTATATTCATCAATCACCTTCAACAACTCTGGAACATTCAGAGGTTTTGTCAGGTATTTTTTGGCTCCTGCCTTCAGAAGTTTGTCCAGTTGCTGCTGCATGGCGTCTGCACTCACAATTACCACAGGGATATTTTTTGTTTTTTCCTCCGCCTGCAGCAGTTTCAGAACTTCACCGCCATGAATATCAGGGAGATTTAAATCAAGCAGAATCAAAGAGGGCTTGTGGGTTATGGCAAGACCAACTGCTTGTTTGCCATACGCATTGGTTATCACCCGGATATTATTCCGCTGAATAGACAGGATTTGTTCTACCAGTTCAATATTTGAGAAGTTATCTTCGATGTACAGGATAGTTGCTGACTGGTCTTTGGTGTTGGAAACCAGTTCAGCGAGCTGACCGGATTTCTCAACATTCTCCATCTGACTTTCACAGTGTGGTATCTCGATCCAGAATGTACTGCCTTCGCCCAGGGTACTTTCAGCTCCGATTTGACCACCCAGGGCATCGATAAGTTTTTTCACCACTGCGAGTCCGAGCCCGGTTCCCTCTGTCCTTGATTTTTCTGCCCCCAAACGCTCAAAGGGACTGAACAGCCTGGGTAAAAACTCGGGAGATATTCCAAGTCCGGTATCAATGATTGAAATTCTCACCGGTATATATTGACGTACACTGTCGTACGGCATTTTTTCGGTTTTTACTACCACAGAACCACCCTCTTTGTTATATTTTATGGCATTGCTGATCAGGTTGAGCAATATCTGCTTGAGCCGTTGCCTGTCTGATTTGACAAAAAGCATGGTCTCGAATGAACTGATCAGGTTCAGGGTAAGGTTTCTCTCCACCGCTTGTTGCCTGACAATTTCCATCATTTCATAGATGATGCTGTTCAACTGCACGGGCTCAAGTGAGAGCGAAAGATGGCCCGCTTCAATCCGGGAAATATCCAGTACTTCATTGATCAGGTCGAGCAGGTGCCTTCCGCTTCGAATAATATGGGTGATCCCTTTCTTCTGACCGGGCAGTAAATCTCCCATTTCAAGTAGCTGGGCAAACCCGAGTATAGAATTCATCGGTGTTCTCAGCTCGTGGCTCATACGGGAAAGGAATTCGCTTTTGGCAAGGTTGGCATTGTCTGCTTCGATTCTTGCCCTTTTAAGATCCTCCTCTGCTTTTTTGCGCTCGCTGATATCAACCAGCAAGGTCAGCAGGCACAATTCTTCCCCGACATAGATGCTCTCTGCTGAAAACAGCCCGATCATTCTTGAGCCATCTTTTCTGCGGATCTCAATTTCCACATCCCTGACCGGTATTTTCTGTTGAACCTTTTCAAATGTAAGGGAACGGATTTCGGTATTGGGGAAAAGATCAAGCTGGGCAGATGATTTTCCCAGCACTTCCTGTCGGGAGAAACCGAGGCTTTTGAGGAAGGTAGCATTGACATCCATGAAAATGCCGCTTTCATAGCCTGAAATTGCCATTAAGGCCGCGTTGGACTGGAAAGCCTTCGAAAATTTTTCTTCTGAAAGTTTTACTTTGGAGATATCCTTGCTTACCCCGAAAATCACGGGCACGCCATCCCAGAAACCCTCTTTCACCCTGGTCTCCACATGGATATGTCTGCCGGATTTTGTAACTATAGGTACAGGGCAGTAGTCTGAAACACCTGCAAGCATTTCACCAACAATCCTGCCTGCCTCATCCCTGCGTTCCGGCGGGTGTACCATCAGTACAGAGTGGTCAAGTAATTCATCTTCAGTGTATTCCAGCCTGTTTTTCACAGTGTCGTTCATATTGATGATATTCCCGTGCATATCCAGAACCCACAGGAAATCATCTATCGTATTGAAGAATGTTACATAATTTTGCCGGGTATTTCCCAGGATAACTTCAGCACGCTGGTTTTTTAGCAAACTGGAGAGCATGCTGCCCCAAACCGTGAGGATATTGATTTCTGCGGAACTGTAAATTTTTTGTGCCTTGACCGAATCCAGTCCAACAAAGCCTATCAGCACATTTTCAGCCAGCATCGGCAACACTACCAATGACTGGATTCCTTGTGGCTCGAGTATTTCACGTTCGCCTACCCAGGATTCGGGAAGATCCTTCACAGAAGGGATGATAATGGTCTCCTGTTTTTTTAGAGCTTCCATCCATTTGGGGAAAATTTCGGATGGAATATCTTTGAGATTGTCTATTTCAGCAGCAATACCTTCATTGCACCACTCAAAGGTATTGCTCATGGTGACGTCTCCCTCAGTGAATTCAAAGATATAGGCACGATCCGCCTCCAGTAACTGTCCGATCCTATGAAGTGCCTCCTGGATGGCCAGGTTAATCTCTGAAAGGGAGCTGACAGCCAGCTTTGGAGTCAGCTGCAACAGTTCAAACTCGAACTCTTCTGCCCGTTTACGCTCTGTGACATCCTGAAGTGTTCCATATGTTCCGGTGATTTCATCTTTTTCATTGATCCCCAGTCGGGCGAAAACCTCAATCCACCTGAAACCTCCGTTTTTGGTAAGGTACCTGATCTGGTGACGGCAGTACTCTTTTTGCCTGTTGATCAACGGTTCAAAAAGTTCCCAGTTTCTGGCTCGGTCGTCAGGATGCACATAGCCAATGAAGGATTGACCCAGGGATTCTGCTACACTGAAGCCGGTAATCTCTTCCCAGGATTTGTTGAGGAAAATCCATAATCCGGCACTATCTGTCTGAAAGATGATCTCATTGACATTTTCAACAACAGTCCTGTAGCTTTGCTCACTGGCGCTCAATGCCTCATGAAGCGCTTTTCTTTCTTCAATTACTTTAAGGAGGTCTTTGTTGGTATCTTCGAGTTGTTGGGTACGTTGGTTAATTTTAAGTTCAAGGGTTTCATTCAGATCAAGGACCTCTTGCTCCACCACTTTGCTTTGGGTAATATCCTGTTTCAGAGCAAGGTAGCCTGTGGTTTTTCCCGTTTCATCATGGACCGGAAAAATCGACACGCTTTCCCAGTATAATTCTCCGTTTTTCTTCCTGTTGGTCCATTCACCCTGCCATTCACCTCCTGCAGTTATTGTTTTCCAAAGGTCTTGATAAACAGCTTTGTTGGTCCTGCCGGATTTGAGCATCCTGGGATTTTTCCCGATTACCTCGCTTTTTGAGTACCCTGTTATTTTCAGGAATGCAGGATTGACATACTCAATTGATCCATGCAGGTCTGTGACAACGATAAGGACGGGGCTCTGTTCGATGGACAGGGATAGTCTACTGATCTCAGTGTCTTTTTGTTTTTTCTCCTTCTCAGCCAGTTTTCTTTCTGTAATGTCATGAATTACAGAATACAGCAATGTTTCTTCACCAAATTTCATGGGGCCGGAATGTACCTCGACATCATGTATTTCACCATTTGCCAACCGATGCCTGAAATGAAAACTGTTGTTTTCTTCTCTTTCTGCTTTCTGCATCGCCAGCAAAACTTCCTCCTTCGACAACATGTTTATATCCGAGATATTCATGTTGCACAATTCCTCATGATTCCATTTATAATACTTGCACGCTGCACTGTTCGCATCCCTGATATCACCGGTTTCAGGTGAAATAAGCAACATCACTGAGTAGTTGTCCTCAAAAAATGTTTTGTACCTGGCAAGGCTTTGCAGAAGTTCAGTTTCAGAAGAGACAAGCGTTTGCTCCAACTTTTCTATTTTTTCAATCAGTTCTTCCCTGGATTTATCCTGGTAGTTCATAAAACAGTTTCTTTGGTTGAATTAACAGGTGTGGAATTCACCGGTTGTATATAGAAAAAATACACTGGCATGTTCGGTTTTTGGAAGTTAAATAGTTATAAAACAGCAAGTAAGAGTTATCCTTGGATCAATTCTCCCGATAAAATAATTTTGGAAGTGCAATTATACATAAAATGTCATACTTCACATCCAATCTGCAAATTTTAATCAATTCCTCGAAAGAATCCTGCAGAATTCTGCCCGAAACATGGTAATGCAGTTAATAAGGCCCTGTTATGAAACAATTAACTCTCAATATTGTTTAATAATCAGGGGTTCAATTTATCTCTTTGGTGTTAAAAAGTGCCTGGTTTTCAATAATTAGGAGATTATTTGGCAAGGTAAGGTAAATGCACCAACGGTTATGAGTATTTAAAATTAGCGTAACAATGCAGCTCCAGGCCAAAACACGCTTAAAGAACAGTTCCAGGAGAATGAATAATGAGTTATGAGTCGGCAATTACCGGGAGAACTAATTTGACATAAGGGAGGAACCAAATATTGAGGTTTAAACCTTTGGTAATTGAGTGCAAATTTCCTTTGTAACCCTTCTGATTTGTCAGGCAGGGGAACTACCATCCCTGCGTTTGGGTGCTGCTGCAGATGATTGGGCGGCTATCAGCCGGGTATTTCTTCGATTTGCTCCTCAAAAATACTTTCCCGGGCCGAATGGAGATGAATAAATGATTTTCACTGAAACCGTCTGGTTCCTTTTGACGTATCTTCTATTGGTAATGAGGGATATATCAATGTCAAAATTCCGAATATAAATTGTAAAAGAAATGGAACCAAAAATTGCTCAAAAGGCGCCTTATGTTGTTGAACTGGAAGAGGGAAAAGAAATTTACTGGTGTGCTTGCGGCCAAAGCAAGAATCAGCCATTCTGTGATGGATCCCACAAAGGTACCGGATTTGTACCGGTAGCTTTTAAACCGCTTGAAACCGGGAAGAAGTACCTCTGCGGATGCAAGTACTCCAAAAACAAACCATTTTGTGATGGCAGCCACAGTAATCTCTGATTCTGTGATGCTACAGCATGAATGACTTGTTTTGCCGGAGGCAGTTCAATTACTGCCACAACAAACAACCCGGCACTCAAAGCTGATATTCCCTCCTTGTAAAGTGGGTATATCAGCTTTTTTTTGAAATATCGGGCAGAAAGCGGAAGCAGCTAATTGAATCTATCCGATCTTTTTCCCGGCCATAGGTCCTGGTTTCAGGCTGTGGATTTCTGCAATATGAAGCAGGACGACAGCTTTTGGTTTCGGCATGCCGTTTTTCTGCGACATTTCAGCTGATCTGTCATAGATATCGCCTTCCGTAAGGACATCAGGCGTGCAAATGAAACGATACCCGTCAAGAATCTCCCTGTTTACAACGGCAACAACAACTTTCGACCCGTTCAGCACATTGGCATAGGTGGTACCGCCGGTACCTTCAGAAAACATTAGAGTTTCATCATTGACAACCCGTGTGGAGCGTTTGGGTGCATTATTTGGAGTACCATCCTTACTGACTGTTGCAAGGAAACACTGTTGTGTTCCGATCATTTCCTTCATCTCCTGTGTTAACTGTGCCATGGTTTTAATTTTATATATTTAGTAACTACCGACTGTTCTACAAAATTCAGGCATAAATCTAAGACGTTTCCTGTCACCAAACAACAGGTCTGAATTCAGAAGATTTTGCGGGACCAGAAAAATATCCGTTGTTTCATTCATTTTGTCGGAAACAGGCATGAATTTTCTTTGGATACCTGTAGTAAGAATGCCGTTATCAATCTATATTAAGGGTTCAAAAAGACTGCCGCGTGGTGCCAGTTTTTGCATTGAACATGTTGAAGGATAAATTTTCCGATGTTTGATTACTTTTGCAGGGTATCCATGTTTTTCATCATTTTTCTGTTTCCCCGGAAATTCGGGAGGAGCGGCAGAGAGCCAGAGATTTTGCCGGGGAGGGGTAAATCTCCCGGATCATTGGAATTACTGAAACCAAATATATTCCGGCACTAAATTATGCACCATGAAAGAGAGCAGCCGTACTGAAATCGAGTCAATTATAGAATCTCAGCAGGTTTTTTTCAGGTCTGGCCTGACAAGGGATCTTAATTTTCGTCTGGATAACCTGAAGAAATTGAAATCCGCCATTCTGAAATACGAAGAGCGGATTAGTGAAGCACTTTGGCTGGATCTCCACAAGTCTCCTGAAGAAGCCTACCTTACCGAAATAAGTATTGTACTGCAGGAGATTGATTATCACACCGGGAACCTGAAAAAGTGGTCTAAACCCAAAAGGGTTAAAACGCCCTTTACCTTACTGCCATCCCGGAGCAGCATTTATTATGAACCACTGGGTACAACCCTGATCGTTGCACCTTGGAACTATCCGTTCCAACTTCTCTTTTGTCCTTTGATAGGGGCAATTTCATCCGGTTGCTGTGCCTTGCTAAAATCCTCACCAAAAACTCCGCACACAGATGCTGTGATGGCAGAACTCATTTCCGTAACATTTGATCCGGGCTACATCGCTTATGCAAGCGGTGGAAGGAACGCAAACCTGTTGCTTCTGGAGCAGCGGTTCGACCTGGTCTTTTTTACGGGAGGGCCCTCCCTGGGCAAAATTGTGATGCAGGCAGCCTCCACGTTTCTGACCCCTGTCGTATTGGAACTGGGAGGTAAAAGTCCCTGTATTGTTGATGCCGGGGCAAATATTGAAATGGCTGCCAGGAGAATCGCATGGGGGAAATGCATCAATGCCGGGCAGACCTGCATTGCTCCCGACTATCTCTTTGTTCACAGGTCTGTTAAGGACAGGCTCATTGCCGGAATTATCGCTGCCATCGAAGAAATGTATGGTTCGGACATAAAATCCAGCAGGTTTTATCCCCGGATTGTGAACGCCCATGCCATGGAAAGGCTGCAAAAACTTATGCATCATGGCAAAATCATTTACGGAGGTGCAACGGATGAGTCTCAGAATTTTATTTCACCTACCATTATCGATGGTATTGAGCCGGGTTTCCCGATCATGCAGGAAGAGATCTTCGGGCCGCTGTTGCCGGTTCTCACCTTTGAGCATATAGATGAAGTGACAGATTATGTGAATAAGAATGAAAAACCACTGGCATTCTATTATTTCGGTCCGAAGAGAGGGGCCGGGGAGATACTTGGAAAAACAAGCTCCGGTGGTGGATGTATCAATGACAACCTGCTCCATTTTGCCAATCATCACCTTCCTTTCGGAGGTGTTGGAAACAGCGGTATGAACAATTACCATGGTCACACCAGTTTCCTGGCCTTTTCCAACCAACGGGGTATCCTGACTTCTTCATCCTGGATAGACATCCCGGTCAAGTACCCTCCCTTTAAATACTTTAAGTGGGTAAAAAAAATTATCGGATAGGATTTCAGCGGTAGGATCGGGTAAGGTCGATTGATTCAGGGCCCCTGTTGCCGGCCCCCAAAATCCTGTGTCCAGTAGGTCCCGCTCCTGGCCACCCCCATGAACCGGAAATCCTGGTTCATGATGTTCCTGCAATGTGCCGGACTTTTTAGCCATCCTTCCACAACCTGCTGTTCCGTTTTGTAGCCAAGGGCAATATTTTCGCCACAGCTGTTCCAGATAAAACCGGCCGCAGTAATTCTTTCACTGAGGGTGGAGCCATCTGACCCGGTGTGGCTCAGGAAATTGCGGGCCGACATATCCAGGCTGTGCCTATTGGCTGCTGATTCAAGTCGGTCGTCCCAGGCTACTGCAGCCGCAGGAGGCATCTTCCGGTCGCCGCATTTGCAGCCTTTTGATCTTGCCTCGTTTACCAGGGACAACAAATTCTGTTTTTCAATTTCGGAAAGTTCGTTCCGTACTGTCGCACTGCCCTTTTGTGCCAGGGCATTACAACCCATTAAAAAAAGCAGTAAAAAAATACCCGTTTTCAGTCCCTTGGTGCTGTTTTCTGTGTACGTCATTTTCATAGTCGGAATCTACCTTTTCCCCCAATCCTTGTTGGGTGTGTCCCCCAAAACATAGTTCAGGGTGCCTCCGTTGACAATGTCCCTGAAATAGATCCAGGATTTGTCCAGGGGTTTTCCGTTTAGTTCTGCGCTCTGGATGTAAATATTTTCCGGGGAGTTGTTTCTTGTGGTTATCTCAAATTTTTTCCCCTTGTAAAAGGCTGGATCCAGAGAAATAGTGATCTTTTTGAAAAGCGGGGCAGAGAGTTCAACCTTTGAGCTGTCTGTTGTTCCTCCGTTCATTTCAAAGAGTCCCATGGAGGTAATCACAAACCAGCCTCCCATCTGGCCCTCATCCTCATCCCCTTCCCAGCCGTGGTAAGGGGTATCCCCATAGTATGAATTCAGGATGGCCCTGGTGTATTTTTGTGTCAGCCAGGGCTTTCCCGAATAGTTGAAAAGCCAGGAGGCCTGCATGTTTACCTCATTGCCCTGGTTGATGTAGTATTCATAAACTTTTGACTGGACACGGTCCAGTGCGTGAGCGGCAAACATGAATTTCCCGGATTTTTCGAAACCTTCTTCCAGTCTTTGGTTGAAAAGCTCCTTCCCCATGAGTTCAACAACACCGGGAATATTATGGGGAACATAAAAACTGTACTGCCATGCATTGCCTTCGCTCCACAATTCCCCGGAGAACAGGTTGTTGTCTGTCTTCCAGTTGCCAAACTGGTCTCTGGGCATCTGCCATTTAACATCCCTGTTGAACTGGTTTCTCCAGTTGTCTGAACGTTTCAGGAAAAACTCATAATCCTCCTTTTTCCCCAGGGCCCTTGCCAGCTGGGCAGTACAGAAATCTGTAAAGGAATAGTCCAGTGTCCTGGACGAGCGTTTCGATATATCATAGGGAACATATCCCAATTTGTTGTATAGATCCAGCCATTCCATCCCCACGTTGCCTGATTTGTCCAGTTTACCTCCCTGAACTGTTGCATTGTGCCGTACAGCCTCCCAGAGTTTCCCGACGTCATAATTCCGAATCCCTTTCTGGTAGGCAGAAACCATGAGTGCCATTTCATGGGTTACTCCCATCACACGCGTGTGCTCCAGTCCGGTAGGGCCGTTGTTGGTCCATCCCGTATGTGCGAATAGTTCAAGCTGGGTGTTGACCCAGTTATTCATGATGCCGGGGGCAATCAGGGAGAGGATGGTATTGTAGTTCCAGTAGGTGTTCCAGAATGCATCGCCCCCATACATGGCTGTTCCTTCAGGTGTTTTCCTGATTTCCTCGAACGGGTCACAATACCTGCCGTCGGCATCGCTCCATGTTTGTTTGGCAAAACTCCGGTAAAGGTTGGTATAGAATTTCTTTTGGTCTTTCTCATTGCCCTCCACCTGTATCCTGGAAAGCTGATCGTTCCATTGTTTTCGGGCCGCTGCGGCAACTTTATCAAAATCCCATCCATAATCATCAAGTTCGGCCTTCAGGTTGTTGCGTGCCCCCTCCGCATCAACGAGGGAAAGCCCAACCTTAACCATTACCGGTTCAGTGGTATTAGTGTCGTAATTCACAAAGGCTGCGACATCACCCGAACCGCTGATCATGGAAGTTGTATCCGTGATGTCCTCATTCACCCACCCTCCCATGCTACGGAAGGGCTTGCTGAACCGGATGGAAAAATAGAGCCTGTATTCCATGTTTTTCGTGGCAGGAACAATGGTATTGGCATAGCCCTCTATAAGCGTGTTGCTTATTTTAAGGATTTTCGCATCCAGTATCTCCGCCTGGTCTTCCGCCGGGAAAAGCAGGGAAAGTATGATCCTGGCATTACCTTCCCTGTCAAAGCTATACCTGTGAAATCCGCAATGTGTGGTAGCTGTCATCTCCGCCTTGCAGGAGGCATCATAGAGATAGCAGGAATAGTAGCCGGGAGATGCCTTCTCGGTCGACTTTTCGATGCGGGAATGATAACCGGCACTCCCACCACGATAAGGCCTGTCGCTTGCCCCATCCGACCTGGTGAAATCCTGCATGGCCGGCATGATCCTTAATCCTGACATGGTCCATGCATGAATATGGCTGAATCCCGATACGTTCATGATGGAGTATTCATACCCTCCCATCCAGCCGGATGTCTGGTTGTCCGGTCCGAGCTGGACCATCCCGTACGGAACAGTGGCATAAGGGCCAAGCATCCACCTGGAATTGGAGGTACCGGTGAAAAGATCCACCTGGTCGACAGGTTCCGGGGAAACAGGTGCAGGGGTACTGCATGCGGTAACGACGGCTATGCAGCCAATTAACAGGAATATTCTCAGGTTCATGACAATAGACAGTATTTTAATGTTCCGGGATAACAGTACTAAAATAGCTTAATTATCATGGATAATGAGAAAACTTCATTCGCAGCGGTAAATTGTTATTTGGCTTTTTCAGGAACCTTTTTATTCTCCTTGTAGCGCATATCAGGGGTTCCGTCTTTTTTGACAGGTCCCGCGGGTGCTGCTTTGGCTGCCTCCTTGTTTTCCTTGTAGCGCATGTCAGGAGTTCCGTCTTTTTTGGTTGGCGTACCTGCTTTCCGGGTCTCGGCCTTGGCTTTATCCAGGTCTTTCTTTGCAGCATCAGCATCAGCTTTGGCTTTCTCGGCATCTTTTTTAACAGCACCGGCTTCTGCTTTGGCTTTTTCCAAATCTTTTTTTGCCTTTTCAACATCCTTCGCCTCTTTTTGGACGGCTTCTTTGGAAGCAGGTTTGACATCCTGGGCAAAAGTTACCACGGCACTGAAGCAAACAAGAACTAAAAAGAGAATTAATTTTTTCATTTTGTCAGAGTTTTAAAATTCGGCATTTTGATATCTAAACAACGGAAGGGAATCCATTTCTTTGAAATTTGTTCTCCCCGCGCAAGGTAACGGGATTGATATTTGGTGCTGGTCATTGAGAATGCTCTTACAAATATAGGCAGGGGATGGCGAAAATGGAAGCCATCTATCTATATTTATGAGGGTAAATGCCTCATTTTCTTTTCCCTCACCTGGTCTGCCTAAGAAAATTATGTTAATTATTTGAATTTCAGTCAACTTGATACTGTCTCAAATTCTTATTCCCGCACAATGTTTTCGTGTGAAAACCGGATAATTAATAAAAATATATCTTTGAATTGCTTTCCGGGTCTTTGATTTGTTTTTTAAATTGCCCCGTGAAATAAGGGTCAGCACAATTCATCTCCAAATATTTATTTTCAGTTCTTCCTGCATTTAGGGATGCTGGTTTAATTTTCCTAACAAAATCTTCGAACATGAAAAACGCAATCCTTTTCCTCCTGGTGGTTTTTGCCTTTCCTGTTATTCTGCGGAGCCAATCCACGGTGAACCTTTCCGTGGAACAGCAATCCTGGCTGTCCAAAGCCACCAGGCATGAGAAGAACGGCTGGACGTACCTGCACATCGAGGGCAAGCCGGCTGAGAGGGGGTTTCAGCACGGCTACCTGATGGCCGGGGAGATTGTTGAGAACCTGCGCCTTTTAAAGGCAAGCTGGACTTACAAGACAGCCATGGACTGGTCGTGGTATGTAAAAAATGCGGGTGTGATCCTGACCCCAAGGGTAGATCCTGAGAATCTTGAGGAGATTGGCGGAATCAGGGAAGGTCTGTCTGCGGCAGGGGTAACAACCTCCATCGATGAACTGGTGGGCCTGAACGGATATCCCGAACTGGTGGGTTACTGGTGGCCCACGGTCAGGGATTCGGTACATTCCCATTCCGCGGAGAAACTGAGGGAATCCTGCAGTTCGTTTATCGCCACCGGCAGCATGACAAAAGATGGCAGGATCGTTCTCGGGCACAACACCATGGATATGTACTACAATCCGGTCTGCAATGTAATCCTGGATATTGTTCCGGAAAAAGGGCACCGGATCCTGATGCAGTCACTGGCCGGATTTGTTCACAGCGAGACAGATTTCTTCATTACGGATGCCGGGCTGGTCGGATCTGAGACCACCATCGGCGAATTTTACCCTTTCGATCCGAAGGGGATCCCTGAATTTTCCCGCATGCGCAGCGCCACCCAGTATGCCTCGAACATCGATGAATGGTGTGAGATCATGAAAAAGGGAAACAACGGCGGATATGCCAACGCATGGCTGATCGGGGATATCAACACCAACGAAATTGCCAGGCTTGAACTGGGACTGAAATACATTGGGTTCGAAAAGAAGAAGGATGGTTACTTCATTGGTTCGAATGTGGCAGAAGATCTAAAAATTCTCAGGTTTGAGACTAAAAAAGACGAATCGAACATTCTTTATTCCTCCATAGCCAGGCGCGTCAGGTGGAAACAGCTGATGAAGGAGAATGCCGGTAAAATTGACATTAAAAAGGCCAAATCATTCGAGGCCGACCATTACGACAGTTATCTGAAGAAAAAGAATCCAGGCGGCCGATCGCTTTGCGGACACTGGGAGATTGATGCCCAGCCTTTCGGACCGGAAGTCCCGTTTCACCCGGAAGGAACGGTAGACGGGAAGGTAGTGGATGCGGCTTTGGCCAGTCAGATGTCTTTTGTCGCCCGATGGGGATCAGCCTGCGGCAAGGCTTTTGACGGAGAAAAATTTGTCGCCGGACATCCCCAGTATGACTGGCTTACCGGTTTGTTGAAAAGCCGGCCTTCCCAACCCTGGACAACTTTCACGGCAGGCGAGAAAAATTAATGGAGGCACTATCCGGGCAGTGGAAGTCCTGAGCGCCAGGCAGGATTTCATTCGGTGAATCTTTGTTCCGTTGAGTCCTGGTGGCTCCGTTACCATCCCTTATTGGGCAGATCATAAAATTACCCCAGCATGAAGATCACAAAAATAGAACTTTACAAAATGCCGGTCAGGCTGAAGGATCCCTTTGTCATCTCCCTGGGATCTTTCGACTATGCAGAAAATGTTGTGGTTGTCCTCCGGACCGACAACGGCCTTTCCGGATTTGGAGAATGCAGTCCGTTCAGGTCAATCAATGGGGAAAGCATGGATACCTGTTTCGTTGTGGGCCAGGATCTTTCAAAAGGTCTGCTGGGTCTGGATCCGGTTACGATTGAAGAATGTTCGCACCGGATGGACAGGATTATTTATGGAAATTCAAGTATCAAGAGTGCCTTTGACATAGCCTTGTATGATATTGCTTCGCAAACTGCCGGACTCCCTTTGTATGCTTTCCTGGGAGGAAAAAATGACAGGGAACTGGTAACGGATTATACGGTAAGCCTGGGGGATAAGCACAAAATGGTCCGCGATGCATTAAGGATCCAGGCAGATGGGTTCAGGATAATAAAAGTAAAACTGGGGGAGTCCGCAGAAAAGGATACGGAGCGGATCAGGCTGATCCGGGAAGCTGTCGGATACGAAATTCCGATCAGGATCGATGCCAACCAGGGATGGGATACCGATACCGCCCTTGAAACGCTTCAAGCCATGCAACCCTTTAACATCCAGCATTGTGAAGAGCCTATACCCAGGTGGAATTTTATGGATCTTCCCGGGATAAGGCGGTCCAGCCCCATCCCCATCATGGCGGATGAATCCTGTTGCGACCACCACGACGCCAAAAGACTGATCGGCCTGGAAGCTTGTGATCTGCTGAATGTCAAGCTGGGAAAATCTTCCGGAATCTTCAATGCCTTGAAAATTATTAAGCTTGCTGAAGCAGCCGGCCTCGGGATCCAGGTGGGTGGCTTCCTGGAGTCCAGGCTTGGTTTTACAGCTGCAGCACACCTGGCACTTTCCAGTCCGGGCATCATCCATTGTGATTTTGATACACCGCTGATGTTCACGGAAGATCCTGTCTCAGGAGGTATAACCTATGACGGCAGGGGTCGGGTAATTGTGCCGGAAGGTCCGGGACTGGGGGCCTGGATTGAACAGGCAGTGCTGGACAGGCTGGCCGGGATTGTTATTGAATGATCCCGGGAAATGTGTAATTTTATTGCTGATGCATTATTGAGCCCTTTTTGGATTTTATTGGAAACAGGTAATTCCAAATAGGCAGGTTCCGGTTCACGCTGGCTGTATTATCATTCTAAAACTTTCGCAATGGATAAGAAATTTGGTGTCATCGTTCTTGTTGCTTTTATTACTGGATTGGCGATCAACGGGCTCATCCTGGGAAGAGCGCTGGAACGGTTTAAAAAGGAGGACAGGACAATTTCTGTCAAGGGCTTCTCCGAAAGGGAAGTCAGATCGGATCTCGCCGTATGGACGATCAAAACTCGCATCGCCGATAATGACCTGGCTGCCGGCAGTAAGGCCATGGATGAAGCCAGAAATAAGGTAGTTGCCTTCCTGCTGGAAAATGGAATCAATAAAGAAGAGATTATTCAAAAGGATCTGATTGTCAATGACAAAAAAGCCCAGGAGTGGGACAACAGCAATGTTGCCAACAGCTTCAGGTTCATCATAGACAACATCATCCAGGTGAGGAGCAGCCAGGTAGAAATTATCGAAAGAGTAAGCAGGATGACGGATGAATTGCTGAAAAGGGGAGTACTGGTAAGTAACAGGAATGAATACCAGGGAGCTGTCAGGTACTATTACACCAAACTCAACGAGATAAAGCCGGAAATGCTGACGGATGCGACAAAAAATGCAAAAAAAGCAGCTGAACAATTTGCCTCTGAAAGCAATACGGCCATCGGAAAGCTGAAGAAGGCCAACCAGGGATTGTTCACAGTACTGGACAGGGATGAGTCATTGGCCGGTAATGCCGATGGCGGAGGTTATAATCCGGGAGTCAATGACCTGGTCAAGAAAGTAAGAGTGGTTGTCAGCGTTGAATATTCCATAGAATAAGCAGTATTCGCTTTTTGAATAACCACTTACTCAGTCAGGATTGCCGGAGACAGGCCCTAGGTATTGATCTGATCCGTAGATCACACGCAGGCGGTGTGCAATTATTCCGATTTTAAATGAGCCATTCCCCAGGGTCTCTCCGTCAGATTCCCCCGGCAGTGGCAAATCTGACTGGAGAATGATCTCTTTTCCAACATGGGTGGAAACCCTCTTGTCGCTGATGAATTTCCCCGAGTACAGTCCTTTGAAATTGGTGAGGATACCCCAGATTCCAATTTTCCGGATAACCGTAACGTGAAACAGTCCTTTGAGGGGATTGGCTTCCGGGACCTGCATCATGCCTCCTCCGTTAAACTTTCCCAGCCCGATGCTGGCGCTGAACAGGTTGACTTCCATTGATTTTCCGTCGATGATAATCTGAACCGGCCTGCTTTTATACCGCAAATAACCTGACAGAAGGCTTTGAATATAGACCCTGATCCCTGTAATGCCCTTAAATTTTAGGATGTTTGCATTTCTGGCTACCAGCGCATCAAATCCAAACCCTGCTATATTAACGAAATATCGTTTGCTTGTCTTGTCATGTGCCGTAAAGGAAATTTCACCAACATCCTGGAACACAGTTTTGTTTTCCCTTATAATATCTATTGCTTTCTGGTAATGATCCGGAATTCCGAAAGTTTTGATCCAGTCGTTTCCCGTCCCGACCGGTAACATCCCAAGAACGACTTCGTGCTGTTTCTTCTCGTCCGCCAGGAAAATACCATTGACAATCTCATTGAGGGTGCCATCACCCCCTGCTACGATGATGTGGGAAGCACCTCCGGAAACCAGCTCTTTGGCAAGATTGATGGCATGACCGGGATATTGGGATACCGAAACCTGAAATTGAATCTGGTTCTGGTGTAGTAATTGTTCAATCTTTTTTTGATCGTGGGCACCCTTTCCCCCGCCTGCATGTGGGTTGAGAATGACCTGCCACAGAACCCCGTTAGAATTTGGCATCTGAAGTTGAGTTGAGAAGTTGGTTTCTGGATGCAAATCTAAAAAAAATCGGGTGCAGAGATTCTCTGCACCCGAAAATATGTGGGATACCTGTGGAAATCCGGAGTGGTTATTCCATTACAGCAGCGATGCCGGGAAGGACACGGCCTTCCAGGTATTCAAGCATGGCTCCTCCTGCAGTTGAAATATAGGAGACTTTGTCGGCAATGCCGAATTTGTTGACTGCCGCCACTGAATCGCCTCCGCCTACCAGGGAGAATGCTCCGTTGGCAGTAGCTTTTACAATAGCATCTCCTATGGCCTTGGTGCCAACGGCAAATTTGTCCATCTCAAAAACGCCGACAGGACCGTTCCAGAGAATTGTTTTGGAATCACCGATGACTTTGCTGAAGTTTTTAATGGTCTCCGGTCCGACGTCGAGTCCCGACCAGTTGTCATCTATGGAGTAGGAAGGCACAACCTTTGTGTTGGCTGTTTCTGCAAATGCGTCTGCTTCAACAACATCAACGGCAAAGTGGAACTGAACTCCTTTTTCCTTTGCTTTGACAAGCAGGGTCCTGGCAAGTTCAAGGTAGTCATCTTCACAGATGGAACCACCGATTTTCCCTCCCTGGGCTTTCACGAAAGTATAGGTCATTCCGCCTCCGATAATCAGGTGATCCACTGAGTTAAGAAGGTTCTCGATGATGGTAATTTTGGAGGAAACTTTTGAGCCTCCCATAATGGCGGTAAAAGGACGCTGCGGAGCTTTCAGTACCTTATCCAGGCTTTCTACCTCACTTGCCACGAGCAATCCGAAAAGCTTGTCGTTGGGGAAAAATTTTGCAATTACGGCAGTTGAGGCATGCGCGCGGTGGGCAGTCCCGAAGGCATCATTCACCCAGCAATCTCCCAATTCAGAGATCTGGCGGGCAAATTCCTCGTCACCACCTTCTTCCTCAGGATGGAACCGGAGATTCTCAAGAACAAGGACTTCACCTGGTTTGAGAGCAGCAGCCAGCGCTTTGGTGGCTTCTCCTACACAGTCAGGGGCCATTTTAACTGTCTTTCCCCCCAGCAGTTTGCTCAGATGAGGAACAAGGTGCCTCATGGAGTATTTATCTTCCGGTCCTTTTTTGGGACGGCCAAGGTGGGACATGATGATTACTGCTCCGCCTTTACCAATGATAGCATTGATGGTTGGCAATGCCGCAGTCATTCGGGTATCGTCGGTAATTTCGAACTGTTCGTTGAGCGGAACATTGAAGTCAACTCTGATTAAGGCTTTTTTGCCTGAAAAGTCATAAGATTCAATTGTCTGCATATTGTCGTTGTTTATAATTTTTTGGGAGGTTCAAAGATAGTGGAAATCTGTTTGATAAGCATTTTTTCAGTGTTAATTTATTACTAATTCGATGTGTTCCGGCAAGTGTTACATCCCCTGAATGCATTTTTTTTTACTTTTGGGAAGAAGCAATCAACTTAAGGAATTTGCTTCCTGAGATCTATGCAATTCAAGGAGATAATAGGACAGAACAATACCAAAGAGCTCTTGATACAGCTGGCCCTGGAGCACCGTGTGCCCCATGCCCTGATGCTGATCGGCCCCCCGGGGAACGGAAAGCTGGGTATCGCCCTGGCATTTGCCCAATACCTGAATTGCACCGGTAAATCAGACACGGACTCATGCGGCACCTGCAGTTCCTGCATTAAATACAGGAAATTGATTCATCCGGATCTGCATTTTACTTTTCCGGTAATCAAAACCAGCTCCCTGAACAAACCGACAAGCACGGATTATATTGCAAAGTGGCGGGAATTCCTGATTTCAAATCCATATCCGTTGTATGAACGGTGGAATCAGGCCATTGCTGAAGAGAACAAACAGGGGATGATCTATGTGGACGAGGCATCGGAAATCATTCAGAGGCTGAACAAGAAATCCTATGAAGCCGATTACAAAGTATCGCTGATTTGGCTTCCCGAAACCATGAATCCTGCCTGTGCCAATAAAATTCTCAAAATCCTTGAGGAGCCGCCGGCAAACACAATTTTTATTCTTGTTACGGAGGAGGAACAAAAACTGCTGAGCACCATAAGGTCCAGGTGCCAGACCATCCGGCTTCCGAAAATTGAAGAACAGGACCTTGCGGATGCGCTTGCCGGACACCCTGCCCTTGGAGACCAAAATCCTGTTGTCGTGGCACGAATTGCCAGGGGAAACTATATTCTTGCCGAGGAATTTTTGCTGGAGGATGAAGTCCGGAAATACAACCACAGGCAATACACAGCCCTGATGAGGCACGGGTATGCCCGTAACCTTTCAGAACTGTTGGCATGGTCGGATGAACTTTCAATCATAGGAAGAGTGAGACAATTAAGTTTTCTGAGGTATTGCAGTGAATTTACCCGTGAAAATTTCATGTCCAATTTCGGACAGCCCGACCTGGTAACGATGGACGAAAATGAAAAGAGATTTGCTTCAAAATTTGCCCCGTTCATCCAGGAAAGGAATGTTTTACACCTGTTCTCAGAATTCGAAAAGTCTCTCAGGGACATTGCTTCCAACGGAAATGCAAAGGCAGTCTTCACAGACATGGCGATTAAGGTTTCCAAGCTGATCAGGCTTTAACACTCGGTTTCAGGCGGGAACCCCGGCATAATTTTGTGCTGATTGATCTTTTGCGGTATTTCATGCAATCACCACGGTTTAATTTCATTATTTTTGTGCAAAAGAAGATAATTGCTAATGAACCCTATACAAAAAGCAGGACGCGGATGTGCTGTGACCATGCATTCACGAAGCTGCACCAAATTAAACGTATACAACTGGCTTCATGACGTTCCCAATACGATCAATCAAAACGATATTGTTGAAATAAGATTCAAAAATACCCGTAAGGATTATTATACCAACGTCAATGACCTTCCCCTTAAGCCAGGGGATGTTGTGGCTGTCGAGGCAAGCCCCGGTCACGATATCGGAGTGGTATCACTTGTAGGAGATCTCGTTCTCAAGCAGATGAAAAGGCATAAACCAACATTTGTGGATGGGGAACTTCGAAAGATATACCGTATTGCCAAGCCTGTAGACCTTCAGAAGTGGGAGGAGGCAACCCAGCTGGAACACGACACCATGTTAAAGGCACGCAAAATTGCTGAAGATCTGCGCCTGAACATGAAAATCGGCGATGTTGAATTCCAGGGAGACAAGACCAAGGCAATTTTCTATTATATTGCTGATGAGCGTGTTGATTTCCGTCAACTGATTAAAGTGTACGCCGACACATTTCGTATCCGTGTCGAGATGCGCCAGATTGGTGCACGGCAGGAGGCCGGCAGGATTGGAGGAATTGGCCCTTGCGGGCGCGAACTGTGTTGCAGTTCATGGATCTCCAATTTTGTCTCTGTAACAACCAATGCCGCCAGGTACCAGGAGATTTCCCTGAATCCACAAAAACTTGCGGGGCAGTGCAGCAAACTAAAATGCTGCCTGAACTACGAGCTCGACTGTTACATTGATGCCCAGTTGAACTTCCCTCCTACAAATGTTCAGATTGAAACCGAGAAAGGTAATTTCAACTACCTGAAAGCGGATATTTTCAAGGGTATATTCTGGTATGTCCGTGAGAATTACCAGGGTGGCGGGGTTGTCGGAGTTTCGGTTGAAAAGGTAAAAGAGATTCTAAGGATGAACCGCAGCGGCAAGAAAATCCCTGATTTAACAGGCGACATCATGGAGATACCCGAAGATGCAGCTCCTACCTACCAGAATTCGGTGGGGCAGGAGAGCCTCGACCGGTTCGACCAGGGTGCAGGGAAACCCAGGAGAAAGAAACGGCACAAACCTGTTCTTACACGTAAAAATTCATTGAATTCCAGTCATGACAGTTCACAGGATGCTCCGGCCGATTAAATTTTCAATGCTCTTTTTTGTCCTTCTGACACTGCTTCCCGCTTGTCAGAAAAAGAGCGTATACAGTGATTACAAGGCTCTCAAAGGGTCGAAATGGCACCAGGATTCCATTCTTAGATTTGACATGACAGTTCCGGATTCAACCAGGATTTACAACCTTTCTTTGAATGTCAGGAATGAAGGAAGATATCCATACAGTAATCTGTGGCTATTTGTGAAAATTATTCCTCCCAAAGGACAGGTTATCAATGACACCATCAATTTATCACTGGCAAGTCCTGAAGGCAAATGGCTTGGACACGGCCTTGGAGATCTTTATGACATGAAATACCCCTACAAGCAGGCAACCTTCTTCCCGACTGCAGGTTACTACCGGTTTGAAGTGAGGCAGGGCATGAGAACCGAAGGAGGAATACTGAAGGGAATTCATGATTTTGGTGTCACATTGGACAGAAGCAACTGAAGGAGAGTTATGAATTATGAGTGATGAATTATGAGTGATGAATTATGAATTATGATAGCTCTGCAAATTTAATCCTTAATCCTTTATTCTCACTTTCCGGTCATGAGTAAGAGAAAGCTTGCCAAATTTGCCGAGTTAAAGGTACTTCCAAATGTGATTGAGGTTTCATACGGCGAATTGCAGAAGGGTCCCATCGCACTAAAGGGCCATTGGGGCAAAATGTTTTTTGAGAATGATTTCCCCATTGTGCTGGAGTTGGGTTGCGGCAAGGGTGAGTATACTGTTGGCCTTGCAGAAAAATTTCCAGGTAAGAATTTCATTGGAATTGATATCAAGGGATCAAGGATATGGACAGGGGCAACCTCGGCCTTCGAAAAAGGCCTGAAAAATGCCGCATTTTTGAGAACATATGTTGAGCTCCTTCCGGCTTTCTTCGGTCCGGGAGAAATAAGCGAAATCTGGATCACCTTCCCGGATCCGCAAATGAAGAAGCACCGAAAACGCCTGACTTCTACATCACTGATTAAACACTACCTCAAGGTAATGAAGGAGGGAGGTGTTATTCATCTCAAAACAGACAGCAACTTCCTTTTTCAATATACATCTGCCCTGATCCACCACAACGGTTTTCATGTTGAGATTGAAACAAATGATCTGTATGATTCACCATTCGCCGATGAAATAATGGGCATCAGGACCTACTACGAACAGCAATGGCTTAACAGGGGGATAAAGATCAAATACCTGAAATTTGTCCCGCACAATGAAGTACTGGAAGA
Organism: uncultured Tangfeifania sp.; assembly: GCA_964506325.1. Lineage (GTDB taxonomy): Bacteria > Bacteroidota > Bacteroidia > Bacteroidales > Prolixibacteraceae > CAINVV01. Next base: position 67,058 of record CAZDLO010000006.1, read on the forward strand.
ACCATCAGTTGAAATCCCCTGGGATGAATACCGAAGCTTTGGCAGGGACCAGAGAATCAGAACCGTGAAGCAGGATTAGTCATAGGAATATATCCTGTTGCTGTGAAACCAATTGAAATGAAGGCATCTTATTGTTTTACTGATGGTTTTCGGCATGGGGATTTCAAATGGACTGCAGCCGGGCAGACATTTTTCATATTTCTTGGTATTGCAGTTGTTGCCACTTTTCAGAAAACTTATTATCGTCAGGATGAATGATTTTTACAATAAGGTTTATGAAACCGTGAGGCAGATTCCTCCAGGCAGGGTGACAAGCTATGGGGCTATCGCACGATTCCTCGGGACCGGGATGTCGGCCAGGGTTGTAGGCTGGGCACTCAACGCTTCCCACGGGATGGAGCCTTTCGTTCCTGCGCACCGTGTTGTGAACAGGAATGGGCTGCTGACCGGTAAGGTGCATTTTCAGCCTCCTTCTGCCATGCAGGAGATGCTGGAAAATGAAGGCGTACTCGTTGATGATGATGCCATAGTGAGTTTTGATGAGTGCTTTTGGGATCCGAATAAGGAGCTGTAATAATTGCTTATTCACTTTCTATTAATAGTATTGTTTGGATGTCATTTGTTGCCTGACTTGCTTTTTGTTTTTTGAGTCACTGAATTAAAAGCGTGCTGCAACTTTAATAACTCTTCATCGTACAAATGGAGTATTAAATAGCAGGGATAGAATCTCTATCGGCAAGATAAAACAGGCAGGGGCAGAATCATATATGCCCCATTGGAAAATAACTCTTTGTTCAAAATCTTTAATTTTCATACGATGGCCATAATACCAAAAAATATTTCAGACACACTAAAACGCATACTCTTTCCGGGTTCCGGTAAAAATATTGTTGAACTGGAGATGGTTCAGGAAATCCGGATCGCAGGTAACCGCATCAGCTTCTCCCTTATTTTCCAGGCAGAGAATGATCCGGCAACAGGACCGGTTTCTGAGGCTTGCGTGGATGAGATAAGGAGAGAATACGGGAATGATTATGAAGTTACAGTTACCCCCAAAAGCGCCGGCAGGATGACTCCGCCTGTACTCCCGGGAGTAAAGAATATTATTGCCATTGCCTCCGGTAAGGGGGGTGTTGGAAAATCAACCATGGCTGTTAACCTGGCGGTTGCACTGGCCAGTCAGGGTGCCAGGGTGGGATTGCTTGATGCAGATATTTTCGGTCCATCCATTCCTAAAATGTTTGGGGAGGAAGATGCAAAACCTTCTTTTGAGAAAATTGACGGTCGCGACCGTATTGTCCCCATTGAGAAATTTGGGGTGAAATTTTTATCCATCGGCTTTTTCGCCAACAAAAATGATGCATTGATCTGGCGTGGACCTGTTGCATCAAATGCCCTCAAGCAGCTTATGATGGAAGGCAACTGGGGAGAGCTGGATTTTTTACTGGTAGACCTTCCCCCCGGAACCAGTGACATACACCTTACCCTGGTTCAAACCGTGGCGGTTACTGCAGCTGTTATTGTCACTACCCCGCAGGATGTTGCCCTGGCGGATGTCATCAAGGGTGTTTCAATGTTCAACAGCAAATCAATCAATGTACCGGTGCTGGGTATCATTGAGAACATGTCGTGGTTTACACCCGCCGAACTTCCCGACAGCAGGTATTACATTTTCGGAAAGGATGGGGGCAAAGAACTTGCAGGTAAAATGGGCCTGCCGCTTCTTGGTCAGATTCCCCTTGTTATCAGTATCAGGGAAGGCGGAGACAATGGACTGCCTGCTGCCAGGGACAATGAAAGTGTTACTGGTATGGCTTTCGAAAAGCTGGCGTCTGAAATAATTCTCCAACTGGAACACCGGAATATTTATTTTGAACCTACTCAGAAAGTAAAGGTTTCCAGGAAGTGAATCTTTCAGCAATTTTGAGTTAATTTGTGTTACACATTTATCCGAAATCGCTTGAAAGGACCTAGTTTATACCAAATTCTTCTCTTATCATTGCTCTTGTTGTCTGTGGGGTGCTCCACGCAGAAGAATACCGGTGTAACCAGGTCGTACCACAATATTACAGCTAACTACAACGTCTATTTTAATGCCCGGGAAAGCGTTAAAGAGGGTTTAAGGCGCATGGACGAGTATGTCGGTGAAGACTATACGAGGATGCTGAAGGTTTTTCCTGAAACCAATCCACAGGCGGTTCAGGCTGCAGCATCAGAAATGGAGTATGCTGTCCAGAAATGTCTTAAACTGATTGCATTTCACTCTATCACAGCGAGGCCCAACAGAAAACCGAATGATTCTGAGAAATACAAGGAATTTGCTTCCAGGAGCGAATACAACAAATGGGTGGATGATACCTACCTGCTGATGGGACAGGCAAGCTATTACCTGCAGGATTTCCACAAGGCAGAGGAAAGCTTCAATTATATTTTGCACAATTTCCCCAAAGAGATCACAAAAAATCCTGCTTATTTATGGTTGTCAAGGTGTTACAATGAAACCGGCGAGCCGGAGAAAGCAATGGAAATCTTCAGGTTGCTTGAAAGGGACGGAAGTTTGCCGGAAGATTTAAAAAGGGACCTTTTGTTTGTAAAAGCCGAGTATTATATTCTGAAGGGAGATACAGCTGAGGCCGCCACACAGTTGAATCAGGCCCTTAAATTCAGGATGAGCCGTAAGGCAAAGGGGAGGTGTAATTTTATTCTGGCCCAGATGTACCTTGGCCAAAACCGTGTGGATGAGGCAAATGCCGCATTTAGCAGGGTTGTGAAGGCAAAACCTTCCTTCCGGATGACTTTTGAAGCAAAGATATCACTGGTCGAATTGTCAAAGAACAGTCCGGAAGAAACCGGCCTCGCTCTTAAAAAGATGATCAGGAATGTTGATAACCAATCATTTTTAGACCGTATTTATTATGCCAAAGGCAATGTTGCATTAAAATCTAATCGCACGGAAGAGGCTATCTCTGATTTTGAGACTTCTGTTGCCTACAGCCAGGGGAACAACAATCAAAGGGCACTTTCCAGCCTGACTGTTGCCCGGCTTCTTTTTGAGCAGAGCAATTACCGCCTTTCATACTGTTATTATGATAGTGCCCTGGCTGTTATTGATATGAATTATCCCAATTACGAAGAGATTGTCTCCAAGGCCAATGGTTTTTCTGCCCTGATTAAAAACCTGGATGCAGTTACCCGGGAAGATAGCCTGCAGGGAATAGCACTGAAACCGGAGCAGGAGAGGCTTGCCTATATCAACAGCCTGATTGCCAAGGTAACAGAGGAGGAGAATAAGCAACAACGATTGGCTCAGGAGGAACAGACCAGTCAGAATTATTACAGGGGACAGCAATACCGGACCTCTTCCTTCAGGAACAACGATGAGAATAACAGCAGCTGGTATTTTTACAACCCGGTAACAGCAGGTCTCGGAAAAAACGAATTCCAGCAAATCTGGGGTAAACGGAAGCTGGAAGATAACTGGCGAAGGAAGAGTAAAATTTCCCTCAATCCGGAGGAGGTAGACCAGGCTGCTGCAGGTCCTGAAGCCCAGCAGAAAAAGGATGACACAAAATCGAAGGAATCCAACCCCAAAACAGTCGGGTTTTACCTGGCGGATCTGCCTTTGACAGATTCTTTGATGCAGGTGTCCAATGACCGGATAAAATCTTCACTCTTTGCGGCAGGGAGGATTTATTTGAGCATTCTCAACGATCAGCCACGTGCTATCACTCTCTTTGAAGAATTGAATGAAAGGTTTCCCGGAAGTATGTATGAGTTATCCACCTGGATCGAATTCCATAAGATTAATTATAAGGCAGATGTTTATTCACCGCGTATTACAACCAGTTATCCGGAATCCAACTATGCAAAGTTCCTGCTGAATCCGAATTTTTTCAGGGAGTTGGAAAATACGAAGGCAGTACGTGAGCGCAAGTATGAAGAGGCCATCTCGCAGTATTATAAGGGTGATTATTCCTCTGCAGGGAAACTGGCTGCAGAAGTTCTGGCACTTCAGCCGGACAGCATTCTATTGCCAAAAGCGAAATTCATTGAAATGATTGCCCGCGGGAAGAATATTTCCCGGGATGAATTTTCATTGTTGCTGGACAAATACCAGGGTGATTTCCCCGGTTCTCCCGCCATCCCGACTGTCCGGAGGATCCAGGAACTGATCCGGCAAAACTCACTCGCAGAACTTGAGAAAATGATTGCCAGGGCTGATTCCGCAGGAATGGCTGCCGTACAGGTCGACAGGGCGGTGATGAAGGATGATCCGTTTGGTGGAAAATACTCTTACGATGAGGACCTCTTTCACTATTTTGTTATTTCGTTTCCGTCGGATGCAAAGGTGGATGTTAACCGCCTGATCTTTGATATTGCGAACTTTAACATTGATTATTACACTTCATTCGATTTCGACATCGAAGAAATTAAACTTAACGACCAAACATCGCTGGTGGTAGTCAGAAGCCTTCCGTCCAAGGAGGAAGGACTTGGATATTTTGGTACGATTATTAAACAAAAATGGGTGTTTAAATCCTTGAAAGATTCAGATTTTCACTATTTTGTAACTTCATCGTCCAATTACAGGCGCTTCATTGCAGATCAGGATCTGCTGGACTATTTAAGATTTTTTGTCAGGAACTACAGCAAGAATTCAGCCCCGGTCAAATAGTCCCGCCATCCTTTGCACAACAGGTTCTGCACTTTTTTGCCGTGCTTTTCCCGGTTTTATTCTGCCTTTAAGAGAAATCCCAGGTCGTCAGTATTCCCTAGTTCGACAGGTATTTGTCCTTTTTTAAAGATCCTGACGGTTTTTTGTCCTATAAGTGATAATTGTGCTCCATCCCTGCATAACATAGTCCCTTCACGCAGACCTGCCACGTAGGTATCGGGGTTGATTTCTAGAAATTCTTCGATGCGCTGTTCGCGGGTCTCACCGCCATGACCTTCAGGGTTCTTGTCGAGGTAATGCGGATTGATCTGGAAAGGTACCAGGTTAAGGCAGTCAAATCCTTTTGGGTCGATGATGGGCATGTCGTTGGTGGTGCGCAATGTCGGACAGGCAACATTGGATCCGGCGCTCCATCCGATAAACGGGATTCCTGCCAAGACTCGCTCCCTGATCAGAGGGAATAGTCGTTGGTCATTCATCATTCTGACAAGTTGCCAGGTGTTGCCGCCTCCGACGACAATAGCTTCAGCATCCTGGATCGCTTTAAGCGGATCTGAAGCCTGGTGAATGCTGGTAACCGCATGGCCTATTTCAGCAAATCGTTCTTTCACCCTTGCTTCATAATCATCAAAAGAGAATGTTACAGCAGCAAAAGGAATAAAGATTGTCCTAAGAGGCTGATTGCCAAGGAATTTTTTTATTTCAGGAAGCGGGTAACGGAGGTATTCCTCCCCTGGCATGGTGGAGTTGCTTATTAACAAGAGTCTCATATTCAGAATGGTATTTGGTGCTAATTTACGAAATTTCTCCAGGAACCTGATCAGTTCAATGGTAGATTTTATTGACCTGAAAGCTGCCGGATTTCACCGAATTTTTATACATCTGAGTCTAAAAAGCGTCAATTTAAAACCTAATTCTCTGTTTTTTCGTATAATGACCAGGAAAAAAGGTATTTGAAATATGCTTTTATATCATCCGGTGGGATAAATAAATACTTTTACGCCGCCAAATTTTTTCAATGTTATAAGATGGGAGAAACCAAGAGTCTGGTCACGATCAAAAAGATACTGATTGCCAACCGGGGAGAGATAGCAGTTCGGATAATGCGCTCCTGCCGGGAAATGGGAATAGAAACAGTGGCTGTTTACAGTGATGCCGACAGATCATCGCTGCATGTCCGATATGCTACTGAGGCATACCACATCGGGCCGAGTGCATCATCAGAAAGTTACCTGCGAATGGATAAAATACTTGAAGTCGCTCGCATTTCCGGCGCGGATGCCATTCATCCCGGTTATGGATTTCTTTCTGAAAATTCGCAGTTTGCAAAGAAATGTAAAGAAGCCGGAGTAATATTTATCGGCCCTTCTTCCGAATCCATCGAAGCGATGGGCGACAAAATAAGTGCCAGGAAGAGGATGATTGCAGCAGGTGTTCCGGTAGTGCCGGGAACAACCGAAAAAATTGTTGACGAAGATGAAGCCATTAAGATCATCAGGGGAATAGGGCTGCCGGTAATGATCAAAGCTTCTGCCGGCGGCGGGGGTAAGGGTATGCGGCTTGTCAAGAAGGAAGAGGATATCAGGGCCGCCATCAGGGGTGCACAATCTGAGGCCAAGACTGCCTTCGGTGACGATGCACTCTACATTGAGAAGTACATTGAGTCGCCTCACCATATCGAATTCCAGGTGCTCGCAGACAGGTATGGTGATGCAGTGCATCTTTTTGAAAGAGAGTGTTCTGTTCAGCGGCGTCATCAGAAAGTGATTGAAGAGACACCCTCACCGATCATGACTCCTGAGGTACGGGAAAAAATGGGTGCATGTGCGGTTGCTGCAACCAAAGCCGCCAATTACGAAGGTGCCGGCACAATTGAATTCATTGTAGACGATCAGCTCAATTTTTATTTTCTTGAGATGAATACCCGCTTGCAGGTAGAACATCCTATTACTGAACGTGTTGTAGGAGTCGACCTGGTCAGGGAACAAATATTGGTTGCCGAAGGGCATCCCCTGCCTTTCCGACAGGAAGACCTAAAGATGAATGGTCATTCCATGGAGTGCAGGATATATGCCGAGGATACCGATAACAACTTCATGCCAAACCCGGGCAAGATAACCCACATCACCGAACCGATGGGTCTGGGAGTGCGTTGCGACGGATACATACACGAAGGATACGTTATCCCAATTTATTATGATCCGATGATCAGCAAACTGATCATCTGGGGAAGAACCCGCCAGGAGGTGATTGAACGGATGCGCAGGGCTTTGTACGAATATAAAATATCAGGGGTGAAAACTTCCATCAAGTACCTTCTGAAGATTATGGAGACTCCTGATTTCCGTAACGGGACCTACAACACCCATTTTATTGAGAAAAACGAGGACTTCCTTAAAAGTAAGGTAAACTGCGACAAACATTGTGAAGATATTGCGCTTATCGCAGCATTTATTGAGCACACTTCCCGGATGCACCAGACCAAGCAGGTTATCCATCATGAAAGGGCCACAGGTGCCAAAGGATGGAAACACCGGGGAAGAAGGGCCGGAATGCAACGACTTTGAACCGATTTAGAATGAGGAATGAAATTGGTATTGGGCGTCAATGGGTTGCATAACAGGCTTCTGTATTACCTGAAAATATCCAGTATTGCCCGGGCCAGTCTTTCTGAAACCAGTTTTCTGAATAGTATTTTAAAGAAAAACATTATATAAAAATATTTTACCGGTATGAATCAACTTGAATTTAAGGTAAATGATCACAATTCTGTCGTCAGGGAAATTAAGAGGAAGGGAAACCTCGTGACAGTTTCGGTAGACAATAAAATATATGAAGTTGACATTGAGAAAGTGAGCGGTGAGGAGTATTCGATCCTCACTGGAGGGATGTCCTACAATGTGGAGGTAATTGCAACAGAAGATCCAAAGTTGTACCGTGTCAATACTATTCATTTTGCGTTTGACGTAATTGTCAACGATGCCGAGACACGTTACAAGCAAAAGAACAAAAGTAAAGGCGGCGACGGAACCACTGATACCATCAAGGCTCCGATGCCCGGGAAAGTGGTAAAAGTATTGGTTCAAAAAGGCGAACATGTTGAGAAAGGGCAGACTGTAGTTATTCTTTCAGCCATGAAAATGGAAAGTGAATACAAGGCCGGATGCAGCGGGGTAGTATCAAAGGTTGCTGTTAAGGAAGGAGATACGGTTGATGGAAACCAGCTGATGGTCATTATTGGTAAAGACCCGAAGAAATAGAAAACCCAGGTGCCCGTTGCAGCAGCTTATTCAGTAACGGACTGATTTGCCGGGTGAAAAAAACTTATGTCAGGATTTTCAACTGATTGTTTGTAAAGATCCTTACGATCAAAATATTAACCATGTTATTTGCATAAAAATATGATTGACAAATTCAAAGAACTGGAAAGAAGAAATATTGAGGCAGAAACCGGTGGAGGTCCCGACCGTATTGCCAAACAGCATGCTGCCGGCAGGAAAACTGCCAGGGAGCGGCTGCATGACCTGGTGGACCCTGGATCATTCGTAGAGTTTGATAAGTTTGTAATACACCGGAGTCATGATTTTGACATGGATAAATCGATCATCTCCGGCGACGGTGTCGTGACAGGTTATGGTAAAATTGATGGTCGGATGGTTTATCTCTATGCCCAGGATTTCACTGTTTTTGGGGGTACCATGAGCCGCACCAATGCTGACAAGATATGCAAGATCATGGACCTTGCCATGAATATGGGTGCCCCTGTCATCGGACTGAATGACTCAGGCGGAGCACGTATTCAGGAAGGAGTGCAAAGCCTTGCAGGATATGCAGATATTTTCTACCGGAATGTCATGAGCTCAGGAGTTGTTCCTCAGATTTCGGCTATTTTGGGACCTTGCGCAGGAGGTGCAGTTTATTCGCCGGCCATTACAGACTTTATTGTGATGGTGAAGGAATCAAGCTATATGTTTGTTACCGGGCCGGATGTTGTAAAAGAGGTTACCCATGAGGAAGTAACCAAGGAAGAACTTGGCGGGTCAGTCACCCACGGAAGCAAAAGCGGTGTCACACATCTGACCGCTGATGATGATGAACATGCCATGTTGATGATCCGGGAACTGTTCAGTTACCTGCCTTCCAATAACATGGAAGACCCGCCTTTCATTCAGACAACGGATGATGTCAACCGCGATGAACCGGACCTGGATCAGCTGATTCCTGCCGATCCCAATAAACCATACGACATGCGTGAGCTGATCGATAAGATTGTCGACAATGGTCATTTTTTTGAAATTCAGCCCGCCTATGCTCCCAATATTCTCATCGGATTCGCCCGGATGGGTGGCAGAAGCGTCGGAATCGTCGCCAATCAGCCTTCCTATCTCGCCGGAGTGCTTGATATCAACTCTTCGGTGAAAGCCGCCCGGTTTGTGCGGTTTTGTGATGCATTCAACATCCCCCTGATCACCTTGGTGGATGTCCCGGGATTCCTGCCGGGAACAACCCAGGAGTATGGAGGTATCATACGCCATGGTGCCAAGTTGTTGTATGCCTTTGCGGAAGCGACAGTGCCAAAGATTACGTTGATTACAAGAAAAGCCTATGGTGGTGCTTACGACGTGATGAGCAGCAAGCACATCGGGGCAGATGTCAACTTTGCATACCCTTCTGCCGAGATTGCTGTGATGGGTGCAGACGGTGCGGTTCGTATCATCCACCGCGACAAACTGGATCCGGATCAGAGAGCCGAAGCAGTTGAAAATTACAGGGATACCTTCTCAAATCCATACAAGGCTGCTGAACTTGGATATATTGATGATGTAATCTATCCCCGTAATACACGGATCAAACTGATTCAGGCCCTTGAAATGACGCAGAATAAGCACAAAACTAATCCACTCAAGAAGCACGGAAATATCCCGTTGTAAAATCGAACAAAGACCCTCAAGGTTGTACCAACCTTGAGGGTCTTTGTTATTACCGCCAACTGTTTTTCACCAGTTGGCTATCCCGATTCCGAAAGTAATCGGATTCATCACCGGACCTCTTCCTTCCTTGAAGAAGGGAGTGAAATAGTAGGTTCCAAAAACAGAGAATCCCTTGTACCCGATTCTTGCAGTCCCTCCGGCCCGGAAGGGACTGATGCTAAAGTCATCATGATCTTTAATTTTCGTCCCATCGATTTTGACTTTGGTATGGGATCCCATTTTTATTCCCCCGATTACCCCAAAATTGACCCAGAGTCCGGATTCGGCCGGCAATTGAAACTCAAGCAATAAGGGTACTGTAACAAAACCGGTCGACAGTTTTGTTTTCTCAAGATTGGCATCTGAAACAGGTACAGGAACGATGTATCCATTGTTGTTTTCAATGGTGTAGTCGTTGGAGAAGCGGTAATCGTTAAAATTAAATCCTAAACCGGTGATTATTCCAATATTATTTTCATTTTTCTGTAGCCCAAAGCTTAATTTGAAAAGGTTGATGTTGACTTCCATCGATTTGTTGTGATTCAGATCCATGAAGTTGGCAGTGGAATATCCATTGTAATCAACGTTGGCAAAGGAGTTAACCCCTATTTCAAAAAACGTCCAGTGCCCTTTGAATTTTGGGGAATGGCCTGTCCATTGCTTAAACTCTTCATTATTGAGTTGGTCGTACTTGATGGTTGATCCATGGTGCCCTTCTGCGATAACCACAGTTTTCCGGCCAACCCTGATTTTTACGGTGTCGTTCGAGTCCTCCCGGATATTGATGTTGCTGTCGCCGATTTTTACATCCGTTTTATCATCAGTTTCGACAACGGTTACCATGTTTTTTCCCAGAACGTTGACACGGACGGTATCCTGGGCATTGACTCCAATTGCAATGAATAATGCGAAAAAGAGGAAAATAGTTTTCATAATATGGGTTATTTAATTTATAATATTTGACTCCAGTGCAGAAATATAAAAGGCTTCAGGCAAACAGGATTCCTGACTCTCATGCCCTATATCTCGTATCTTTTCCCATAGGACGTTCAGCAGTTGTAAAAAGTTACAGCTATTTGTTAACGGGGATGGAAATGGCCAGCATCTGTGTGTTAAAAGTGATGGATTTCAGTTTTCCGTCTCTCCCTTTTTTCCCGGTAAGATGTTTCCCCGGCAGCAGGGAAAAGAAACGAAGTCCGGCAACTGCAACCTCCTCACGTGAGAAAAACCCTTTTGGTCCCTGGTCTTTCATTGCCTTCAGTTTAGTATTCAGATATTCAGAAAGAGGTATGTCGCTGGAGGCGTAATATACAGGCTCCGGCTTTATGGGCACAAGGTCATAATATTCTATAAATTCAGTCTGAACAAAAACAGCTTTTGAAGCCAGCCTTTCAATGGTTTCCGGTTTTCGCGACAAAATCTCGGGTGGCCCGGTCTTTGCCCTGGGTTTTCCATTCGGGACTTTTTGCTGCACAGAAATGATCCGGCCCTTATTTTCTGCTTTCTTGATGCTCAATCCAGCAATCCGGTTTGAATTATCAGCACCGGGTGTGGCGGGTTTTTCAGCGGTACTAATTTTAACGGCAGAAAGCTGTTCCGGCACAGGATTTCTGACTCCGGGCCTGAACAGGACAAAGGCCAGAAGAAGGAGGGCAGCCACCGCCGTCAGGCGAAAAATAGGGACCTTTACGGATGGTTTTCTCTTTAATCGTTCCTTTTGCGGGAAGACCAGGGTGGTATCCGGTTGTAATCGCACTCTTTGAAATCTGGATATATCTGCCTGTTTATCTGGATTTTTTACCAGCCAGGCTTCAAATTCTGAAGATTGAAATTCGGTCAGATCACCCTCCATCGCGGCAACAACTGTATCCTCAAAATACACAGAATCATCGAATTGTGATTTTTTGAGGAGCTCTTTCCCTGGATATTCCAGTGTGGCATCGATTGACAAACATAGGGGAGAAATTTCCAGTTCCTCTGCCAGATCCGGATGATCCAAAAGAAAGTGGTGGACTTCCTCCATGCCTGCCGGATCAAGCCTTCCCTCCAGGTAATCGAGGAACCAGATTTCGTAGTTATTTCTCGTAATTTTCATCCGAAAATATTTTGTTCTTTGGTTGCCGAATGGAACTCACACATTGAATTTTCATCCGTGTTTGTAATTTATGAATCATGCTCGTTTCATAAGACGGCATCAATGGTTCCAATGTAATTTTTCAGAAATATTCTGGACCGGTAAATATAAACCTTGACCTGGGCTTCTGAAAGACCCGTAATTTCTCCAATCTCACGGTAAGAATATCCTTCGTAATCACGCAATAACAAAACTGATCGTTGAACGTCAGACAATTGGCTCACTGCATGGTGCAATATCTCCCGGAGATCAAAATTCCCCGGTTCAAATGTACTTTCAGGAAGTTTTTCTGACATAAATTCTGATTCTTTTTGCTTCCTCCTGATTCCATCAATCATAGTATGGTGGGCAGTTGTAAAAAGCCACGATTTAACTTTTTCATTGTCAATTTTTTCTCTGTGTATCCAGAGTTTTTCGTAACAATCCTGGACAATATCCCGGGCATGCATAGGTTGCCTTAGATTCTTTAAGGTATACCGGTACAATGCATCAGCATAGGCATCTACAGCCAGGTTGTAATCAGAAATGGTCATTCAGTTCTTCCGTGTTTGGCAATAAGACGATTAACTTCATGAAAAGTTACAGCAGGGGCAACTCTTCCCCGGAAAAATCGTACAAGATGATACAGGTTTATCAGTTGGACCCCGGAAATACATAACATTGTTCGCATTCATCCTGCCTTTCTACCATTTGAAAGCGTTAAAAATTCTGAAAATGGTTTAAAGGGGATTAAAATTTGTTCATTGAGCATCAGCTGTTTGGTTTATATCGTATTTTTGTCCTTTATTTTAAAATGGAGCATCATGAAAATGAATAAAATAGGCGCGCTAATCGTTTGGTTTACATTGATTTTGTTTGCTTTTGCCCAATGCCGGAAGGAAGCAACCACCACAGGGATAGTCAAACCGGTTATTATACCTGCAGCCTCAGAGGTAAATAATTTTGTCTGGAGCTCAATGCATGACTACTATTTGTGGAATTCCAACGTGCCGCACATAACTAATCCCTTCTTTACTTCAAGCAAGGATAGCCTAAATACCTACCTTAACAAATTTACAGATCCCAACAAGCTTTTTGAGGATCTACTGTACCAGAAAGGGGTGGTTGATAAATGGTCTTTTATTGTGAGTGATTACTCTATTATTGAAGACTGGATCGCCGGAATTTCCAAAACCATGGGCTACGATTTTCAGTTGTACCTTGTAACCAGTGGTTCAACGGATGTCTTTGGGGTAATCAGGTATGTCCTGCCCGGCTCTCCTGCCGAGAAAGCCGGAATTAAAAGAGGTGATTTCTTTACAAAAATAGACGGGACACAGCTTACTACCTCCAATTATTCAGCGTTGATTGCCAAGGAATCCTTTGCACTTACCCTGGCGAAACTCATCAACGGGACTATGACCACTACCTCCACAACCCAGGTGATGACGGCTGTGGAAATGCAGGAAGACCCTGTTCACCTGAGCAAAGTGCTTGATGTCAATGGTGCAAAAGTCGGATACCTTGTCTACAATGGTTTTACCGCAGATTTTGACCTGAGGCTCAATACCGTCATGCAACAGTTCAAGACCTCAGGGATCACAAAACTAATTGTGGATCTGCGCTACAACGGAGGTGGCTCTGTGCAGACTGCCACCTACCTGGCCAGTATGATTTACACAACGGATGTAAGCAAGATTTTTTCCAAGAGTGTTTACAATACGATTCTGCAGAATTATTTCACACAAGAATATGGTGCTGATGCTCTGCTGAATAAGTTTACCGATAACATTGCGGCAACTGAAACAACGCCAAAGACCTCAATTACCAGCCTGAATCTTAGCGATGTCTATTTCCTGACCTCCAAAGAGTCCGCTTCAGCCAGCGAATTATTGATCAATGGCTTAAAACCCTACATGAAAGTCACCGTTATCGGGACAAATACCCTGGGTAAGTATGTTGGATCATTTACCATCAAGGACTATGACAGCAAAGGTACTCTTGTTGCCACCCATAAATGGGCAATGCAGCCGATTACCGTGAAAATAGCCAATTCAGCGGGGGTATCGGATTATGTCGACGGACTGGTTTCTGATCTGTCTGTGAAGGAGGATGTTGGCAATCTTCTTCCGCTGGGCGACGAAAACGAGCTGTTGCTGAAAACCTGCCTCGACAGGATCAAGGGATTAAAGTCGGCGGCCATTTATCCTGCCAGTAAACTGGCCAATTCAAAATTCATTACAGGTACAAAAGAACTCAACCGTTTCTCACAGGACATGTATATAGAACCGCAAAAAATAACCAGAAAGGAAAACTGATCTGGTTGAAGAACATCAGCAGATCGGTTGAACCCGGACTTTGGCAGAAATCATTTTTCGACTTAAATTCTTAAAAATATCACTGTATTTATGAATGAAAAGCAGTTTAAGCTTGATGAGCGATACCTCCGGATGGCAGCGATCTGGGCCGAAAATTCCTATTGCAAGCGCCGGAAGGTTGGAGCACTGCTTGTTAAGAACAAAATGATTATCTCCGATGGCTACAATGGTACCCCTTCCGGTTTTGAAAATAATTGTGAAGACGATAGTAACAAGACAAAGCCATATGTCCTCCATGCCGAGGCCAATGCCATAACTAAAATTGCAAAATCTCACAACAGCAGCGATGGAGCAACCTTGTATGTTACTTCATCACCTTGTATCGAGTGTGCCAAACTAATAATCCAGGCAGGAATTACAAGGTTGGTTTTTTCGGAGAATTATCATCTGAACGACGGAATAGAACTGCTTAAGAGAGCAAAAATTGAAGTGGTGCAAATAGAATTATGAATTATGAGTTAAGAGTTATGAAATGATAAGTCAGGAGATATACAAATCAGCTATTTGTAATAAATCCCTGAACTTATATCATTTGTAATCAAACCAACCTTCACTCCTAACTCCTAATTCATAACTCATAATTTATACTTAATTCGCTTACTTACAGATTCATGGAAAATCACAGAAGCAAGATAACAACCTGGTTGCCGGTATTTCTGGCTGTCACGCTCATTTTAGGTGTCTGGCTTGGTATTAAACTGCAAAGCAGAAGAATAGCTACCCTTTTACCACTTCAGATTCATAGTACAAGTAAACTTGATCAGATAATAAGCCTGGTTGAAGGGAATTATGTTGATAGTGTCAACACCAGGAAAATTGTTGAGGATGCTATTCCTGAAGTGCTTAAACAACTTGATCCTCATACAGTTTATATTCCTGCAAAAGAAATGCAGGGTGTAAACGAGGAGATGTCCGGAAATTTCAGTGGAATAGGAGTGCAATTCTCCATACAGAGTGATACTGTTATGGTGATTGATGTGATATCAGGAGGCCCTTCACAAAAACTTGGAATTAAGGCAGGTGACAGAATTGTCAGGGTGAATGATTCTACCCTGGTCGGGAAAAGTGTCAACAATCAGCTGGTATTCAAAAAATTACGCGGGAAGAAGGGTACAGAAGTAAAAGTTGGAGTATGGCGCAAGGGCTTGCCTGATCTTTTGACTTTCAATATTACAAGAGGTGACATTCCGATAAACAGCGTGGATGTTTCTTACATGATTGACGATAAGACAGGTTATATTAAAATTGGCAGGTTTGCTGAAAAAACCTATGAGGAATATATGGGAGCTCTGGCCAAATTGGACAGCGGCGGGGCGCTGCAGGTAATCATCGATCTTCGTGGAAACCCGGGGGGTTACCTGAGGGCTGTGATTATGATGGTTAATGAATTCCTTGAAAAAGGGGAGCTGGTGGTCTATACTGCCGGCCGAACCCAGTCCAAAAGAGAATATGTAACTGAGAACCGTGGAAAATATTTTGGAAAGCGGGTCGTTATCCTGGTAGATGAATTTTCTGCCTCTGCAAGTGAAATTTTTGCCGGAGCTGTGCAGGACAACGACCGTGGCACGGTAATCGGGAGAAGGACCTTTGGAAAAGGTCTCGTACAGGAACCATTTCCTTTTTACGACGGATCAGTCATGCGGCTGACAGTGGCAAGATATTACACCCCTTCTGGCCGGTCTATTCAAAAATCTTATGGGAGCGGGACGGATGACTATTATGCTGATATAACCAGGAGATATGTGCATGGGGAATTTGAGCAGAAAGACAGTATTCACCAGGCAGATACTGCGAAGTACTATACACGTATGAAGCGCGTAGTTTATGGCGGCGGCGGGATAATGCCCGACATATTTGTGCCGGCGGATACATCCGGTAATTCGACCTACCTGTTCAGGCTGATGCAAAAGAATTTGGTCTATCAATATGCATTTGATTATGCAGACAAGCACCGTGAGGAATTGGCCAACCTGAAAACCGGCGCCAAAATTGCTGAACTATTGAGACATCGGTCCATTTTGAACGATTTTCTTCAATACGCCTCGAAAAACGGGGTTCCCAACCAGGATGCCGGGATAAAAGCATCCGGGAAGATTATCGAAACCCAGTTAATGGCTTATATAGCCCGAAATATTGTCGGGGAGGAGGGATTCTACAGTGTTATCAGTGGTATTGACAACACTCTGCAGGAAGCCATTAAATCGATCAACAACAAGGACAAGCTGGTCAGTGTAGACTAGCAGGAATAAAAAAGGTTGAGCAACTGCGAGGGCACTGAAAAAGTCCCTCGGACACAGTAATTAAATAAAAAGCAGTAAAAT